>JBEKWY010000195.1:0-9039 GCA_049512575.1 Candidatus Acidiferrum sp.
CGAGCATCTCCTGGAGCACGGGGAATTGCGAACGGCGTTTCCATCGCTGCGATTGCTGTTTTATCGGGAATTGCGGGCGGGAAAGGGAATCGCCAGCTTGATCGCGCAGAAGCCATAGCCAGCGCGATTGTGGGTTGATTCGTTGAGGTGATTGCGGTTTGCGCCTGGGCGTTTGGGGCACAGCGGTGCTGTGCCCCTACCCGAGCCGGCAGGATGCCCTTCGATCCTCAGGGCAAGCCGGCGCTACCAGTCGGGAACGGGGCGTTTGCAATCTGTTGAGGGCGACCGTATTCTAAAGTGCCAGCATGAAGATAGCTCTCGCGCAATTCAATCCCACGGTAGGCGATTTCTCTGGAAATTCTGCGCGCATTTTGAGCCTTTCCGAGCAGGCGCAGCAGCGCGGCGCGACCTTGGCCGTCTTTTCCGAGCTGTGTCTGTGCGGTTATCCGCCGCAGGATCTCCTCGAACGCCCGGCCTTCATCGAGCAAAACGTCAAGGAATTGAAGGAGTTGGCGAAAAAAGTGGCGTTGCCCGCGATTGTCGGCTACGCCGGGCGCGTCAAGAGCAAACGGACCAGGGCGATTGCCAACAAAGCGGCATTGCTTTGCGGAGGCCGCATCGTTTTCGAGCAGAGCAAGATGCTGCTGCCGACTTACGACGTTTTCGATGAGTCTCGATACTTTCAACCCGCAGAAAAACAATCAACTTACGATTTCGGAAGCGAGCATCTCGGCATCACCATTTGTGAAGATGTGTGGAACGAAAAGAATTTCTGGCCCGAATCACGTTATGACCGGGACCCCGTGACCGAACTGGTGGTGCAGGGAACCAGCCTGCTGCTGAATATCTCGGCGTCTCCTTATACCATCGATAAACGAGCCCTGCGCTTTGACATGCTGCGTTCGATTGCCAGGAGCCACCATCGGCCCGTAATTTACGTTAACCAGGTGGGAGGGAACGACAGCCTGATCTTTGACGGTGCGAGCCTGGCGTTGACCGCGGACGGAAAAGTCGCGGCACAGGCCCTGGCTTTCGAGGAAGATCTCGTACTGTTTGATACGGAGACCGGACAGGGCGAAATTCATCCGCAGCCACGGGAAGAAATCGAATATGCATACCGCGCGCTGGTGATTGGGACGCGCGACTATGTGTTCAAATGCGGATTCAAGAAAGTGCTGGTCGGTCTCAGCGGTGGCGTGGATTCCGCCGTCGTGGCGGCCATCGCGGTGGACGCACTGGGCGCGGCGAACGTGCAAGGCGTTTCCATGCCGGGGCCGTATTCCTCCGAGGGGAGCAAGAACGACGCCAGGGAGCTGGCAACGAGACTGGGCATCGAGCTCATCACATTGCCCATCGGGGACGTTTTCGATGCATACCGCAAGGCGCTGGCGCCCGCGTTCCATGGACTGTCGGAAGGCGTGGCGGAAGAAAACATTCAGGCGCGCATTCGCGGGAATTATTTGATGGCGCTCTCGAACAAGTATGGATCGATGCTGCTAAGCACCGGCAACAAATCCGAGTTGGCGGTCGGATATTGCACGCTGTACGGCGATATGGCCGGCGGACTTGCGGTGATTTCCGACGTGCCGAAACTGATGGTCTACGAACTAGCGAATTGGATCAACCGCGAGAGGGAACTCATTCCCCGGGCGACGATCGACAAAGCGCCGTCGGCGGAGCTGCGGCCCGATCAGAAGGACGAGGACAGCTTGCCGCCTTATGACGTCCTCGATCGAATCCTGAAGTTGTACATTGAGGATCTGAAGAGTCCCCAGGAGATCGCGGATCGCTATGGGTTCGACATTCAGTTGGTCCGGGACATCGCGCAGCATGTGGACCGCAACGAATACAAGCGCAAGCAGTCTGCGCCAGGGCTTAAGATTACGTCGCGGGCATTCGGGTTCGGGCGGCCGTTTCCCATCGCGCAGAAGTTCATTCCATAAGAGGAAGAGGTTCCGGTGAAAACAGCATTGGGCGTGACGGCGGTTCTTGCGCTGGGACTGCTGGCTCGGACGAGCATCGCACAGACTGGGCCGGATAATCCGCCCGTTGCCGTCAAGCCAACGCCCGCAGCATCAAGTGTCGAGTTGACGCCCTTACAGAAGAGCATCGAAGCTTATCTACGCAATCTATACGCCTTTGGCCCGGACGTGCAGCTGACGGTTTCGGCCCCGAAGGAGACTCCGATACCGGGATTGCTGGAGACTTCGGTGTCGGTCAAAACCGGGGAAGGCTCCGAGGACGCGAAGTTCTACGTCAGCAAGGATGGCAAGTACCTGATTCGGGGTGACGTATCGGAACTGGCGAAGGATCCGCTGGCACAGAACCGGGCCATGATCGATCTTAAGGATGCACCGTCACTTGGCGATCCGAAGGCACCGGTGACGCTGGTGGAGTTTTCGGACTTCGAGTGCCCAGTCTGCCGTAGTTTGCATGACGTGATGCGCGGCATGCTGAAGAACTATCCTCAGGTGCGGGTCGTGTTCAAGGACTATCCGATCGAGGTGCTGCACCCCTGGGCGCGGACTGGGGCTTTGGCCGGGCGCTGCGCCTATCAGCAGGACCCGGCGGCTTTCTGGAAGATGTACGACGCGATCTACGACAATCAGGACATCATCTCCGCCGAGAATGCCTGGATGAAGATGAGCGAATACGCGGGACAAGCCGGGCTCAATGCCGACACGTTTCGGGCTTGTATGGCAAGCCCTGAGGCCGCGGCGGCCGTCGATGCCAGCCGGGCCAATGGCCAGAAGCTGGACGTCAATAGCACGCCGACGATCTTCGTGAATGGACGCAGGCTCGTGGGAGCCGACCCGCATTTGCTGGAGCAATATATTCAGTACGAGATCGCCCAACAGAAGTCGTCGAAGGCCGCGGACAAGAAATAATCGCGAGTCGATGGGCGTTCGAGACGTCCGTGTTCGTGCGAGATCGCTCAACGTTTTCCGTATTCCCAAAAATGAAGTTGCGATGCCGGCCGCGCAAAGAGCTGCGCGAGCTCCAAGAATAGGGCAGGTTACGGGGTAGAAAGAAGAGCGCTTAAATGGGGAGATTTCAGATCGATTTCGTAGTTAACATAATATAACTTATAGGACGGTCTGTCAAGCGAAATCTTTCGGTTTACTCAACTATTTTGGGCTTGGGCGACCTCCCTCGGCCCTTACAACGGTCCTTCGTAGGTCTTCTCTCCTGTTCTGCTCGACTGGCGCGGGGGGGTGCGCCAGTCGAGCGCCCGATCGGACGACGCATCGCGCGCGTAAAGGAATGTTTCGTGCGTATTGTTGGCGGCGGCTGGCGCCGGCGGCGGCTGGCGTCAGTGGGTGACGCGGGCGGCGATGGCTCCGGCGGCAGCGCCTAAAACGAACCACTTTGTGGCTCGGGCGATGCGGCGGAGGAGGCTGCCTCCTTTGGCTGCGCGGAGGGCTTCGTCGCGCTCTTTGGCTAGCGTGGCGTTTTTGGTCTTCTCGTCGGTTAGGTCGCCCTGGGCGGCGGATAGCTTGGCTTGGCAGGCTTTGCAGTCCAGGGCGAAGTCGTAGAGTGGTTTGAGATCGGCGGCTGGGATCACGGCTTGGGACCGCGCGTCACCCTTGGAGGGATTCGCGGCGGTCGATTCGGGCGGTGGTGTGGGACCCGTTTTCGGCTCGAGCGCATTCGGCTTCGTTTCCGGAGAATTCGGCGTTGCTGGCTGCAGCGTGATTGGCACCGGGAGGTCCAGCTGTTGGGGTAGCTCGCGGATGATTTGGGTCGGCGTGGTGACGGTTCGCTTGTCGGCGGCTAGCGTGGCTAGTGTTTGCAGGAGTTGGGAGTCTCGGGTGTGTTGGCGGTCGTCGACTTGAGCCATGGATTGTTTGGCCGAGGCTAGTTCGGCGGCGAGTTGGGCGCGGTCGTTGCGGTCGGCGCGCCAAGCTGCGGTCAGGGCTAGCAGTAAGGTCGCGGTTACCAGGAGTTCTCCTGCGCGGATCGCGAGTTTCCACGGCATTCTTGGTTGGCCTTTCGCGCGAGAGTTGGATTGCTCATCGCTGCAGGGTTGCTGAACGTCTGGGCGGGCCGGGCTGAAGCCCGGCGCCTACGTGTGCGTTGCTAGGGTTATAGATAACGAGCTTTGCGGGCCAGGACCTGGGCTGGGTAGGCGGGATTTGCTCCGCCGTTCCAGGCTAGAAGGCCGCGGGTGGTGTCGCCGGCCATAGAGTCGAGCTTCTTGCGCAGGATTTTGCAGCCGATGGCCAGCCCTTGGTCGGGATCGCAGAGCGAAGACAAGAACAGCGGGTCGAATCCTGCTTCGCGGGCGACTTGTCCCATCACTTGCATCAGGCCCCACGAGAAGCCGCGGGCGTAGGCTTCCGAGGCGCTGACCTTATTGTTGGTATAGAGCGGGGCCACGTATTTCGCGAAGAAGGCCGGCTCGTAGCGCATGGCCCACGGGTTCCAGCCGGATTCCTGCTCGACTACCGCGCAGACCAGCGCGGGTTCGAGGGATTGGGCGGCGGCGGCTCTGCTGGCCATGGCTACCAGGTGAAGGGGAATTCCCATGTTATGGACGCTTGCGGGTGCCGAGGTCGACGAAGTGAATCACCGGCAATTCATGCAGGGTAATTCCCTGCTTGGCGCTGATGGCTTGCAGCGACGTGTAGATGTGCGGCAGGTGGTTCAGCGCGATGTCGCGGACGCAGACGTGGACGATTTCGTCGGTGCGCATGCGGCGGTGCAGCCAGCGGAGGAATAGGACGAATTGGACGGAGACTGGGAGGAGCGTGGTGAGCCAGCCTGCCGCCGTTTGCTGCGTGAGAAGGTGGAAGAGCATTAGATTCCTATCGAATCGTGGGTTCGCGTGTTTACGCGGGACCCATATGACGAACCGGTTCGTGCCGAACAGAGCCGCGTGAGCCCCCTGTTGGCGCCGGGCGGAGCAAGCCTGCCGCGGCAGGCAAGCCCCGCCCCTACGGCCGGTGCCACGTCGCGTCAAGCGGCGTTGTTTACAGGAACATGCCCGGAAGGGCGGCCAGGGTGCTGCCCAGACCACCGCCGGTGGAGTTGCCTAGCGAGCTGAAGAAACCGGTGGGCTTGGAGGCGTTGGCGCGGACGCTGAGGAGTTGCGACGGGATGCCCAGGGTGCGGCCCAGGAGATTGGAGTCCACGCCGTAGAGGCCGCTTAGACCTTGCAGGGCGGACATTTGCTGTTGAGTCGCGGTGTTGTAGAAGGCGAGCTGGTTTTGCTGGGCTTGATTCCCTTCCGCAATTCCCTTCTGGCGGGCGAGGTCGTCGGTGAGCGCGCTGAAGCCGGCGGAGTTGCCTGTTCGGGCGACACGATTCGCGGCGGATTGCTGCAACGAATCGAAGGCGCTGGCGATCGAGCCTTGCGATTGCGCCGTAACCGCGGCTTTGGCGGCGGGACTCAGGCCGGGATTGTTCAGGATGCTTTGGTACTGCGACGTCAGGTTGTTGCCGACTTGTTGCTGCTGGCCTAGCAACTGCTGATTGAGAGCGTTGGTGCTGGCAAGCTGCTGATCCGTGAGTTCTGTCGGGACATCTTGGGAAAGGACGGCGACGAACGACAGGCCGAAGCCTTGGTAAAAATTGGTGACGAACTGGTAGCGCGGCATGTCCTCGAGCTCGCGATCGTCGCTGGAGCGGTTTTCATACGGCAGATGCCAGTTCATGTCGTTGGGATTCCACCAGGCATACTGCAAGCCTTGCCAGAAAAGGCGCGCCTGGCGAATGCGCCGGATTTCGTTGCGTCGGGCGACGACACCCTCTTCGCGGTATTGCCGCACCAATTCGCGCAGAGCATGTACCAGCTTCGGCTTCAGGTCTTCGAGCAGTTCGTTGTTAGGGCCGAGGTCGAGTGGTTGCGCACTGGTAGCGCCGGCTTCCAGCCGGCTGTTTTGTGAAGAAGGATAATCCGGAGCCGCCAGGGATGGCGGCGCTACTAGTCGGGACGAATCGTCGCCGCCGGCTGCTGACGGGATCGGCGTTATCATTTGCGGTGTGTAGTTGCCGTCGGCCGGGGCGATCTCGCCGGGAAGGCCGGTCCAAGTTTCCGTTGTCGGGTATAGGTCCATCGACCTCGCCGCCTCTATGTACTCTCCGCATGTGCCTTTCGCGGGGTACTTGGTGAAAAAATCTAAAGTACGGTTATACTTTGTGTGCGGTTCTCAAGCGCGTCCAGTGCAGGTTTCAAGGCGGCTCTCTTCGAGCCGCCTTTTCCTTTTTTTTTACGAATGGTTGCCGGCGATGACGGAATGTTCAGCCTCTGCGTCACGCACGGCTTCGGTTTCGCGTAGCGCTTGAATCTGGTGCCAGGAACGCTTTCGCGGGCGCGACAACGGTTGCAGCTTCGCTGCCTCGGGAAAGTCCACGGGCGGAAAGCCGGCGGTGCCGAGCAGCGAGTTTGTCAGCGCGCGATTTTCGGCGCGCAGGCGGACCACTTCCCCTTCCAGCAGGCCGACGTAGCGGCTATGTAGCAATCGTTGAAGAAAATCCTTCACTCGTGTTTTCTTCTCCCGGTTCGCACGGCGTCGGCTGGGGCAGCACAGGCAAGAGTGCCTGCGCTACCGGGGGCGCCTCGGAAACTTCTGTGGGCGGAACTGCTTGCGCGCTTCGGCTTCGAGACGCTGGTAGTGGATCGCTTGCGATGTCGGATCCGTGGCGCTCACCTGGCGCGCGATCTGTTGGCCCAGCGGCATCCCCGTGACGAAGTGTGGCGCACTATTTTGGGGCGGGGGTTGCCCCGCCCTGGGCGCGCCGTACCCGCCGGAGCGGGCGGTTTGCGCCGTGACACCGGCGAGCCTTACACCGGAGACCAATCCATATCGAGCGGCGTCGGCCGGGTCGTCGCCTTCCACCTTGCGGATGTCTTCGACGCGGTGGTCGTCGCGAACCAGCAGCGGCAGGCTGTCGATGAGCCTGCTGCAATTGTCGGTGATCAGCCAGGCGTCGGACTCCAGCAACTGGTACATCAGTTGCCAGCCGCCGATGCGATCGTCGTCCGCGGCTGCGGGCCGCGGCAATCCGTTCATGGTCAACACTTCGCCGAGCTGCTCGGCGATCGACGCTTCCGACGTGCGATGCGCGAAGGCGTCCGGTGAGAGGAAGGCTTCGCTGATGCGCTCGCGGCCGGAGCGCTCGGCGATCGCCTGGCCGAGCATGCGCGGGGAGAGGCCGTTTTGCACGAATTCGCGGTAGGTGACGATGCGTGACGGGTGACTCGTGACTGGTGACTGGTAAGGCCCGCTCCTGCCGAACGATGCTGCCGAATCGTAACGTTGAGGTCCTTCGCTTCGCTCAGGATGACAGTTCACATCTAATTCGGGACCGCCCGGGGAAGCGCGCAGCGGAACTCCTGGGACGGCGCAGTGCCAATAGACTGCGCTGGGGTGGTTAAAGCCCCAATCGACGGAAATCCAGCGCGGCCACCAGGGTTCGAGACGGAAGTCCTCTGGCCTCGTGGTGTGGCGGCCGACGTCGAACACGTCGAAATACTGGCCGGCGAAAACGTTCCAGTCGCCCTCCAGGAAGGCGCGGCGCAAATGTTCGGGCAACGCTTCCAGGGTGCGGCGATAGGCCGCGTCGTTGGCGTAGATCGGATTATCGTCGAGCCGCGCGCGAATAAAATCGTAATCGCGCGCGTCATATTGATCCTCTCGGTCAAATCCCGGCGGCGCTTTGTGATCGACCCACAGCGCTTTCACCCAGGCGTGGCCAACATTGCCAGGGTTGGTGGCGCCGGCCATGCACGCGACGCTTCCCTTCACCGGGCAACGGTTGCGGGAGGTAAGAAATTGCCACTGCCGCAGCGTGAAATGCGTCAGCTCATCGAGCCCAATGAATTGGAATTCGGCGCCTTGGTATTGGTAAACGTCGCTTTCGTTGCGGCAATAGCCGAAGCGCGTGGTTGAGCCGTTTATCCAGGTGACCACATGCTTGGACTCGTTGTAGCGCTTGTAGAGCGAACGCGGCACGTCGCGTCGAAACTGAGCGAGCAACGAGGACTCGAGCTCCGGATACGTTCGTCGGAGAAGCAGCGAGTCGGAACCTGGATAGAGAAATGCCTGGTGGATCGCTTCCCACAGAAGCGCCCACGTCTTACCGGGCCCGGCCGCGCCACCGAACAGGCGATATTTGGCCTTTGAATTTCGGAACTCTTTCTGTCGATCGTGCGGGTTGTAGTTGCTGATGTTGAGTGTTTTCTGCGCGGTGGTGAAGCGAGCTTTAGCGAGACGTTTCAGCAGGGGCGACATGAACGGTTCGGAATGGTTGTCTTACTCGCCGCGCAGGGTCTTGCCAACTACGTAAGCTACGCCGCCGCCAATCAACGCTGCCGCGGCGGGCCAGTGATGCAGGCTGAGGACGACGCCCGCCACGGCTGAGGCGACGCCGGCGATTTCGACGATCATTCCGAGATGCTCGAGTTTTGGATTTGCGGTCATGATGGTTCCTTTTTCCTCGCAGAAAGAGAGTTCATAAGTAGCGCGAGAACGTCTGAAGGACGGCTGCGAGCGATGCCCTCAGTGGCTGAAGCCGGTCTCGCGTGCTGACTTGGTTGGCACGGCTGAAGCCGTGCCCTGGCGTCGGAGCAGGACCCGAGTGGCGGTCCCAGTTTTTCGGCAGACTGTTAGGCCGAGCGTTGTTCGTGCGCAAATTCTTCTAGGCGCTTCCGGGGTCGCGAGGAGCGTCGGGCGGACCGAAAACGACGTGGGGGATTTCATCGTCGGTGGAAAAAGCCGCGTTCTTGCCATAGATCAGTTCGCGGAGGTAGGCGAGTTCGCGCTGGCGGATTTTTTCGTCATCGGATTTGAGAAGGCTCACTTCCAGCTCGATCAGGTCTACTTTTTCGTGGATGGCTTCGACGAAACTGGCTCCGTCGGGCGGAAGAGGCTCGGCTCCTGGAGGAATGTCGGGCGCCGTTTTCTTTTTGTTGGATGGCGTCGTGCCGGAATCTTCGCGGTTTGCGCGAGGCGGCCGGGATGCGGCTCCTGGGATAGGGAGCCGCTTCCCTTCGGCATTGGCCGGAGCCATCTCAGCGTACGCGTCGCGGTTCGC
>JBEKWY010000196.1:0-9007 GCA_049512575.1 Candidatus Acidiferrum sp.
AGAACCACGTAGATTCTCAAAAACATCGCCAGTACCTGTTGCCGGGATTGTACCGTGCGAAGGCAGTGCATGCCGGCTCTGATGCAGCGGAGCGACAGAGATTTGCCCGCTCCCGTCGGGGAGTGAGCCTCCTCCTGAATGTGAACAAACGTTCAAAGAACGGATGGGTCTTATTGCTTGACGGGATGCATTCCGCAAGGCAGTATCCACCATCGGAAACGTGAGATTTCGGGGAAACAATCGCGAGCGCAAGGCGCCTGCGTGTTCTACACGGCTCTCGAAACATTCCGCGCTACCAGCGTCGACATTCCTACCTTCGGAGGGCTGCCTGTGACCTGGACACAAGTCTATGATCCACTTGGCCATTGGTGGCTGTCCACGCTGGTGGCCGCCATACCGGTTCTGGTCCTGCTGGGAGCCTTGGCGTTGTTACGGATTAAGGCGCACTTCGCGGCGTTGATCGGTCTGGCGGCTTCGTTGGCGATTGCCATCGGCGTATTTGGAATGCCGGCGAAAATGGGGGTGATGGCTGGGATCTACGGGATGTGTTACGGCCTGTTCCCGATCGGCTGGATCATCCTGAACGTAATTTTCATGTACGACCTCAACTGCGAGGCCGGGCTTTTCAAGATTCTGCAGGAAAGTCTAATGGGCATCACACAGGACCGCCGCCTGCAACTGGTGTTGATCGCCTTTGCCTTCGGTGCGTTTTTCGAGGGCGCGGCCGGATTCGGCGCCCCAGTCGCCGTGACCGCAGCCATCTTGATCGGCATGGGTTTCAAACCACTTCAAGCTTCGGGTCTGTCCCTGATCGCCAACACTGCTCCGGTGGCTTTCGGCGCTCTCGGTACGCCCCTCGTCGCGCTGCAGGGCGTCAGCGGATTGAATCTGTTGCAACTCAGCGGCATGGCGGGACGAATCTTGCCATTCTTTTCCGTGCTGGTGCCATTCTGGCTGATCTGGACGTTCGCGGGCTTCAACGGAATGATCGAAGTGTGGCCCGCGGTGCTGGTGGCGGGCGTATTTTTCGCGGTCCCGCAATTTTTGGTTTCAAACCTTCACGGCCCTTGGCTAGTTGATGTGATTGCCTCGGTGTGCTCGATGGCCGCGGTCACCACGCTGCTGCTCGTGTGGCACCCAAGGCGGATATGGGGACTGGAAGGTCATGAAACAGACCGTGCCGCCAGAGGAAAACACGGCTATCGCACCGGCGAAGTCGTAAAGGCGTGGATCCCGTGGGCCATTCTGAGCGTGCTCGTCTTCGTGTGGGGATTGCCATCGACGAAGGCTTTCCTGGACAAAATCTCCATTTTCAGAATTCCCATCAGCGGCCTGCACAACCTGGTTCTGCGCATGCCCCCTGTCGTCCTGAAACCCACCGCGGAGGCCGCCGTCCTTCAATTGAACTGGCTGTCGGCCTCCGGAACCGGCATTTTAATCGCGGCGCTTCTCTCCGGCTTTCTGATGGGCTTCGGCCCACTCCAGCTTTTGCGGCAGTACGGAAAGACTTTGTACAAGGTCCGCTTTTCCCTGCTGACCATCGCGGCCATGATGTCGATTGGATTTATGACCCGCTACTCCGGTCTCGATGCAACTATGGGACTGGCCTTCGCCCGCACCGGCATGCTGTATCCCTTCTTCGGCACGTTACTAGGCTGGATGGGCGTGGCCCTCACCGGCTCCGACACTGCTTCCAACGTGCTCTTCGGGAGCCTGCAGAAAATATCCGCGGCCCAGGTCGGTGTGTCGCCCACATTAATGTGTGCGGCAAACAGTTGCGGCGGCGTGATGGGCAAGATGATCGACGCGCAGAGCATCGTCGTGGCCAGCACCGCGACGGAGTGGTACGGCCACGAGGGCGACATCCTGCGGTACGTGTTCTTCCACAGCATCGCGCTTGCCTCTCTGGTCGGCGTGCTGGTGTTCCTGCAGGCCTACGTGTTTCCGTTCACGAAAATGGTCATTCATTGACCGACGCATATTGATCGTCGTGCATTGACCAGTTGCGTTCTGGCGGTTTGACCTTCCCCAAGCGATGGGGCAAGCTTCTCTTTCTCCTCAGATTTGGCTCGAGGAGCAGCCGCTCAGCCGCGGAAAGGCCAGCGTGGACGCTCGCATCGTTCAAGAATTGCGCGCTATTGTCGGTCCTCGCGGCCTGATCACTTCCGCTGAAGAACTCCACACCTATGAATGCGACGCCCTGACGAATTTCCGCGTCATGCCGCTTGGCGTGCTCCTCCCCGAATCCACCGGGCAAGTCCAGGCTATCCTGCGTGTGTGTCACCGCCAACGCATTCCCTTCGTCGCCCGCGGCGCGGGAACGGGCCTGAGCGGCGGTGCGCTTCCGGTCGAAAACGGCGTGGTCATCAGCCTGACGCGCATGAACCGCATTCTCGAAATCGATCTGCCCAACGCTCGCGTCGTGGCGGAACCTGGCGTCATCAATCTCGATATCACCGGGCGTGTGCTGCGGCAGGAATATTTCTACGCCCCCGACCCTTCGTCGCAATCGGTCTGCAGCATCGGCGGCAACGTCGCGGAAAATTCCGGCGGTGCCCACTGTCTTAAGTACGGATTCACCACCACCCACGTCCTGGGACTCGAAGTCGTACTTCCCGATGGGACGCTCGTACATCTCGGCGCCAAAGCGCTGGACGCTCCCGGCTATGATCTCGCCGGCGTCTTCGTCGGTTCCGAAGGCACGCTGGGCATCGCCACGAAAGTCATCCTGCGCATCGTGAAGCGCCCCGAGTGCGTCCACACCCTGCTCGCGGCTTTCCCTTCCACCAACGAAGCGGGCGCCGCTGTTAGCGACATCATCGCCGCGGGCATGCTCCCCGCCGCCATCGAAATGATGGATCGCCTGTCGATCCAAGCCGCGGAAGCCGCCGTCCACGCGAACTATCCCGACTGCGGCGCGCTGCTGCTGGTCGAACTCGACGGCCCGGTCGCCGAAGTCCAATACTTGATGACCCACGTCAACGAAATTTGCCGCAGCAACAGCGCCTCGGAGATTCGCGTCGCGCAATCCGAAGTCGAGCGCGCCCTGGTGTGGAAAGGCCGCAAAGCAGCCTTCGCCGCGATGGGCCGGATCTCGCCAAACTACATCGTGCAAGACGGCGTGATCCCTCGCACCGCCCTGCCGCAAGTCATGAGCGAAATCGACCGCCTCAGCAAAGAAGCCGGCGTGCGCGTAGCCAACGTCTTTCACGCCGGCGATGGCAACCTGCACCCGCTGGTTCTCTACGATCGGCGAATCGACGGACAAGAAGCCGCTGCCGAAGCGCTCTCCTACAAAATCCTCGAAATTTGCATCGCCGCGGGCGGATCGATCACCGGCGAACACGGCGTAGGCGAGGATAAGAAACTCGCCATGTCCAAAATGTTCAGCGAGCCGGATCTGGCCACCATGCAACGCGTGCGCTGTGCCTTCGATCCGCTGCAGCTCTCGAATCCCACCAAAGTTTTTCCGACGCCGCGTCTGTGCGGCGAAAAACCCGGCAAGTACGTAGCCCATCCCCTCGAAGCCGCTGGAATCGCGGAGCGCTTCTGACGATGGACGCGGGCCTTTCTTCTCAATCCATCCCGAGCATCGCCACATTCGAAAGCTCCGCGCGCGCCATCGTCGGCCCCGAGCACATCCGCCCAGCCGGCGACATTTCTGGAGGTGCGAACGCAACGAACAGCTCCAGTGGCACCGACTTCAGTCCGTATCCCTGGCTCCGCGCCTCAGGTGAAAATCCCGACCAACCGAAGCTCCACGTAGAACCCGCCAACGAACAAGAACTGGCAGAAATCCTGAAACTAGCCAACGAGTCGATCCTGGCGGTAATCCCCTGCGGTGGCGGCACCAAACTAGCCTGGGGCAATCCCCCGCAGCGCGCCGACATCGTCCTCTCCATCGCGCGGCTCGACGCTATCGTCGATTACGCCTGGTCCGATCTCACGGTCACCGTCGAAGCCGGCTGCACCATCAAGCAATTGCGCGACACTCTCTCCCAACTCGGCCAGCGCCTCGCGCTCGATCCTTTGTGGCCGAGCCGCGCCACGGTCGGCGGCGTTCTTTCCACCAACGACAGTGGCGCGCTGCGCCTTCGCTTCGGCTCGCTACGCGATTTGATCATTGGAGTAACTCTCGCGCTACCCGACGGCACGCTCGCAAAAAGCGGCGGCAAAGTCGTCAAGAACGTTGCGGGCTACGACCTTTCCAAGCTGGTGACCGGGGCTTTGGGCACACTCGGCGTCATCACTCGCGCCACCTTCCGCATCCATCCAATGCCGAAAGAGTCGCGCACGATCTCGTGCCTGGCGCGCGACGCACGCGAGGCGCAGCGCCTGGTCCTCGCGATTCAAGATTCAAAACTCGCGCACTCCGCCCTGCAAATTCGTTTCGTCGAGTCCATGCAGCCGCAAATCGACGTTCTTTTCGAAGCGACCCAGGCAGGTTTGAGCGCCCAAATCGAGCAACTCAAAACCATTCTCGCGCCGGCAGCGGTGATCGATCCAGGCCCCGCCGTCTGGAACGCCCGCCAGGAACTCTATTCCGCCGCAAAAGACAAAACGTCGAATTCCGCCTTGGCAAAAATCTCGGTTCTCCCGACACAAATTGCCGAAACCTACGAAGCGCTCGCCGCGAATCGCGTCTATTTCCAGGCGGTTGTGCAAGCGACTGGCATTGGCTTCGTATATCTCGAAGCCGAGCCGGCCGAAATTGCCAGCACTCTCCAATCCCTTCGTGCCAAGCTGGAAGCCCTAGGCGGTTCCTTGATGATCGCGCATCGTCCCCTCGCCATGACTCCGCTCGACGCCTGGGGCAACCCCGGCGACGCGCTGACGCTTATGCGCGCCGTCAAGAAACAATTCGACCCAAAGAACACGCTGAATCCCGGGCGATTCGTAGGGGGCATCTGATGGCAGACTCAACGCCGGCGCCCACTGCCACCGCCTTTGACTCCCATCACCCGCCCGCGCGGGAACTCATCGACCAGTGCGTCCATTGCGGATTCTGCCTTCCGGTCTGCCCAACCTACGTCCTCTGGAACGAAGAAATGGATTCGCCACGCGGCCGAATCTATCTGATGAAACTCGCAAGCGAAGGCAAGTCTGACATGAGTCCGCGGTGGGTCAGCCATTTCGATTCCTGCCTCGGCTGCATGGCCTGCATGACCGCGTGCCCCTCCGGCGTCGACTACAGCAAGCTGATCGAAGCCACCCGCGCGCAAATCGAACGCAACCACAAACGATCCTTCGCCGAAAAACTCTATCGCCATTTCATCTTCAGCACGTTCACCAGACCAGACCGCCTGCGGATGCTCCGGGGGCCGCTGCTCGCCTATCAAAAATCTGGCGCGCAGTCTCTTCTGCGCCGCTCCGGCATCTTGAACCTTTTCCCGAAAAAACTGCGCGCCATGGAAGCGTTGATGCCACAAGTTGGCGCTGCTGAATCCGTCCCCGGTGTCACTCCCGCCCAGGGCACAAAGCGCCGCCGGGTGGGTCTCCTTCTGGGCTGCGTGCAACGCGAATTTCTTCCGCAAGTAAACGCCGCAACCGTCCGCGTCCTTTCCGCCGAAGGCTGCGAAGTCGTCGCCCCGCAAGAACAACCTTGTTGCGGCGCCCTGCTCGTTCACGCCGGAGAAGAAGCCGCCGCCATCATGCTGGCGCGCAAGACCATCGACGCCTTCGAGCGCGCCGACGTCGACACCATCATCACCAATGCGGCCGGATGCGGCTCAAACGTAAAGGAATACGGCCACCTCCTGCGCGACGACCCGCAGTACGCGACTCGTGCGAAAGCATTCGCATCGAAATGTAAAGACATCACCGAATTTCTAGGGGAACTCGAACCGCGTGCGAAGAGGAATCCGCTGAAGCTGCGCGTCGCCTATCACGACGCCTGCCACCTGCAACACGCGCAAGGCATTCGCCTGCAGCCGCGATCACTTTTGCTTGGTATTCCAGGCGTGGAGCTGGCGGAAATTCCCGAATCAGCGGTCTGCTGCGGCTCCGCAGGCATCTACAATCTCGTGCAGCCCGACGCGGCGAACGCGCTGGGCGACCGCAAGGCCCAGCTCATCACGCCGCTCAATGCGGACGTGATCGCCACGGGAAATCCAGGCTGCCTGCTGCAACTACAATCCGCGCTAGCAAGAAGCGGCCGCAAAATCCCGGTCGTGCACACCATTCAGCTCTTGGATGCTTCTTTGTTCTTGGACACTTCTTTGCGCCCGCGCTTGACCGAGGCCACGTCCGACTCAAGTTCCTTGTCTTCCTCTGCAAGCTCTTCAAGCTTCGCCGCAGACTCTTGAACCTCCAGCAGCGACGCCAGAAGCTCCATCGGGTGTAGCACCGTCCGTTCAAAACCAGCGTGCAGCTGCTCGGTGCACGACGTTCCACTCGCGATCAACTGCCGCGCCCCGCCGTTGCGGTCCTGCTGCACGACCTGCCCAAAAAGATCGGCGCCAACGGCCATACTGAGGTCGTAGAAATCTTTCTTATATCCGAAGCTTCCAGCCATCCCGCAACATTCCACGTTCGATGTCACCACGTCGAAACCAAGCGCGCTGAACAACTCCATCGTGGGTTCCACACAGCCGATTGTTTTCTGCTGGCAGTGTGCGTGGAAAAAAAGCCGGTACCCAACCTTGGATTTCGAAATATCGAACACTTGCTGTGCCATCCGCCCCGATTTCAGCAGCATTCGTACCACGTACTCGACAGGCTCAAACGCTCGGGAGCGAAACCTCTCGAATCGTTCTTTGCTGTCCACCAAATGGTGCAGGTCGCGCCGGAACATCGAGAGCGAACTCGGCTCGACCACAACAATATCCCGGCCATCGCTGACGTACGAATCCAACTCCATCGTGGCGCGTCTTGCGTGCTGTTTCGCCGTCGCAATCATCCCCTGCGACAACGCCGCCCGCCCTTCGGGTACCGACTCGCTCACCACCACATCCGCGCCCAACGCCCTCAAGACCTCGATCGTCGCCAACCCACGCTTCGCCATGCCGTAGTTGGTAAAGACGTCCGCAAACAACACCACCTTCGTCTCTCGCCCCTTGCTCGAAGGAGCTACCATCCGTCGCGCCGCCTGTACCAGCGTCTGCTTGGGAAACTCCGGCAGCGCCCGTCGATGATCCACGCCCAGCCAGCGCTCCATCAGCGCGCGTGTCGTGCCTACCTTGTCGTCCTTCGTATCAGCATCGGCGTCGGCGTCCACGCTCGGGGCCTTCCCGCCCCCGGCAAACGCGTTCGAGATCGCTGCAAAACGCGTTCCCCACTTCGCGAAATAATGATAATTGCCGAAGAACATCTTGGAGATCGGCGCGCTGCGGTCCTCGGCCGCGGCGCCGGTCACGGAACCCAGCGCATTACCAAGCGGCGTTCGCTCCTCGATGCGGTTCAGACGATCACCCAGATTTTCGTTCAGCCACGGTATATCGATCCGCACCGGACACTGGTTGACGCACCGCGTGCAGCCCGTACAAAGCTCCGAGAATCGCGCATTCTCGATCTTGCTGGTCCCCGCTTCCCACGAGCCGCCAATCCCGCCGGAATAGCATTCCCCGCCGAACGCATGCCCACCCACGGTCTGAAAGTTGGCGCACGAATTCAAGCAAGCACTGCACCGGATGCAATACAACGTTTCCCGGAAGACCGGGTCGTCGCGCATGCGCATCCGCCCGTTGTCGATCAGCACCAGGTGGAATTCGCGCGGCTTGATCGGTTTGCCCGGAAGGGCAAACGCAGGATCGGTCAGCGGCGGGCTCAGAAAACTCGTATACACCGCCAACCTTTGCCCCACGGCGCTAGCCGACAGCAAATCGAGAAAAGGAGCCATCTCCTGCCGAGTCGGTATGATTTTTTCTACGCCCGCAATGGCGATGTGCACCGGCGGCAGAAAACTCGCCATCCGGATGTTGCCTTCGCTCTCGACCAGCATCAGCGTGCCGGTGTCCGCGGCAATCAGGTTCGCCCCGGTAACCCCGACGTCGGCGTACAGAAATTTGTCGCGCAAACGTTCCCGCGCAAATCGCGTCAATTCTTCGCCGGTATCCAGGGGCAAATCAGTTTTGAACTTGCGCTTGAACAGCGCTGTGATGCGCTCGCGGCTGTAGTGCACTGCGGGCGCAAGAAAGTGCGACGGTTGCTCATCCGCCAATTGCAAAATAAATTCCGCCAGGTCGCTCTCGACAACCTCAATCCCATCCCCCTCCAAAACAGGATTGAGGTGAATCTCCTCCGAGGTGATGCTTTTCCCTTTCACCACCAGCTTCGCGGCCCGCCAGTGGCACACATCCAGAATGTACCGGCAGGCATCCTCGGCGGTGCTGGCGACGAAAACATGTCCGCCGTGCCCGCGAACCGAACTCTTGAGGATTTGTATTAACTCCGGAAGGTTGGCGATCGAGTTTTCTTTGATCCGCCGCGCCTGGTCTTTCAGCGCATCGTAGTCCGGAAGCTCCGCGACTGCCCGATAGCGGCCGCGGTTGAAGAGCTGTGTATTGGTTCGAACCGTCGCGCTCTCGATCTCCAGCGACATGCGGATCGCGCGCAGCAGCCGATCCTTGTCGCTCTTGTTTGCCACGTCGCGCGGCAAATCAACGGACACGCTACGACCCGCCGGTTTTTGTTCGCTTTCCGCCATGCCTCACTCTAGTAAGAGAACCAGCAGCCGATGCGGGCCGTGTACCCCGTGTACCAGCGGTCCCATGTCCGCCGTCGCACTGGGACCGGTAATAAAAACCAGATTGCGCTTCAGCCCTTCGCCCTTCAGGCAATCCGGATCGAACAGATCGCGGGGCCGCGCCACGATGCGTTCTTTGGCGAGCAGAATAATGTTCAGCGGCATCAGCAGGCTCGTCGCCGACACCAGGGGCCGACCCAGCGCCACGCACACCGACCCGGTACTCGCCACCCCGGCAAACGCTTCGGTCACCCCGGCATCGGCGGTCGCCAGTTGGTCGTCATCTGGCCGCGGGATGAAGCCGGCCAGATGACGACCAACTGG
>JBEKWY010000197.1:0-8944 GCA_049512575.1 Candidatus Acidiferrum sp.
TTACTCTGGCTGGAAGGATCGGGCCTGCGTCAAAGCAGCCTCCAACGCATGGCGCGATTCCCGCTCGGAAAAGGTGGCCGATCCGTTGGCTTCTGTAGAAGGGAAGCTTGTCGCAGCGATCCTGAATAGGATCCGGAGCCGTCGACGAAGGCCCTCGGCTTCGCCCGACGATCCGCATGCGGATTCCGCGGCTGCAGTCGGCCCAGCCAAACTTCGCGAGGCACTCTTCTCGGATTTCGAAGCTGTCCACGCGCTCAAGCAGCGTTGGGGACTCATCCCGGATTCCTTCGGAAACTGGACGCGACTCTGGCGGGACAATCCTGCATTGAAGCACTGCCCTCAAGCGCTCCCGATCGGCTGGGTTTTGGAAGCCGATGGCAGGGTGGTTGGATACCTGGGAAACATTGCGTCCGTTTATCATTTCGGCGGCAAAAAGCTACTCGCCGTCACCGGTCACGGGCTCGTCGTTGAGCCCGCGCACCGGATGCTCAGCTTTACGCTGAATGCCGCTTTCTATCGCCAGCCATTCGTCGATCTCTACCTCACGACAACCGCCATTGAGGCTGTTGGGAGGATCGCCAAAGCATTTAGATCTAGCCCTCTTCCCCAGCTGGACTACGAAGTGCTTTTCTGGGTCTTGCGATCTCAACCTTTCGCTCAGGAGGTCATCGCGAAACTGCAACTGGGGCCAGGCGTCTCGCGCCTGGCTGGCGCTCTCGCCACACTTGCCGTGGGAACAGACAAGGTACTCCGCAGGCGGTGGCCGCGACGCCGCGAGTCCTCTCTCACTGTTAGACAAATCAGCGTTGCCGAAATCGGCGACGATTTCCAGACACTTTGGGAGGCGAAACTCCACGAAGCTCCGCGCTTGCTCGCCGACCGCTCGCCCGGCACACTCCGGTGGCACTGCCAGACTCCGGACGACAAGGGCAGCACGGCCCTCTTTTGCTGCTATTCCGGCGAAGAACTCCTCGGATACATCGTGGTTCGCAGCGATCCGGTGCAAACTCGTGGCGTTCGGCGTTCTATGGTTGCGGACATGATCGCCAAGAACGACGATCCCGCCACGCTCAACGCCCTGTGCGCGGCTGCCCATCAGCACGGAAAACGTATTGGCAGCCACATTCTCGAGATTTTGGGCTTTCCGCCCAGCATCCGCGCCGTCTGCTCTCAGTCCGATCCTTTCCTGCGGAAATACCCTTCGTGCCCTTTCTATTACAAAACCGCGAATCCTTCCTTGCACGAAGCCTTGACGGAGCCGTCGCTTTGGTATGCCTCTCCGTTTGATGGAGACACTACGCTCATGCCTTTATTGGGTAGAACCAACGAGTAAGTGCAACCACAGATTTGGAGTTCGCATGTTCCACTAATTATCGCTTGGGTCACAGATCAGCTGGAGGGACCCCGTGAGCTTTTGGCGCGAAGCTCTATGTTAAACTCGACTTCAGTGGGTAACCGCCGTCTAATAGCCTGAACTTTGATTTCGCAAAGAGGTGAAGGTTGTCCAAGGTTATCGCCCCGGGCAAAAAAGTCGTTTTCAGCGACGAAATTCTGCAGGATCCGTATCCCACATACGCGCGCATGCACGAAGAAGGTCCGTTGCATTACGTGGATGTCGGCAAATGGGCAGTATGGTCCATTTTCAGCCACGCCGAGTGCTCCTCGATTGCGAAAGATCCCAGGCTCTCGGCCAAACGCGCCCAGCAGATGCTGTTGCCTCTGCCGTTCAGCCGCCAGGCCGAGTTCAGCGAACTCGCGCGCATGCTGGGCTTGTGGCTGATTTTCATGGATCCGCCAGAGCACACGCGCCTGCGCAAACTTCTCAACAAGGGATTTTCGCCCGCCGCGATTGAAGGCTTGCGTCCGCAAGTCGAAGCCATCGTCGATCGGATGCTAACGCCGCTACGCCACGGCTCGGAAGTCGAACTCATGCGCGAGTTCGCGAACCCCATGCCAGTGCGTATCATTTCGGAAATGCTCGGAATACCGCAGGAATTGCACGACACCTTCGTCAACTGGTCGCGGGCCATCGCGGTATTTCGAGGCAATCCAAATCGCACCGTGGAGCAGGCACGCGCCGCGCAAGACGCTCTCATCGAGCTAACCGACTTTTTCCGAAAGACCGTGGCGGAACGCAGGCGCAATAAAGGAAACGACCTCATCAGCCTTCTCATTGACATCGAGGAAGAAGGAGAAGTGCTGACCGAAGAAGAGCTATACGCGCAGTGTATCGCGCTCCTCTTCGCAGGGCACGAGACGACTCGAAACCTGATCGGCAACGGGATGTATACGCTTCTGCGGCACCCTCGAGAAACGGCGGAGCTGCGAGAGAAACCGGAGGGGATTCGCGCCGCTGTCGAGGAGATTCTGCGTTATGAGAGCCCCGTACAATTCACGGCTCGTGTGCTCAAGGAAGAGATCGAAGTCTGCGGCCAGCGCATACCCAAGGGCTGGTCGATCCTATGCATGCTCGGTGCAGCGAACCGGGATCCCAAACAATTTAAGGAACCCGATCAGTTAAACCTCAAGAGGCTGAACAACCAGCATCTGGCGTTCAGTGCCGGGCCCCATTTTTGCATTGGAAGCCAACTCGCGCGGTTGGAGGGACAGATTGCGATCCTGAACCTGGTTCAGCGTTTTCCGGAGATGAAGCTTACTGGTCCGCGACCCGAGTGGGCTTCTACATTTGGTTTCAGGGGCCTGAAAACACTCCCGGTCGTCATGTGAACCTTGTTCGAGCTGTTGCGTTGTAACCGATCGCGGGAAGACGTCATCCGAAGGCGGCCTGCAAACGCTGCCAAATCAGTTCGAAGGTTTGCATTTTTCCGTTCGCCAGCGTCGGCGGTGCAACCAGCACGATTCGATCACCATCGAATTTCACCCGGCGGACCAGATCCTTATCCACATAGTTCTGGATCGATGAGATTTCGACGCCATGGGTCACCATGTCACCGTCGAACGTGTACCGTCCGGCATAGCCAAAAAAAGTCTTGAACGCTTCAGCCTGTTCTTCCAAGGTCCCACCACTGACAGGCAGCGACTTCCGTCCGCCGTGGCTGATCAGGGCGGTTACTCTGCCATCTTCGGTATAACTGAGGAACCCTACGGGGCTGAGACCAAAGGGAGATTCGTTTCTCTCCCCGGTCGAGGTCGTGCTCGAAGCGGACACCAGTTTCCACGTGCCTACAAGTTTGTCATTGTGCGTGCCAGAAGCGCCCATCGGCCTTTCTCCCTTAGAGTATTCGATCATACCCGATTGACGAAGATTCGAGGCAAGGCCCACACTCGGCACTTCTAGAGGCTGGCGTCGTTGAGGAAACCATGACAGCAGATCTGGAAGGCAAAGTCGCGCTCGTGACCGGTGGGACCTCCGGTATTGGCCGTGACACCGCCGTACTCTTCGCCAAGGCGGGAGCCAAAGTGGTGGTCGCGGGGCGCCGCGAACCCGAAGGCAACGAAACCATCGAGCTAGTCCGTGGCGCTGGCGGCGAAGGCCTGTTTCTGAGAGCCGACGTATCGAAAGCCTCCGAAGTTGAGACGCTCGTCCAAAAAACCGTGGAGAGATTTGGCCGCCTGGATCTCGCCTTCAATAACGCCGGGATCGAGGGTGTCTGGGCGCACATTGCCCGGCAATCCGAAGAAGACTTTGACCGCACCATCACCATAAATCTCAAGGGCGTCTGGCTGTGCCTGAAATACGAAATTCGTCAGATGCTCAAGCAGGGCGGTGGCGGAGCCATTGTAAACATGGCCTCGATTACCGGCCTGGTCGGTTCCGCGGGGGCAGCAGCATACAGTGCGAGTAAACACGGAGTGATTGGGCTAACGAAGACCGCCGCGCTGGAAACCGCGAAAAGCGGGATTCGGATCAACGCCGTGTGTCCCGCATTTACCGAGACTCCGATGGCGGATAGGACCCTTCGTGTTCCGACGGTCCACAAATACGTCCTCAGTTGCCATCCCATCGGCCGCCTTGGTAGACCCGCGGAAATCGCCGAAGCCGTCCTGTGGATGTGCTCCGACCGCGCGTCTTTCATGACCGGCCAGTCCCTGGTTCTCGACGGCGGCTTCCTGGCCGGGCAAAATTCTCCGAGCTAGCTACGCGTTGTTGATATACTTCTGATGGGTTCGATAGTCTAAATGAGCAAGTCGCGCGGGTGGGTGCCCTTTGCACTCGCCTCTTGGCGTCGCAGTCCTAAACCGATAACAAAGGATCCCTCGCAGAAATGATGAACACCACAGACATCGACCGTGACGTCCGCACCTTTCTCGTCAACAATTTCCTGTCTGGCCATGCCGAAGCCCTCCGTGACGGCGAACCGCTCCAAGGCAATGTAATCGATTCCACCGGCGCTCTCGAGCTCGTCGCCTACCTCCAGGAGCATTTTGGGATCACCGTGGAAGATGACGAGGTCGTTCCGGAGAATCTCGATTCCGTGAACAGCGTGGTCGCATACGTTGCAAGAAAGCTCGGCAGCAAGACTTAAGGGGGCCGTGCAGTAATTTGGTCACCCCTATGGGCAAACGGTTGTCCCAAAGGGACAACTAATTCCCCTCAACTCCCCTATTCTGACGCCAATATACTGATTCTAAAGACTTTAATATATGGATAGCGGCACTCCAATTGCTTCTCTTATCCCCGATGGATCGAATGGTCGGGCCCTGCCGGCAGGTAATGCCGCAAACCCGATTGCTGGGCGATCAACAAGGAGCAGCTCCCTCACCATGACAGAAATAGCGATTGTCGGCGCAGGACCCTACGGCCTCTCGATTGCCGCCCATTTACGGGGCAGTGGCATTCCCTTTCGTATCTTTGGACGTCCCATGGATAGTTGGCTTTCCCACATGCCCAAGGGTATGTCATTGAAATCAGACGGGTTTGCCTCCAATATCTCCGATCCCAACGGGACTCTGACCTTGGGCAAATTCTGCGCCGAACGTGGCATCGAGTACGCAGACGCCACTGTTCCCGTCCGTTTGGACACCTTCTCCTCCTACGGTCTGACCTTCCAAGAGCGCATGGTTCCCGACCTGGAAGAAAAAATGGTCGTTTCCATCGAACGCTCCGGAGATGGCTTCCGGCTGCGCCTCGACGATGGCGAAGTTTTCACAGCACGCCGCGTCGTCATGGCTGTCGGGATCACCCACTTCGAATACATGCCTCCCGCCTTGGCCAACTTGCCGGTCGAATTCGTCTCTCATAGCTTTCGCCATTCCGATCCTGGAAAGTTCCGCGGCCGCGACGTCGCCGTCATCGGCGGCGGTTCTTCGGCCGTGGACCTCGTCGCGGAGCTGCACGACTCCGGCGCTAAGGCTCAACTTGTCGTTCGCCAACCCGCGCTGAAATTCCATAGCAAGCCGCACTTCAACAACACTCGCTCCTTGTGGCAAAGAATTCGCCATCCGCAGTCGGGACTCGGCGATGGCTTGCGCTCCACCCTGTTCTGTAAGTTTCCGACCCTGTTCCGTTATCTTCCCAAGAACCTCCGGCTCGAAATCGTCCGTCGCCACCTGGGCCCCTCGGCTCCGTGGTTTACCAAGGACCGCGTCGACGGCAAAGTGCCGGTCCAGCTCGGTTGCACTCCGGAGCGCGCGGAGATCCGCGACGGCAAAGTTCATCTTTTCGTTCGCACGGCAGACGGCAGCCAGCGCGAGATCGTCACCGGGCACGTCATCACCGCCACGGGCTACAAAGTAGATCTGTCGCGCCTGACCTTCCTCAGCGAGGACATTCGCTCGAAGATCAAGTCCTTGGAACGGACTCCGGTTCTCAAGTCCAACTACGAGTCTTCGATTCCGGGTCTCTATTTCGTCGGAATCGCAGCCGCGCACAGCTTCGGTCCGCTCATGCGCTTTGCCTTCGGTGCCGACTTTGCGGCGCGCCACCTTACGCAGTGCCTAAGGAAAGCCATCGGTCGAAGTGCAGCTCCGGTTCCGGCTTCCAGCGTCGTGGCCACCACGAAGTAAGAACCATCGGCGGCCTCGATGCGACGCTGGACTTGAGTTCGCTACCTTGACGGGCGCGGCCGCCAGCCGCGGAAATAGCATCCTTCTCGCAGCTCGTCAGGGCGCAACAGCCACGCTGGACCGCATAGCACCGCTGAGGCCGAACGTATGAAGAGAGAGACGCTCGCAATTCACGCCGGCTACGACGGTGACCCCACCACCAAAGCCGTGGCTGTGCCCATCTATCAGACCGTAGCGTTTGAGTTCGACAGCGCCGACCATGGCGCTGCCCTGTTCAACAATCAGGTCGAAGGGAACATTTACACCCGCATCGGCAACCCCACAAACGCCGTTCTCGAAAAGCGCGTCGCTGCCCTCGAAGGCGGTGTGGAAGCGCTCGGTGTCAGTTCCGGCATGGCCGCGATCGAATATTCGATCATGAATATCGCTGAAGCCGGTACCAACATCGTCTCCCTTCCCCAGCTTTACGGCGCCAGCTACACGCTGATTCAGCACATTCTTCCGAAACGTGGAATTGGCGGCCGTTTCTCCACCAGCGATCGTCCCGAAGACGTCGAAAAGCTGATCGACGAAAATACCCGCGCCGTCTATTGCGAGAGTGTCGGTAACCCCGCCGGCAATGTCGCTGACATCGAAGGCCTCGCTCGCGTCGCGCACAAACATGGCGTGCCCTTGATCGTCGACAATACCGTCGCGACGCCAATTCTTCTTCGCCCATTCGAATACGGCGCCGACATCGTCGTTCATTCCATGACCAAATTCATGGGCGGCCACGGCACCACCATCGGCGGCATGATCGTCGATAGCGGCAATTTTCCATGGACCAAATACGCTGACCGCTACTACATGCTCACCAAGCCCGAGCCGTGCTATCACGACTTGGTGTACACCCAGCATTTTAAGGCAGCTGCCTACGTCGCCCGGTGTCGCACGGTCTGCCAGCGCAACACCGGCGCGTCCCTATCGCCCTTCAACGCTTTCTTGTTGCTTCAAGGGATCGAAACGATGGCCCTCCGCGTCGAGCGCCACGTCGAAAACGCTCGAAAAGTGGCGGAATATCTGCGCGATCACCGCGTCGTGCAATGGGTCAACTACGCGGGATTCCCGGATAGTCCGCTCTATCCGATGGCCAATCGCTATCTGGGTTGCAATGCGGTCTCGCTTCTCACGTTTGGAGTGAAGGGCGGTTTCGAAGCCAGCCGCAAATGTTTCGATGCGTTCCGCCTGTTCAAGCGCATGGTCAACATGGGCGATTCCAAATCGTTGACCTGCCATCCGGCGTCCACGACGCATCGCCAACTCACGCCGGAGGAACAAGCCAAGGTGGGCGTGACGCCGGAGATGATTCGCCTCAGCGTCGGCATCGAGCACATCGACGACATCATTGCCGACCTCGAGCAAGCGCTGGCGGTGGCCGCCGCCTGATGAACACGAATTTCTGGTCCCGCAACTTGGGAGGCTCGTTATGCCGCTGATGATAAATGGAGGCCGCGTTCCCGCTCGCTGGGCGGAGAAGAAGAACATGTCCCCGCGAGGCGCCCGCGAACACCACGGCAGCTCGGCGGATTGCCTCAAAATCGCTCTCATCAACAACATGCCCGATCCCGCGCTGGAAGACACCGAACTCCAGTTTTTCGAACTCCTGGACTCCGCCTCCGGCGATGTTCCCGTGCTCATCAGGCTGTACTCGCTTCCCGAGATCATCCGCACCGATCGCGCGCAACTCCATCTGAGCAGCCACTACTACGGCATCGACGATCTTCTGAACGCCAAATTCGACGGGGTAATCATCACCGGGACTGAACCCCGCCAGCCCAATCTCCGCAACGAACCGTACTGGGGCACGATGGCGAATGTCTTCGACTGGGCGGAAAGCAACACCACGTCCGCAGTCTTGTCCTGCCTCGCCGCGCATGCCAGCGTCCTTCACAGCGACGGCATCGATCGTTGTCCGCTACCCGACAAGCAATTCGGCGTCTTCGACTACAAGAAATCCAGCGAGCATCCGCTGATCAACGGCACGGCATCCACAGTCCGCTTTCCTCACTCCCGCTGGAATGAAGTCCGAGCAGACGCCCTGGTTTCGTGCGGCTATTCTGTTCTCACCGCCTCTTCGCAAGGCGGTGTCGACCTCTTCGTCAAACAGAAAAAGCAGAGCCTCTTCGTTCATTTCCAGGGGCATCCGGAATATTTCAGCCGGACCCTGCTGAAGGAATACCGCCGCGACATCCGGAGATTTCTGACCAGCGAGCGCGAAACCTACCCATCCAGACCGCACGGCTACTTCGATCCGGAAGCGGTGAAACTTCTCGATGAATTCCGGAAAAATGCCGAGACCCATCGCCAGGAAGATCTCATGGACGTGTTTCCAGAAAACGCCGTCGGCGACACGTTGCAGAATACCTGGCGTGAATCGGCGCTCTGCATCTATCGCAACTGGCTGCAAGTTCTGATGTCGAAGAGAACGAACGTTTCCTATGTTCCAACAGCTGTCCGCACCGGAACTCGGTAGCCGCACCGCTGCGGATGTTTTTTATCGCCAACCGGTCGCTGTTCACTGTTCAATTGGACCTATGAACTCAGAACGCCAATGACGGCGCATTGGGAAAATAACGTATCCGAAATCTTGCGCTGCCTTCCTGCACGCATCAGTGACGTCATAGTCCCGTTGGCGGGGCGTTCGTCCGACCACCCAGCTCTGGCCGAAGCCTCCGGCACCTGGACCTATCGGGAACTCTCTACGGTTATCGCCGAGACCCAATCCTGGCTCATCACCTCTGGTGTCAGGCCAGGTGACCGTGTCCTGATCGTCTGCGAAAATTGCCGTGCATTTGCCGCGGTTCTCCTGGCTGTCGCCTCTATAGACGCGTGGCCAGTGCTCGTCAATGCCAAGCTCTCCCCGCGCGAGATCGATGCCGTCCGCGAACACTCCGGCGCCCGCCGTGTGATTTACACGACGAGCGTTTCACCTCACGCC
>JBEKWY010000198.1:0-8860 GCA_049512575.1 Candidatus Acidiferrum sp.
CCATGCCGAATGGCGGTAAATTGACCATCGAGACCGACCTCCTGCGCCTGGGAAAACTCTTTTCCGAGCAGCACGCGGTCAGTGTCACCCCGGGACGTTACGTTCAACTCGTCGTCAGCGATACTGGTATCGGCATGGATGCCGCGACGCAAGGGAGAATCTTCGAACCGTTCTTCACCACCAAGGAAGTCGGAAAAGGCACAGGGCTAGGCCTTTCAACAGTGTACGGAATCGTGAAGCAGAATCATGGTTTCATCTGGGTCTACAGCGAGCCGGGAAAAGGCACGGCCTTTAAAATTTATCTGCCCGAGGTAGATCAACCCGTAGAAGTCGATGTGCCGTCCGGCAAGATCAATCGACGAAGAAATGGCAATGAGACCGTCCTCTTGGCCGAGGACCAGACTCACTTACGCGATGTGCTGCGCGAATTTCTTTCCGGCCGCGGATATCGAGTGCTCGCCGCCTCCAATGGCGCGGAAGCCCTGCGCATCTCCCAGGACTATCGCGACCGAATCGATCTTTTCCTGACCGACGTGGTGATGCCCGACGCGAGAGGCCCCGAGTTAGGGCGCTCCATCACGAAACTTCACCCGGAAGCGCGCGTCATCTTCATGTCCGGTTATCCGCACCGCTCCCTGGCACAAGACGGCTGGGATTCCGACGCCATCCTGCTCCAGAAGCCCTTTGACATCGACACTTTGGAGCAGAAGTTCGCCCTGGTACTCGGGAACGTGGAGATCGATCAGGGGAAGTGAGAGCTAACCGCCTTGTCCTAGACGAGGCTGTGCGTCACAGCATACCGTGTAAGGTCCGCGTTGCTTTGCGTCCGCATCTTCCGAAGAATACGCGTGCGGTACGTACTGACGGTTTTCACGCTTAGGTTCAAGTCATCCGCGATCCGCGTTAGCCGCTGGCCGGAAGCGATCATCAACAGCACCGACAGTTCTCGAGCAGATAGTAGCCTGTGCGCTTCTCGGTCGTCGGGATGAGCAATTTCCGCAGCAAGGCACTCGGTCACGTCGGGTGTGATGTACTTTTTCTTTTTGCATACTACGCTCCGCACCGCCTGGGCGATTTCCT
Organism: Candidatus Acidiferrum sp.; assembly: GCA_049512575.1. Taxonomy (GTDB): domain Bacteria; phylum Acidobacteriota; class Terriglobia; order Acidiferrales; family UBA7541; genus Acidiferrum. Next base: position 1,081 of record JBEKWY010000198.1, read on the forward strand.
CGGGCGGATCGTTCTTACTCAAGTACGCGACAGCACCGGCTCGAATGCACTGCACCGCAATGGTGGCCGGCGAGTTGAAACTGAAAACAATGACCGGCAGATTCGGACGCGCCTTCTTCAATTCCGTCAATGCCTCGAGCCCGCTCCGGCCGGGAAGAGAAAAATCCACAATGGCGACGTTCCAGTCCGACCCGCAAGCGAGTTCCAACCCCTCAGCGTAGTCACTCGCCTCTCCAAAGATGCTTCCTGGGAATGCGTCGTCCAACAGCTCGCGTAACCCCCGGCGAACAACAGCGTGGTCGTCAACGATCAGTATTTTCATGGATCCCCAAGTAGTAAGTCGCGCGGTCAGATAACCACCTGTCGATAACCAACGGACAAACTAATTGTAGGCAATAGGCAAACAGATGGCAGAACTTACTAGTCGTTACGTCGGCATCTAGTAACTCGGGGAAACCCTGTACGTTGGCACGGGGAAGCTATGCCGTGCTTATTGGATCCGCCTGCTGGCAACCTCCGAGCGGGTAAGTCCGAATCGCTTAATCTTCTGATAAAGCGAGCTGCGCGGCACATTCAGCCTACGGGCAGCGGCGTCCACTTGCCAGCCTTCGCTCACCAGCACGTGCTGGATATGCTGTCTTTCCATCTCCTCCAGGGTCGTGTCCGCCTCGCCGATAGCATTCTCCGCCACCGCAGTGCGCTCAAAATGGAGGTCCTTCTCCGTCACTTGCCGGTCTTCGCAGAGAAGCACCGCTCGTTCCAGTACGTTTCGCAATTCGCGAATGTTTCCCGGCCAAGAGTAAGATTGAAGCGCCCGCGTCGCGGTCGGCAAGATCCGATACTCCCTGCCACCGAAATCGCGCGAGAAGCTTTGCAGGAACCAATCCGCCAGCATCGGTATGTCTTCCAGACGGTCCCGCAACGCGGGCGTCGTCAAGGGGATGGTGCTGATGCGGAAGTACAGATCCCCGCGGAACGCTCGCTTTTCCACGGCGGCGGGCAGGTTCTGGTGCGTGGCCGCCACCAGGCGAACGTCCACCGAGCGCTCCCGCAGGTCACCGAGCCTGCGGAAGCGTTTCTCCTCCAGCACTTTCAAAAGTTTCGGCTGTACCTGTAACTCCATATCGCCGATTTCGTCCAGAAACACAGTCCCGCGGTGAGCAATCTCGAACAACCCGGCTTTCGCCTGCGTTGCGCCCGTGAATGCTCCTTTCTCATAACCGAAAAGCTCGCTTTCCAATAACTCGCGAGATAGGCCACCGCAGTTGAGATCGACAAAAGCCTCCGCCGAACGCGAGCCATTTTCATGAATCCATCGGGCAAGCACTCCTTTCCCTGTGCCGGTCTCTCCTCCAATCAGAATCGGGCTGTCCGCAAACAGGAACTTGCGGGCAAGCTCCGCCAACTTTCGAATCGCCGCACTCCTGCCAACGAATGGATCGATAGGCACGCGTTCACGCCGACTTTTTTCGGCCAACTGTTTGTGCCGGTTGCGTTCGTTTTCCAGAGAGCGCTGAAGCATGAGGTAAAGGGTCGAAAGATCAGCGGGTTTCGTCAGGAACTGGTCGGCTCCAAGTTTTACCGCTTGGACAGCAAGATCGATCGAACCATTCCCAGTCAAGACGATTACGGGGATGTGCGGCTCAACTGCCTTCCAGCGCGAAAGCAACTCCAGGGTATTCCCGTCGGGAAGCGAATAATCAAGGATCGCGGCGTCGGGCCGCACGGAGTTCCAGATTTGCTCGGCGTTCGCGCAACTATCGGCGCCGATCGCCTCATGACCATGTTGCTCAAAATAATCGCAAATCGTTTCGCGAATAATGCTTTCGTCTTCGAGCACCAGGATTCTTTGCTTGGACACCGTCGCCTCCGCTTGCCTGAAGGAAAACACTCAGCACCGTCCTGAAAAAAAGGTCGGAAGGTCAAAGATTTTATTAACCCCAATCGCGAAGTGTGTTCAGCCTGCAGGACCTGGATCGTGATCCTCGCGAAAAAAAAAGCGAGGTCCCCCAATTGCACCGGCTAGTCTGCCTTCAGCGTCCAAGTTTGGATATCAGCAGCACGCCTGAAACCTCGTGGGAAAAGCGCGATGCGATTTGTAGGAATATTCTGACAACGCCCGATCGTTAACTTTACGCCATCGGGACGTGGTCGGGATCGTGAGCATTCCCATTCTAGCTGGTCAACCGTTCCGCACCACTATCTCTATGTGAATATCGCTTTCTATAAAGCAGGGATTTTCGCGATTTTACAGCTGAAATCGCTTTCCGACGCCGGCTCCTGGCTGGGTCGTCGATCACGTGTTCGCAATCCCAAGCAGGATGCGGAAAGGCTCGTGGAGTAACCCATCTGCCCCAAAACTTTCAAGAGCGACAGGTAACCAGCCATTTGTCGCGGCAGCTCGAAATGAAAAGCGCCCACAGGCGCTTTTCCAAGGACTTTTGCTCGCATCAGGGGAGCTGCGGTTCACGGAGATCGTGTTTGGCCAAGTCAACGAACCTTGGGTGTGTTCCTCCGTCTTCCATAACTCGCTCCCGAGAATCGGCGCGCAAGAGTTCTTCATTCCCAGAGCGTTTCAGCGGCCCCGTTCTCGAAGGTGCCTGCGTAGCCGCAACCGATGCCCAAAAAAGGATACTGCTGTGGAATCAGAGGGCGGAAAAAACATTTGGGTGGAGCAAAACCGAGGCGCAGGGTGAGAAATTCAATCAGCTTTTGAAAGTTAAATTTGAGCACCGCATTGAAGAGTTATTCTCCGGCAAAACGCGCGAAGGTCGCTGGCGCGGAGAGATGCTGACCCGCCACAAAGACGACCACGCAATTACACTCATGTCCGATTGGAAAGTTTCTGCGGATGAGCAAGGAAACGCGCTCTTCCTCCTATGGTACTCGGACATCTCCGAATTGAAACGAGCGCAAGCGACGATAGAATCTCAATCTTTGGCACTGCGGCTATTGAATACCCGACTTGTAACCGCGCTAGACGAAGAGAGAGCCAGGATCGCGCGAGAATTTCACGACCAGCTAGGCCAAGCTCTAACGGCGGCAAAGCTCAATCTCTATCAGGCCAGCGTCCTTCCACAAACCGGCGCAGCGGGGCGCAAATTGCACAAGCTCTTGAAGCAGGCTATTTCTGCAGTGGATGGCGCCACCGCTCTTACGCAAAAGCTATGTACCGACCTTCGTCCCACGATGTTGGATGAGGCCAGTCTGGAGGAAGCGATCCGCTGGCAAGTGCGGCGGATCAGGTGGATCAAGGGTTGGGCCAAAGCGCGCTTGAAACTTGAAGTGGATCCAGATTTGCGCATCAGTCGGGCCGCCTCGGAGGCTCTGTTTCGCATTCTGCAGGAATCCCTCACGAATATCGCTCGCCATGCCAAAGCAGAGAAGATACGGGTATCCCTGTTTCGCAGCGAGAATTACGCCCATCTGACAATTCGCGACAACGGTCGTGGAATGAATATGCGGAAAATAAGCATTGGCAGTTCCTTGGGATTGCTAGGTATGAGGGAACGAGCGGCCGCCTTAGGCGGCGACGTTGAGATCCTGAGCCAGCCGGGGCGCGGCACTACCGTAATCGCGCGTGTACCTATCGAAGCCCGCGACTCTTAGCGGAGAACAGGCCGTTCCGGCGTCTGGACTTTTCATCCTGAACCCAGACGAAAGCCCGGCCCAGATTTAGTGGGAAGCAGCGTGCAACTACAAAGCAATGATGTACTTAGGATTTTTCCGCAAATCTGTCGGTGGCAGAAGACGTGCTCCTGTTCCAAGGCCCAAGTTTTTTGCAGCTGCCTCTTGGCAAGGAACGGTGCCGTTTTCTGGCGCGCGGGTTTGTGCGTTCCATTCGGGGGCGGATGACATGACGCAAACAAGGTCAACGCTGGATCGAGTCTGGGTATGAAACTTTGGGCGATAGGTGCCGGCAAGGGCCAGATTCAAAAGGCTGTTGCTGGCACCGAAGGCCGGCAGCATTGGCTGTTGGCGACGGCAATGTTCCTTTCCATTGGGCTGACTGTTGCGCTCGCGGCGTTCGCGTGGCTCGGCACCAAACCGGGTACCGTCGGCGATCGCCTGCATACGCGCATCGCGCCGGCTCTCGTGGCATTGGTCCTGTTCCTGGACATTTGCGCGATCTACAACCAGTTGCAGATGCGCTCCATTCGGCGCTGGATTGCCGAACGTGAGGAGCTATTTCGCCTCATTAGCGAAAATGCGGCTGATATGATCGCGGTTATCGATTCGAAGGGCCGGCGAATCTATAACAGCCCCGCCTACCAGAAGATCCTCGGCTATACCGAAGAGGAACTGAAGCACACCTCACCCTTCGATCAAATCCATCCGGCAGACCGCCAGAAAGTAGTCGCAGCCGCGGCCACGGCGCAGCGCACCCAGGATGGCCAATCCATCGAATACCGTATGCAACACAAGGATGGAAGCTGGCGGATCCTCGAATCGACGGCCAGCACCTCTCTCAACGATCGTGGAGAAGTGGGCAAACTCATTATCGTGAACCGCGACGTTACTGAGCGCCGGCACCTTCAAACGCGACTGTTGCAGGCGCAAAAGATGGAGGCCGTCGGCCGCCTTTCTGGCGGCGTAGCCCACGATTTCAATAATTTGCTCGGCGTCATCATCGGCTATGCCGAAATCTTGGAAGAGCCCCTGACCGACAAGCCCGCCTTACGCGGGTACGTCCAGCAGATCTTGAAAGCGGGACGCCAAGCCGCCACCCTGACGCGGCAATTACTCGCCTTCAGCCGTCAGCAGGTTCTGGACCCTAAGGTCCTGAATGTCAGCACTATTGTCCTCGACACGGAAAAGATGTTGCGGCGCTTGATTGGCGAAGACATTTTGATCCAGACCCAACTCGAACCCGATGTCGGAAAAGTCTGCGCGGACGAGGCCCAACTACAACAAGCGATCATCAACCTCGCGGTAAATGCGCGTGATGCTCTCCCAAACGGAGGGCGCGTTTCGATCGAAACCGGAAATCACCAAATGACCGAGCAGTTGGTCAAGCAGTACTCCTATCCCGTTCGCCCCGGAGCCTACGTTCGCCTTTCTGTTAAGGACAACGGAGTCGGGATGGACGCGGAGACGCAGGCCAAAATCTTCGAGCCTTTCTTCACCACAAAAGAAAAGGGAAAGGGCACCGGCCTCGGCTTAGCTATGGTCTATGGCTTCGTCAAGCAGAGCGGCGGCTACATCGACGTATCAAGCGAGCCTGGCGTCGGAACCACATTCCACATTTACTTGCCTTTGGCAGAAGAAAACGCGGCCGTCGAAGCAAAACCACAACCCACTCCCGCAATCTCGTTCTCTGGCAACGAAACTATCCTGCTGGTCGAAGACGAAACTTCGCTGCGCGAACTGGCTCGCCAATCTCTGCAAACACTCGGGTATAAAGTCCTGGTAGCTGGGAACGCCGCCGCCGCCCTTCGTATCAGCGAAAGCTACGACGCGCCGATCGACCTGCTGCTTACTGACGTTGTGATGCCCGGCTTGAACGGTCGTCTTTTGGCGGATCGCCTTTGCGAGCGACGCCCCTCCATGGGCGTGCTCTTCATGTCGGGTTATACCGGGCAAACCATCGGAGCTCACGGTGTCCTCGCGGAAGGCAGTTTCTTCATCGCCAAGCCCTTCATGAAGGACACCTTGGCCAGAAAAGTCCGCGAAGCGATCGGCGCCACGCGAGCCGCGCAATCGCAAGCTGCTGCCAGATTACATTCCACACCAGCCCAGAAAGAAACCGAGAATGCCAAGAATCCTCGTGGTTGATGACGACTCTTCGACGCGGCGATTGATGGCCGTATCTCTCCGAGATACGTATGAGGTCATGGACACGGGCAACGCTGAAGAAGCGCTCAAGCTCGCGCTCGAATGCAAGCCCGACGTTATCCTCCTCGATCTCACCATGCCGCATTTCTCGGGGTTTGAGCTTTGTCAGGCAATCCACTCGCTGAGTTGCACTTCCAATATCCCCATCTTTGTGATGGCCGGCCAGGCGGGAAGCAAACTCCAGCACCACTGCGCGCAGCTAGGCGCGCGCGGTTATTTCGAGAAGCCCGTCGATTTCAATGAATTACAGAACACCATCCGGCGCGAGCTGCGGAAGAAAGGCCCCGAGCGCCGCGCTCATCTGCGCGTGCGCATGCAGGTGCTGTTGAAACTCATGGGGGTAGGCGCGGATGGAAATCCCTGGCAGGAAATCGTAACGACCGAAAACGTCAGCGCCAGCGGCTTCCTTTGCCCCTGCATGAGAGTGCTGACCAAGGCTACAACCGCGGATGTTTTCCTGGCCGGCAGCGTCGATGTCTTTGTAGGCCAGGCCCGCGTGGTGCGAAAAGAATCGTCGGAAGGCGCGTGGCAGAAATACGGATTCCAATTTATTGGAGATGCGCGCGATTGGATTCTCCAATGAAGGGCGTGTAGCCGCTGGATTTTCCAATCGCCGGATGGTTTTCTGGAAATCAGACTCTCATCCGCATCGCGACTCTTATTTGCAGCAACTTGCCTTTGGGCATCGATTTGCAATCGTTGGTGCGACGGTCGATGCGAATATTTCTTGTATAAATTTTGGATCGCCGTCTGGTGCTCGCTTGTCGGCCCAATAGTGGCCTGGGAGACAACTACTTGCGTGTTTCCGTGATTGGCTGCGGCCACGTTGGCCTGGTGACCGGAGCGTGCCTCGCCGCAGCGGGGCATCAAGTCGTCTGCACGGATACTGATGCAGCTCGCATCGCCATGCTCACGGCGGGCGGAGTCCCCGTTTACGAGCCGCATCTCGGCGCGGTTCTCCGGTCCGCTCGAAAAGCTCGACGCGTTTCGTTCACTACGAACCCCACTGAAGCCATCCGCGCAGGCGAAGCCATCTTTGTTTGTGTTGGGACGTTGACCCGAGAAAATGGCGAAACCGATTTTTCCGCCATCGACCACCTCGCCCTTCAAATAGCCCAGGAAGCGCGTTCCCCCAAGCTGGTCATTGAGAAGAGCACCGTGCCGACACGCGCAGGCGCTGAACTCCGAAGGGGTCTATTCACTTACGCCAATAGTCGTGCGAACTATTTTCGAGTGGCATCGAATCCTGAATTCATGCGCGAGGGTACGGCGGTCAGCGACTTCTTCCATCCCGATCGCATCCTCGTAGGCGTCGAGGAGCAGTCGGCCGCAACGGATCTCCATGCGATTTACAGCTCAATTTTAGAGCGGCGCTTTGCATGCCCGATTCACGCCGGAAACTGTCCGTCAACACCTGAGGTGGAATTCGTGGTCACCGATATCAAAGAGGCCGAGCTCATCAAGCACGCCTCCGACTCATTTCTGGCATTGAAGATCAGCTATGCCAATGTCTTGGCGGATATTTGCGAGAAAATTGGAGCCGACGTCGACAGGGTGACCCGCGCGATGGGCTTGGACCCCCGCATCGGCGCCCAATTCCTCAAAGCTGGGCTGGGTTTCGGCGGTTTTTGTTTCCCGAACGACGTGCAGGCCTTCATTGAATTGTCGGCTTCGGTTGGCATTGATTTCGCCATTCTGAAGGCGGCCGAACGCGTTAACAAAGAACGGATCGACGTCTGCATCGACAAGCTGCGCAGGGCACTACCGGCGCTCAAGAACAAGCGCGTGGCAGTTCTTGGTTTGGCTTTCAAGGCTGATACCGACGACGTTCGCTTCGCACCGGCGCTCGAGGTGATTAAGCGCCTCCTCGAGGAAGGCGCGAAAGTGCGCGCCTCAGACCCTGAAGCCATGCCCAGAACGAAAGCAAAATTTCCGCAAGTCAGCT
>JBEKWY010000199.1:0-8588 GCA_049512575.1 Candidatus Acidiferrum sp.
TGCGCACAGCGGGTGACGCAAAGGAGATAGAGTCCATGAGCGAATTCCAAGAACCGGTTTATCACACGAACGCGGGGGCGCCGCGCTGGGTAGGGTTGGCGGTTGCGGCATTGGGCGCAGTTTCGCTGATCGGGTTGGGGGTTGGCGTGAGCGCGCTTAATCGCGCAAACGGCATCGAGCAAGCCACGCAAGCTTCGGTGAAGCAGTCCACCGATGCCCTGGCGCAGCGGCTGGCCAAGGACGACGAAATTAACCAGCAGTTGCAGAGCGACTTGAAGGTGGTTACCGACAAGCTGAATCTGACGGAGACCCAGCTGGTGGCGGCGCGTAAACAGACCAAGGCCTCAACGGTAGCGGTGGACAAGAAGTTGAGCGGCCTTGAGAGCTCCGTGAATACGCAGCTGGCCACGAAGGCGAACGCCGACGACGTGAACAAGTTGAACGGCGACGTCACGGGTGTAAAGAGCGACCTGGACGCGACCAAGAACAGCATTCAGATGGCGCGCAGCGAGATGGGCACACTGATCGCGCGTAACCACGATGAAATCGACCAGCTTCGCCGCATGGGCCAGCGCGACTATTTCGAGTTCACCGTTTCGCGCAAAGGCGGCGCAGAACGAGTGGGATCGATCATGGTGGAGCTGAAGGATACCAACACCAAGAAGAACCAGTACACGATCAATGTGCTGGCGGATGACAAGAGCTTTGAGAAAAAGAATCGCTCGGTGAACGAGCCGATCTTTTTCTACACCGGCGGAAGCCACGCGGCGCTGGAACTGGTCGTGAACAAGGTATCGAAGACGACGGCCTCCGGCTATTTGAGCGTTCCGAAGGCGGCGGGTGCAACCTCGGCCAGCGCTTCGACGCCCGCGCAGTAAGTGCAATCTTTTTTCAACGCTTGAGAGAGCACACCCAGGGAGGGTTCCAGAGACCCTCCCTTTTTCTTTTGCATGGCATCTCGTCCGAGAGAAAAGAGCGTAGGATAGGACGGAAACGGGTTGGCAGAACTCTGAGCGAAGCCTGCGCGGAGCCAGTACCGATCCGGAGCGTCAAGGGTTGACCTCGAAGGAGATGCGAGTCATGAAAATGCGATTTTCGATTGCAATGGCGTTCGGACTCTTCGTAGCGGTGATGGCGATGGCGGCCGACAAGAGCTGGACCGGCTACATCGCCGACGACAAGTGCGGCGCGAAGGCTGCGAACGACGGCGCGCGCCAGTGCACCATCAAATGTGTAAAGGAAGGCGCGAAGTATGTGTTCGTGAATGACGGCGACAAGAAGGTGTATACCCTGGCTGACCAAGACCAGGGTAAAGTTGCCGAACATGCCGGCCACCACGTGACCGTGAAAGGCACGATCGACGGCGATACCTTGAAACTGAGCAGCATTGCGATGGCGCCGGCGAAGGGCAACTAGTTCAACCTTGCGAACGATTTCCGACGGGCGGGGCTTCGGCCTCGCCTGTTTTGCTTTTGCGCTGCCGCTAAATTCCGCTACGATGTTGGCCTGCCTATGACGACACTTCTGCTACATACTGCTCGAGCACTTATGCCCGCCGGCGAAATTCCGGATGCGGGAATTCTGGTCCGCGACGGAGTGATTGAGGCGATCGGCCCGCGTGAGGGCATGATCCTCCCGGACGGAGCCGAGGAACTCCAGGCCGCGCAACACACCGCGATTCCTGGATTTGTGGACGTACACATTCACGGCGCCGGCGGCCACGACGTGATGGAAGGCACCGACGAGGCGCTGGCGGGAGTTTCGCGCACCCTCGCCAGGCACGGCACGACCTCGTTCCTGGCGACGACGGTGACCGCGAGCCCCGACGATATCTGCCGGAGCGTGGAAGGCATTGCGCGCTACATGAGCGTGCAGTACGAAACCGACGAAGCGCGAGCCGAGGTTCTAGGCATTCACTTCGAGGGACCATTTATCAGCTCGGCGCGCCGCGGCGTACACCCCAAGGAATGGGTGCAGCTGCCTTCGGCGGAGCTTCTGGAAAGGTTCTTACGAGCAGCGTCCGGGAATGCGCGCATTCTCACTATTGCTCCGGAACTTCTGGGCGCGGTGCCGTGCATTGAAGCGGCGCGCAATGCCGGGCTGGTCGTGGCCATGGGTCACACCGACGCCACGTATGAACAGGCGCGCGCGGCGATCGCACGAGGAGTGCATCATGCGGTGCACGTGTATAACGCGATGCGGCCGTTTTCGCACCGCGACAGCGGCGTGATCGGCGCGGTACTCACGACGCCGGATGTAACCGCTGAACTTATTGCGGATGGAGTGCATGTCGAAGAAGCGGCGATGCGGATCCTCTTGCAGGCCAAGGGCGCGGGCTGCGTAATTCTCGTCAGCGACGGCATCTCCGCGACCGGCATGCCCGATGGAAAATACATGCTGGGCAAGTTTGAAGTGACGGTGTCGGACGGCGTGTGCCGAAACGCGGAGGGAAAGCTCGCGGGCAGCACGCTTACTTTGGACCGGGCGTTGCGCAACGTCGTCGGTATGGGTTTCCCACTATCGGAAGCGGTGCACATGCTCACGGCGAATCCAGCGAAGTTAGTGGGACTGGAGTTCAAAAAGGGCGCGCTGCGCGTGGGCGCCGACGCGGACATCGTTCTGCTGGACCGGGATCTGCAGGTGACGAACGTCTGGGCTCGCGGCCTGGCGCTGAATTGATTGCCTGTGAGTGACCTCCCCAAGAGTTGAACTGCTGAAGGAAGGACGGACACGTCCGTCCTTCCTTCGATTATTGGCTTGCGGGTGATCCGCGGCGCCAAATCGTGCCTTTTTCATAAGCATTGATTCCACGGGAGTTGAGGCGTTTGTCTCGAGAGTTTGCGATCATGTTGATTCCGCGGGAGTTGGGTACTGGCGACGGATTCTATCGCGGCGTTTTCTGGGTTGAGATCCTTCGCTCCGCCCGCCTGCGCAGGCAGGCTCAGGATGACACTCTTTGTTTCGATTGCTGTGGGTCGATTGACCTGGCCTGGTGTTGCGGACACTAGCGCACGGTTGCCTTCGGAACTCAGGGTAAACAAAAAGCGGCGGGCACGGTGCGCGGCTTTGCTTGATCTTAGAAATAGCAGGAATTGGATTTGCGGAACAATGAAAAATTTGGATTGAAGAACCGGGCGAGCAGCAAAAAAAACGAATCAAGGGTTGAGGGGCACGTTGAGTTCGGCGGCCAGCTTGGCGGCGCTGAAGGGACTGCACGCAAAATAACGGTCGCCGACTTTTAGAGTGGGGACCCTGCGCTTGCCGTTGTTGGCCTTGATTACGATGGCTTCCGCGGTCTCGTCGTTTTCGATGTTGATTTCGTTGTAGGCCACGCCGCGCTGCTTCAAGAAAGATTTTGCGCGATAGCAATCGGGGCACCAGGTTGTGGTGTACATCGTGACGGTTTGCATTAGGCCCTAGGGATGTGCATCGTGGGGATTATTCACCTGGGACGGTGACACCGCGGCGTTTGCGGGCGACCTGGATGCGAATCAACGAGCGTTGCAGCGCGACGGCCGCGCGGCCCCAGTCGATATTGGGATCGGTGGAGGCCGCTGCCAGATGCTCCTCGGCACGCTTCTTGGCTGCTTCGGCGCGGGCGAGATCGATTTCTTCGGGGCGCTCGGCCATTTCGGCGAGCACGGTGACGCGATCGCCCAACACTTCCGTGAAGCCGCTGATGATCGCCATAGGTCCCGATTCGCCGGAGTTTTTCGCGCGATAGGTCAGCTCGCCGATACCGAGTTCGGTGATCAGCGGGGCGTGGCCGGGCAGAACGCCCAGCTGGCCGTCGGCGCCGGGGAGGGTGACCTCCACGACGGTCTCGCGGAGCAGTTGGCGCTCCGGGGTGACGATGATCAGCGTGATGGAATCGGGAAGCATAGTCGATTAAGGGCGTCTAGGCCGTGGTCTTCATCTTTTCGGCTTTTTCCAAAGCTTCTTCAATTGTGCCCACCATGTAGAAGGCCTGCTCGGGAACATCATCGTACTTGCCTTCGACGATTTCCTTGAAACTGCGCACGGTGTCTTCGATCTTGACGTATTTGCCTTCGAGGCCGGTGAACTGAGCGGCGACGAACATGGGCTGCGATAGGAAGCGCTCGATTTTACGGGCGCGGGCTACGGTGCGCTTGTCTTCGTCGGCAAGTTCTTCGATTCCGAGAATGGCGATGATGTCCTGGAGGTCCTTGTAGCGCTGCAGAATCGATTTCACGCCGCGCGCGACGGCGTAGTGTTCAGCGCCGACGATGCGCGGATCGAGTATGCGCGAGTAGCTGGCGAGGGGATCTACGGCGGGATAGATGCCGCGCTCGACGATCTGACGGCTGAGGTTGGTGGTGGCGTCCAGGTGCGCGAACGTTGCGGCCGGCGCCGGATCGGTGTAGTCGTCGGCAGGCACATAGACCGCTTGCACGGAAGTGATCGAGCCGGATTTAGTGGAGGTGATGCGTTCCTCGAGCTCGCCGATTTCGGTGTTCAGATTCGGCTGGTAGCCCACAGCCGAAGGCATGCGTCCCAGAAGCGCGGAAACTTCAGCGCCGGCTTGCACGAAGCGGAAAATGTTGTCGATGAAAAGGAGCACGTCGAGATGCTCTTCGTCGCGGAAATACTCGGCGACGGTCAGGCCGGTGAGGCCGACACGAAGACGCGAGCCGGGCGGCTCGGTCATTTGTCCGTAGATTAACGCGGCGCGTGATTTTTCGGAATTACCGGGAACGATCACGCCGCTCTCGGACATTTCCAGCCAAAGGTCGTTGCCTTCGCGGGTGCGCTCGCCGACACCAGCGAACACCGAAACGCCTCCGTGTTTCATGGCGACGTTGTGAATCAATTCCATGATGAGAACGGTTTTGCCGACGCCGGCGCCGCCGAAGAGGCCGATCTTGCCGCCTTTGAGGTACGGCTCGATGAGATCGACCACTTTGATTCCAGTCTCGAACATTTCGAGAGTGGTGGATTGATCTTCGAGGCTCGGAGCCGGGCGGTGAATGGGGTAGTGCTTGTCGCTGACGACGGGGCCCAATTGATCGACGGGCTTACCAAGAACATTCATGACGCGGCCGAGAGTAGCGCGCCCGACCGGCACGCTAATACCTTCGCCCGTGTCGTAGGCTTTCATACCGCGAACCATTCCTTCGGTCGGCTCCATGGCGACGGCGCGGACGCGACCTTCGCCGAGATGCTGCTGCACTTCGACAATGATGTCGAGCGGTTCAGGAATGTTGTAGCCTTCGCTGGTAATGCGAACGGCGTTGTAAATCGCCGGGAGATGACCGGCTTCAAACTGAATGTCCAGCACCGGTCCGATGACCTGGACCACGTGTCCTACTGCTGCGACTTTCTCTGCCATGCGTTCTCCTAATTCCTTATCGTACAAGAAACGGAAAATCAGTTTTGAGGTGTTGATTGCGCCCGGGCAAGCTGGGGCGCCGCTGTGCTGCGCCCCTACACAAGGTCGTCCGTGAAAAAGCAGATCCCTCTCCCCGCTGAAAGGCGCGGGGATTCGGGATGACAAGCGCCGGGGTTTGTTGGCGACTATTTTCCATAATTTGCGCCGCTGACAATTTCTATGATTTCGGTGGTGATGGCGGCCTGGCGCACTTTGTTCATGTGCAGCGTAAGGGCTTCGATGACTTCGCCGGCGTTTTTGGTGGCGGCTTCCATAGCGGTCATGCGGGCCGCGTATTCCGACGCGGAAGACTCGAGCATGGCGCGCAGCACCTGGGTTTCAATATATTTCGGCAGCAGCTTGCCGAGCAGATGCTCCGGCGGTTGCTCGTAGATGTAGTCGATCTGGGCGCTGTCTTGCTCGCCCTGTTTCTTGTGACCATCTTCATCACTGGCGTGAGAATCGGTTGTTGTGCCGGGCGATTCCACCATTTTCTCAATGGGCAGCAACTTTTCCACAGCGAGGTGGGGCGTCATCACGCTCTTGAATTCACTGAAGATGATATAAACGGCGTCGACCTCGCCGCCGGAATAAAGCTCCGTCGCGAGGTTGGCAATCTCTTTCGCCGTTTTGAACTCGACGCGGGCGAGGACGTTCACAAATTCTCCGGCAAAAACGAAGCCGGCCTTTTTCAGCGAGTCGCGACCTTTTTTGCCGACCGGTACGGTCACGATTTTCTTGCCCTTATTCGCGCGGAAAAATTCGTTAGCCTTGCGCAAAATGTTGGCGTTGAAGGCGCCGGCCAAGCCACGTTCGCCGGTAAGCACGATCGCCAGGATATTCTTCTCTTCGCGCTGTGCCATCAGCGGATGCTGCACATCCTGGATGCGCGACATGATGGAGCGCAGCAACCTGGCCAGTTCCTTCGCGTAAGGCCGGGCTGCCATCGCGGCTTCCTGCGCGCGCCGCAGCCGTGCCGCGGCGACGAACTTCATCGCGCGAGTGATCTGCTGGCTGCTCTTCACCGAGCGAATGCGGCGCCGAAAATCGAGAAGTGTGGCCATATCGTGTCGTTGTGCGCGACCTTACTTCGCGGCCGTCTCCGCTACCGAGGCGGCGAAGCGCTCCTTGAATTCGCCGACGGCTTTCTTGATTTCGGCTCGGATAGCGTCGTCGAGGGCTTTCTTGTCGGCGATGGTCTTCAGAATGGAGGGAGCGCTGGTCTCGACGTATTGCAACATTTCCTTCTCGAAGCGTCGTACTTCGTTGACTGGAACAGAATCCAACAAGCCGCTGGTAGCGACGAAGATGCTGAGCACCTGTTTTTCGACAGACAGCGGCTGGTATTGGTCCTGCTTCAGGACTTCGGTCAGGCGCTGGCCGCGGCCGAGTTGAGCTTGCGTGGCTTTGTCGAGCTGGTCTGAGCCGAATTGGGCGAAGGCCGCGAGATCGCGGTACTGCGCCATGTCCAGACGCAGCGAGCCCGCCACCTGACGCATGGCTTTGATCTGCGCGTTGCCGCCGACGCGGCTCACGGAAATGCCGACGTTGATGGCGGGACGAATACCGGCGTTGAAAAGGTCGGCTTCGAGATAGATCTGGCCATCGGTGATGGAAATCACGTTGGTCGGAATGTAGGCGGAGACGTCGCCGGCCTGCGTTTCAATTACCGGCAAGGATGTCAGCGAGCCGGCGCCGAGCTTGTCGTTCAGCTTGGCGGCGCGTTCGAGCAGGCGCGAGTGGAGATAGAACACGTCGCCCGGGAAGGCTTCGCGGCCTGGAGGGCGACGCAGCAGCAAGGAAATTTCGCGATAGGCTTGCGCGTGCTTGGAAAGATCGTCGTAGAAGGTGATGGCGTGGCGCTTGGTGTCGCGGAAATATTCGCCCATGGCGCACGCGGCGTAGGGCGCGATGTATTGTACAGAGGCCGGTTCGGAAGCGGAGGAGGCAACGACGATCGTGTAATCCATCGCACCGGCATCGGTCAAAACTTTGACGACCTGCGCGATGGTCGAGCGTTTCTGGCCGATCGCGCAGTAGATGCAGATCAGGTCGCCGCCCTTTTGATTGATGATGGTGTCGAGGATGACCGCGGTTTTGCCGGTTTGGCGGTCGCCGATGATCAACTCGCGCTGGCCGCGGCCGATCGGAATCATGGAGTCGATGGCCTTGATGCCGGTCTGCACGGGTTCGCGAACCGGCTGGCGGTCGAGCACGCCGGGAGCGATTTTTTCAAGGGGATTGCGCTGCTTCGATGCGATGGGACCTTTGCCGTCGAGGGGTTCGCCGAGCGGGCTGACCACACGGCCGATCAAGGCTTCGCCGACCGGCACGGACATGATCGTGTTGGTGCGCTTGACGGTATCGCCTTCTTTTAGCTCGAAGGATTCGCCGAGGAGCACGGCGCCGACTTCTTCCTCTTCGAGGTTCAGCGCGATGCCGTAAACGTCGTGGGGAAAGGCGAGCATCTCGCCGGCCATGACCTTGTCGAGGCCATGAATGCGCGCGATACCGTCGCCCACGCTGATGATCGAGCCGACTTCGTCGACCGCGACGGTCTGTTCGTAGTTAGCAATCTGCTCGCGCAGAATTTTGCTGATTTCGTCTGCCTTGATATTCGCCATTCTTGCTCCGATGCTCCGTTTTGCCGCCGATGTCGCAGGCCGATCTTTTTCTACGCTTCGGGCTTAGCGTTGGCCGATCTAAAGACCGGCCACTACAGGTCCGGTTACCGCTTGCTATTCCGCGGTCAGCCGCGCGCGCATCGCGTTCAGCCGTTGCCGCAGCGAGCCATCGTAGATGGAGTCGCCGATGCGCACCACCGCGCCGCCAAGCAACGCGGGATCGAGAGAATATTTCGCCTCGACCCGCTTGCCGGTCATCCGCTCGAGAGTGAACGCAAATTCCGCTTTTTGCGCGGCGCTCAGAGCAACCGGCGTGAAAATTTCCGCCTCGGCGATGCCCTGTCGTTGCCGCACCACGTCTTGAAACGCGGCCACAATTTCCGGAAGAATATGCGTGCGTCCGTGATCGGCGACCACAAAAAGAAAATTACGAATGATTTTGCTGGCGCCCAACCGCGCCACGAGCTTTTCGATCACGCCGTGCTTTGCTTCGCGATCGACCGCCGGGCTGGAGAGAAAATTGCGCAATTCGGCGGATTCAGCGTAGGCCGCGCCGAAATCGGCGAGTTGTTTCA
>JBEKWY010000200.1:0-8543 GCA_049512575.1 Candidatus Acidiferrum sp.
CGTTGCGGAACTGGATCGCCTGGGACATGAGATCGCTCCCTTGTCGTACGACGTTCGCGACTACGCAAAACTCGGCCTGCTTCATAAATTGCTGCATGTGGAAGATCCCGACAAGCCGGCGCGGGCCACCGTGGCTCAGGTGCAAAAAGAGTTGATCGATGCAGTTGCAGATGCCCGAGCTGGATCTACAGATCTCGGCAATCGGTTGAACTCCAAGGCTGCGCGTGAGACGCGGAAGGCAAGTGTGGCCGCACGTGCACACGTCGAAGAGCAGTGGATGAAGGCGTGAGGACACGCGAATGACAAAGGTTCTTGCCGACGCGTTGGTCCCCATCTTTGCCGGCCTGCTGCTTGGCTATTTCGCCGGGCTCTGGCGCAGGATGGACAATCAAAATCTTCGAACGCTGATCACCTTTGTAATGAGCTTCGCCATCCCTTGTTCGCTGTTTATGTCCATGGCCCGGACTCCGCGAGCGGAGCTAAGAGAACAAGCTGGAGCAGCCCTCGTGCTTACAATTGTCTACGTCGTTCTGTATGCACTCACCTTCTGGTGGGCTCGTTCCAGCCAAAAGCTGCGCACTTCGTCGAGCGCAGACCTGGCGCTGACGGTCAGCTTTCCAAACTCGGCTGCGGTGGGCTTAGCCCTGCTTGCAACTGTCTTCGGGCCCCAGTCTCTGGTCACGGTAGCA
Source organism: Candidatus Acidiferrum sp. (assembly GCA_049512575.1). GTDB lineage: Bacteria > Acidobacteriota > Terriglobia > Acidiferrales > UBA7541 > Acidiferrum. The sequence continues at coordinate 690 of JBEKWY010000200.1, forward strand.
ACGTCCATTGCTCTCGGTTCCATAACTATTTCCGCGATCACCCTTGCGATCCTCGAAGCGGAACGGGACCCTTCAGGCGAGGGACTTTCATTTCAGCACATCGCTCTTTCTCTACTCCATGCTGGGAAGGCGCCTATTGTCTGGGCGCCGCTGCTCGGATTTCTGTTCTCTTGTGCAGGACTGCAACTCCCTTCTTATGTGGATCGGTCTCTCGCGGTAATGGGATCGGCGTCGACGGGGTCCGCTCTCGTACTCACAGGTCTGGTTGTTTCGGCTCAGAAGTTCGAATTCGGCAGGAACGCGGTGGTTGTAGTTTTTCTCAAAAATCTGTTGCAGCCGGGGCTCGCTCTCGGGACCGCGATGCTGATTCACTTGTCATTGTCGCAGACGCGTTACGTTACGTTGATCAGCGCCATACCGTGTGGATTTTTCGGCCTCGTCTTCGGCAAGGGCATTGATGCAAATCCGAAGCTCGCCAGCTCTGGCCTGATCGAATCGTACGTACTCGGTGTGATCACGCTAGCCATGTGGATTGTGGTTGTGAACCATCTTGGTTGAAGTGAGTGATGGATGAGTCTCTCCGAAATCAGCGACCCGCAGGTACACGATCTGTTTGGCATCGATCGAGATTGCCTAACGGCAGGTTGCGTCGCTCAGCCATCCTGGGTAAAGGAGTCGCTGACCACCTGGCCGTGGGTTGTCGTTCGCCGCGCTGGAGCCCCGGTTGGCCAGATCGCGGTCGGAGTGCGAGGAACAAACCGAAGCGAACGCTGGGGAGGCTTCTGTCCGAAAATACTGATTGACAAAGTTGTTCGGCCCGCTGACCTGCTCGTCCTCCCCCGAGCGTCAAGTTGGATTCCTCGAACGCCTGCGTTGAAGGTCTTGCAAGTGGTCATCGAAAGGTGGCGGGACTTCGGCTTGCCGTGGGGGCCCACTGGGAGCGTTGGGTTTGAGTTGGCCACGAGAAGCCTGGTCACAACGGAAACGAGCGATCTTGATATCGCGATCCGCGCCCCGCAGCGGATCGTCGTGGAGCAGGCGCGGTCTTTATGGGATCGTGTGACGGGGCTGCAAACGAGGGTGGACGTTCGCGTGGAAACTCCCGAGTGCGGCTTCTCCCTTGAAGAGTACGTTCGCGCGTCGTCCGGTCGGATACTCTTGCGTTACCCAGAGGGCCCGACGTTCGGCGATGATCCATGGAACGAGCGGCCGACCAGTGAAGTGACCGTCGTATGAGCGTGGCGTTTATCTTTCCTGGCCAAGGTTCGCAGTCACCCGGGATGCTACACCGCCTGCTCGATCATCCCGCCGTCGTGCGCACGGTCGACGAAATCAGCGAAGTGCTTCATTCCGACGTACGCAACCTCGACAGTGAACAAGAGCTCAAATCTGATGTCTCTGTGCAGCTCACGCTGCTCGCGGCAGGAATTGCTACTGGGCGCGCCCTGATGGAGCAGGACGTTCGGCCCGCGGCTGCGTCCGGTCTTTCCGTTGGTGCATTTGCCGCTGCCGTTACTGCTGGTGTTCTGTCATTGCAGGACGCCGTCGAGTTGGTGAAGCTACGCGCAGAGCAGATGATGAAACTGTACCCGACTGGCTACGGTCTCTCCGCGATCGTGGGACTGACTGAAAGTCGGGTCACGAAAATCGTGCGGGCCGTGACCTCTGTGCAGGACCCGGTCTTCGTTGGAAATATCAATGCGCCCCGCCAGATTGTGATTGCCGGCTCGAATGTGGCAATGGATCAGGTATTGGACGAAGCTCGTCGCGAAGGCGCCAGCAAAGCTGTGCGCCTGCATGTTTCCGTTCCATCGCATTGCCCTTTACTTCAGCCCGTAGCCGATCTTTTGGAGAGGCGGATGTCGTCGATGCATCTAAAAGCACCGAAACTGATTTACGTCGGAAATGTGACCGCGCGACCGATGCGCACCAAAGAACTGATTGCGCGTGATCTGGCAAATAACATTGCGCATGGCGTCCGCTGGCATGACGCTACAACAGTACTCAAGGAACTAGGCTGCAATCTTTTTCTCGAGATGCCTCCGGGACATATTCTTAGCGATCTCGCAAAGGAAAACTTGAAGGGCATCGATGCCGTACCAGTGGAAGCAGGCGTGCTAACCCGAGTGCTGCGTTTGACCCAACAAGAGGAGCGAGAACGTGATTGAGGCTCTGAAGATCGGACGGCTCGCTGCAGCAGGCAACTCGAAAGATGATGAACTTACAGTCCGGACTAGAATGATTTCTCCAATCGCATGAAGAAGGCAGGAAGAGTGGAAACATCAAGGTCACAAACGTTTCGGGCACGACGACGCGGCGGTCCGGTTTACTCAGGTTATAGATTAGATCAAATATGTTTTTGGAGAGCCTAAGCAGGCTCTCTGCAAGAGGCACAACGGGTAGTCCGGTGAAAATAGTGACGACTGGAACATTAGCGGTGGAGAGTAGTCCAGCCAGATCGCCTTGGCGGCAGGTGGCGGTTCACTCCGCGCGAACGGCTGTTGCCGCGATGGCCTCCTTGGTGGTCGCTAAGCTATTCCACTTGCCAGAAGCTTACTGGGCATCAATTACGACTTTGGTTGTTACGCAGTCGTCACTCGGTGCTGCGCTCTCCGTTTCTGGAGAGCGCTTCATGGGAACGTTGCTTGGCGCAACGGTCGGGGCCATCGTTGCTACATTCGTGCCCACCGGCATGCTGGTCTTCGGCGCCGGCGTTTTTGTTCTGGGCTTTCTCAATGCAGTAGCGCACGGAAATCGGAGCGCCTACCGATTTGCGGGCGTTGCGTTCGGGATTGTCCTGCTCGTACCGCGGACGGGGCCCCCGTGGCACATTGCGCTTGCTCGATTCGCCGATGTCTGTATTGGGCTTGGCGTGGCTCTGATGTTGACAGTGTTTTGGCGCGAGAATGAGGAAGTCCCTAGAGCTTGACGGCTGATTTCAATTCCCCAGCCCCCGCAAGTGGGGTGCTTCTGTGCAACTGAGCGCACTCTATGTGATTCAAAACAAATGAAGCGTGGTGTGTACGAACAGGGCAGGAAAATTAGCAAACCGCCAAAACCGCAACTGAGGTGGCCTCAAATCACTTCACAACACCTGAGAGCACTTCAAAACATCCGTGCGCAACTCAAGAGATCGGCGGTTTGGAAAACCGCCGCCTCAACTTCTAGAAATTGTCGACTTTTCATCGAGTGAAACAGCGTCGGTAAACATGAGCGCGATCACCAGGACCTGTCGAGAGCCACTTTCGCTCCTCGCCGTAGCCCTTTGGTTTTTCAGTGCGATCCGTCCATTTTGCGAAATGGCTTCGAGGAAGTTGGTCAGATTGGTAACGAGAAGTCGGCTTCTGAGATCTCTGCGCTGAGCATCGATCACGGACCCATTGTGTGCTACAGCGGAAGGAGGCAGTCGGTTGGGCTCCTCGGGGTGTCTTCGGAAGGCTATTAGGATGCGCTTGATGCGCCGAACTCTGCAAATGAGGTGATTCCCTTCAACCGAGCGCACCTATAAATGTCGCGACCAAGAGATCACCAAGGCATCCCGTCTCGCAAGATGAGCTTGCGGGCGAGACGATAGCCCGATTGGAGAGCGCCTTCCATATAACCGGTGAATGCATAACACGTATGCTCACCTACGAAATGTAGTCTACCTCCGTATCCTTCGCTGAACTTTGGTCCCCAGCGGGTTATGTCTCCACAATTGGGAAAGCTGTATGAGGCCTGAGCCCACTCCTCTTTTGGCCAATTCATGAACTTGAAGTTTGTGACCTTCTTGGAAGCCTGTTTGTAGACCTGCTCCAAACCTGCAGTAATTGCCGCCTGAGCATTCGAGTCATCCATGGAGGAGAGCCGTGCTGCATGGTCGGCTCCAGAGAAGGCGACCAGTCCGTATTGTGGTTTGGGAAGATTTTCCGTCGTCTCCCAAGTTTGGTCCACCAACGCGTTGAGCGTGGCATTGGGACCTAGGTGTTGAGCTTCCCAAAAACGCTTCTCGAAAGTGACCAGCCCCTTGATGTTTTGTCCCATTTGCGGCGGAACTCCAATGAAGTTCTGGAGGGCGGCCGGAGACCATACTGGAATTTTCGACCACGTCGATGGTGGAATTGCAAGGACGACGTCGTGGAACGGTGGCGTATCGTTGCGTGCCTCCGTGGAAATCTGCACCGCATCTTCGAGAACGTTGATTCTCGTAACCGGAGATTTGTATTGAATAGGACAGTCCCATTTCTCTAGGACGGCGGCGAACATCAGGGAGAGTGCTTGCGTGCCTTTCTTGCATCGGTACACTTCAGTGTCGATCCAGTAGCGTTCCATGCCGCCACCTCTCACCATGGAGAGGAGACCTAGCAGGCTTTGGTTCTTCGCCGAAACCCCGTTGTCCGATTCCAGTTGTTGCAAGATAGCGTCTTTACACAAGCGAGGCCATTTCGTGCGCATAACGAAGTCGTAGACATTTTCTTGGTCCAAGAATGAGGCTCGCGGGTCGGTCCAAGGCGCGTACGGATCAATAATTCTCTTCGCATGCGCGGAAATGAAGCTGAAAGCATCATTCATGTCGGCTAACAATTTCTTCTCGGCAGCCGGCTTGAGTGGTTTGCTTCCGATGATAATCGGCGACTCGTCGTACTCGAGAACGTCACTGAACCCCAAGTGAAACTGGTCGGCGTAGAAGAGCCACAGGGGGTGATTAGAGCCAATGAGTTCGGCCCCACCATCCATGTGATGGCGCTTGACCAGTTCTTTGATGGTGATGGTCCGGCCGCCGGATCGATCGGAGGCCTCGAAGATAGTTACTCGATAACCGCGTTTCCGAAGTTCGTAGGCAGCGGAAAGCCCTGCGAGCCCTGCGCCGATGACCGCGATGGACTTGTTGGATTCTTGGATTCTCACGATTTCGGCGAATTGGCCAAGATGTTCATCGGCAACCGTGGCCTGAAGTGCCTCCACAGATTTGGCGGCGTGTTCTGGGGTGACCAGCGCGCGCTGCTTTTTCGGTGCCAACGTTTTCAGCTTTGGATTCTGACGGGCGATGAGAGAGGTGTAGAGGTTCGGCATAGGTAGATCTCGCTTTCAAAGACTGGCAGGAATCGGGAGTTTCGACTTGCAACGTTATGCTCTATCCGCACAGTGACTGGCGACCACGATATTCGCCGTAGCATAACTGGGCATCATCATTTGACGATGCCAGCTAGACGGCAGGTCAAATTCCTCTCAATGCTGTGGTTCGTGTTTCAGCGCGAACGGGAGCGGCGTCTCCTCGATATTCCAGTTTTTGAAGCAGGTCGGTAACGAGCGTTAATAAATGCTGATGCCTCGGCTTGGGTGTCGGGATGAGCGGCGAGAGCTAAAGGTTCAGCTGCTTTGGGACGCGTCAAGGCATCGACGCCCTGCACAATTTCGTGTTGCATAGAATCAAGACCGTACTGACGTTGGTCAACGGTAATGCCGGAGGCAAACGTTCTTGGCGTGGGAATGTGTTCGGCACTCTCAATGTTTTGCGGAGCATCGGTGCGGGCGATCCTTTCGGAAAATAGCCCTTCGAATGTGGCTGCCGTCTTGACGCGGTTAGTCAGTTGCCCACGCAGGCCAAACATTTTGATAACAGTTGCTAGAACAGAAGTATGGCGGTATGGAGAGGAGTCGACCCGCCCAGCGGAAACCCATGGGGACACGATTAGCGTTGGTACCCGCAATCCGAGTCGATTGAACTTAAACTTTGGCACCCAACTGGCACTATCACCTGGTGGCGGCGAGGAGAAGCCGTCCAGACTGTCGGCAGGCAAATTCGGCGGAACGACGTGATCGTAGAACCCACCGTGCTCGTCCATGGTGACAATGAGGACCGTACTGTTCCAAACGGCCGCGTTCGACCGCAAGGTATTGTAAGTATCTGCGACAAATTGGTCGGCTGGACGTACGTCGTACGGGCCATGCATCGAGTTCACCGAACCTGTTTTCGCAAAGAATCGAGGAATGACGAAGGAGTAGTTCGGAAGCGCTCCTGACTTGACGTCTTTCGCGAAGTCATCTTCATAACGCTTGAACGACGAGGTTTTCCGACTTAGGCCGGGAAATTGCCGCACTTCGTTTTGGTCGAAATCGTACGTCGCCCAGGTCTTGTTATTTTGCTCAAGTAGATCGTATATGGTCGTATCGGAGAATTTATGACTCCAGACATTGTGAACGTACCCACCTGAAGATCCCATATGGATGAACATGCGGTTCGGCATTGTCGGGCCCGGTACTTCGCAAAACCATCGGTCGCAGAGACAAAAGTTGTCCGCTAAAGCTTCGAAAGCTGGAAGAGTCCCAGGAGCGAACGATTCCATAACGAGCCGAACCTGATCCGACGTGGGATTCGAGATATGATCCTCGTTGAGTGCTTCGCGATAACTCTTAACAAAGCCACTGTTGTCTGCTCCGCTCGCTGAACCAGCTGTTTTTGTCCCAAATATTTGAGTCGAAACGGCATTGAACGAGTGTGCCGGGCCTTGTCCGGCCGTAATGCTGTACGGTTCGGCGTTGCTTACCTTTATAGCGGGATTCGTGGGTGCCTGAGGCTTTGATGGATCAAGAAGATTGAATTCAGTTCCCTTCAGGCCATCGACCCCTTTTCGATATCCGAAAATGTGATCGAATGAGCGATTTTCCAGCATAAGAACGACAAAATGCTCGATCGTCGGATTTGCCATTTACAATCTCCCTAATTTAATGACCGAAACAATGGGCCGAGCGAGTCAGGAAATTCTGTCGACACGATCTGTCCGCCGTGTCCACGCTTCAGGGCTCATAGCCGTCATTCATCCAGCTGGAGAAAAGTCCCAACTGTGCTGCTGTCCAGAACGGCCCTCCTGGCGGCATCGAATGCGAAGACAACTGATCGTAGACGGCCTGGGCGTTCGCGTGGTCGTTGGCGCCATCGGACATATATGCGTAGTCGTCCAGCAGAACTTCGAAGGGTTGCATGTGCTGAATATCGATGGCGCGAAAGAGAAGCTTGATATGTTTGGCGAAAGACACCTTGGCTTGGCTCATTGCTATCTCCTTTATTGGGCGTCGTCCGAAATTGACCAAAGAAAGTCGACCTTAAGTGCTCCATTGAATGCCGGGCTGTTCAGGTCGACGTAGCGCGCTCCGGTATACCGAGGGGCTGGAGATATTTTGTTGGGGTTGTAGGTTGCTTGTTCATGGCAGCTCATGCAATTCGTTTGCACGCCAACATTGTTCGCTGTTTTTACGATTTTCCCATTCATTCGGATATCGCCCGGCTGCGAATCAGGCAAGGCCGAGGAGGGAAACGGTGCTTCGAGATATGGGTTGTAGCAGTAAACCGTTTCACCAACGTTCGAACCACCGATGCTCGGTTGTGGCGGCAACGCCTCGTCATAGCCTGCGCACTGTGCGTAATGACGGGGGGCGCCCGATAATTGGGCCGGGCGATGGGACGCAATGGAAGCCGAACTCGGAGCTGCAGGATTGTCGGGAGCGTTGACCCACCAGAAGGACTGCCAAGTCCAGCGAGTGATTTCACGCGACGTGGCGTGCATTCCGACCAGAACCACATAGTCTCCGGCGGAAACCGAAGTTGTGTCGGAAGTTGCCGTGTTGATCTGATCCGCAGCGGCCTGCGTCATTTGGAAGTGGATGAATTGATCGATGCCGTAGGTGCTTGCGGCTGTTCGCGACGATCCGTTCACGGCGCACGTCTTGTCGACGCCCGCCCCGGTATTACCGGAGCCCTGTATGTCAATCCACACGCACTGGCCCCACAGCGTGTCGGGAAAGGGTTTCGATTCCCAGAGTTTGCTGGTCGGGTTGAAAACCAAAGGCGGAGGACCGGGCCAGACCTTCAACATA
>JBEKWY010000201.1:0-8360 GCA_049512575.1 Candidatus Acidiferrum sp.
GGCCGCTTTCGCTTCAATGTGTCCAACGCCTTCAGGCAGATCGAACGCCAAGGAGACGACGTCGTCCAGATTCCGAGGCACCAGGCTGGCCACCGCCAGCCCACCGGCGCACAAATCGAGCAGCAATCCGCTCTTGGAATCGTCTAATGAAATAAAAAGCGGTGCGTTGGGAACCAGCCGCTGGTATTGTCTGCGTTCCTCGACCATTTTCCTTCTTCCGAATCCTGATTTCTCGAATCCGATAGTAGGCCGGGTGTCTACAGCCGGGCTTTTTTTCCAGCCCGGAATTGCTTAAAAGGGCAACGCCTAGGACTAAAACTCGCCCATGGCAAGGCAGCGAACTTTGCCGTCCCTCCAGCAGGCGTGGGAACGTCAGGGCCCGGCTCAGTCATGCTGTAATTGCCCCTTTATCGATCCGGGCCAGCCTCAACTCTTCGACACCTGGCAGCAGTCAAATTGCACGCCGACGCGTTGCTCCCCGCCGGGCGACTTCACCGGTTCCACGCGGACCACGTGCCCGGTGCAGCGCCACTCTGCGGTAGGCTCCCCGGTGACCTCTTCGGGCATCTTCAGGAGCACCTCGACGACCGTTCCCACCGATAGGCTCAGGTCCGTCGCAAAGAACATCCCATCTTTAGAAATGTTTTCCGATTCTGCGGCCTGCTCGGGAATCGCAGACTTCCACAACCCCACGCGAAGTGGCGTTTTCACAGCATGCCTCCGCGAGGCACGACGATCTCGTGTGGAACGATCTTCCAAACGGCGCATGGACGATTCTCCGGGACGCCGAGCACATGCTGGCGCGAAAGTGGATTAGGAAGGAGGATAAGATTCTGACAACCTCGGTCCAGCGGGAAGACTCCATTTCGTACCATTTCCACGCTCCTCGTACCGGTGCCTTCCGGCGCCGCACCACAAATGACTCTTTTCCAGGCGCTCTTCAGTGACGGGCGATTCAAGGCAGGAGGTGCGCTGCACCTTCTTTGTATACTGAGTCTATACCAATTTGCTCTTGACTTATATTACGAAGTTATAATATAACATGTATGGTCACCGGCACTCCGGTGCCACCTGCCCCTTTCGGGAGGGAGGCGTAGGATGGCGGGCCCAGCCACCCGGAGTGCCACCGCAATCCTTCATCGTCAACCCGTCCCGTTGATCTCGCAAACACTCCATTACTGCCGCAAAGAGAGATTGTCATTCTGAGGACATCCGACGAGGATGTCCGAGGAATCTCAACCGGCACACCTGAACGAAAAGTCTCCGATGGCGTCCCCGATTTTTCACACACCCGCATTCCTGATCGCGGGCCGAAGTTAAACGATCATGAAGGGAAACTGAGGAAGGAAAGAACCGCGCTCAATCTTACTCGCCGTAAGGAACCCAAATATTCTTCACTTGCACTGCGTGCCGCAAAAACCATCGGCCCTCGCCCTGATCCACGTTGAACCAATCAATCGCGCGACCTTCATTTGTAAATACCTGCTTCAAATTTCCAATCGACAACGCCTTTGCAGTCGCGCTGCTCTGCTCGTCTCCAAAGCACCAAATGGCGTCCACGTCCGCGTGCTCAGCCAAGACTTTCATCAACTCAGCCGATCGCCCAGTCACTAGATTGACTGCGCCCCCAGGCAAGTCGCTGGTTTCGAAAACCTGATACAAATCTCCGGTGATCAGCGGGTATCGCTCCGAAGGAATCGCAACGATCGTATTCCCCACCGCAAGTGCCGGCATCACCAGAGACAACAGTCCCAGCAGCGGCGCCTCCGCCGGGCAAACAATTCCGACCGTGCCAATCGGCTCGTTCATCGCTAACGCCACATTTCGAAACGGCGGATTGTGCACCGCGCCATCAAACTTATCGGCCCAAGCCGCGTAAGAAAACACGCGCTCGATTCCGTATCGCACCTCTTCCTCGGCCTGTTCCTGTCCCACAACCGCCGCCAAACGATGCGCAATCTCCCCGCTGCGCTGCGAAAGGTTCTCGGCAATGTAGTAGAGCACTTGCGCTCGGTTGTGCGCCGTGGTCTTTCCCCAAGCCTCCGCCTTGCGCGCCGCCTCCACCGCATTGCGGATATCCTTGCGATTCCCCAACGGCGCTTCGCCCAGCAAACGCCCGTCTGCGCCGCGCACTTCCACGCTATATCCCGAATCCGGCCGTGCCTGTTTTCCCCCGATGTACAGTTTCACGGTCCGATCGATTGTTGGCCCCGCGTGTGCATCCTCATGCTCCTCGAACGGCAGGTCGATCGCGATCGGCGCGTTCCGAAGAACCGGAGCCTGCGCAAACCAGGCCGGCTCGAGATATTCCAGCATCCCCTCCCTGCCGCCTTCGCGCCCAAACCCGCTTTCGCGGTAGCCGCCAAACCCGCACGCCGCGTCGAAAAGATTCGTGCTGTTCACCCAGACCACGCCGGCCTTCAGTTGCGCCGCCACATGCAGCGCCACGTTGATGCTCTCGCTCCATACGCTGGCCGCCAACCCGTACACGGTGTTGTTCGCCAGCTCTACAGCCTCGCGGGGCGTTCGAAAGGTCATCGCCGCCAGCACCGGACCAAAAATTTCCTGCTGCGCCACGATCGACGCCGGATGCACGTTGCTCAACAGTGTCGGCGGAAAAAACAGTCCCCGCGAAGGCAACGCAAGTCCCGGCGGCTGCCAGCACGTCGCGCCCTCGGCCACTCCTTGCTCCACCAGTCGCTGAATACGTTCCAGTTGCACCCGCGCGACAATAGCCCCCACATCGATCGCTTTGTCCAGCGGCGGGCCCACGCGCAGAGTGCTCATGCGCTGCCGCACTTTTTCCAGCAGCGGCTCCGCGATGCTTTCCTGCATCAGCAACCGCGAGCCCGCGCAGCAGACCTGCCCTTGGTTGAGCCAAATCCCATCCACCAAGCCTTCCACCGCGCTGTCCAGATCGGCATCCTCAAAAATGATGAAGGGCGACTTCCCCCCAAGTTCCAGCGAAAGCCGTTTGTGGCCCGGCGCAGTCGCCTTGCGAATCGCGCGCCCCACTTCGGTCGATCCCGTAAACGCGATCTTGCTGACATCGGGATGCACGACCAGCGCTTCGCCGGTCGATCCATCACCGGTAACAATATTCACCACACCAGCAGGCAATCCCGCCTCCTGGCAAATCTCCGCAAACGCCAGAGCGGTAAGGGGCGTGAATTCCGCGGGCTTCAGCACCACGGTGTTTCCCGCAGCGAGAGCCGGCGCAATCTTCCAAGCCAGCATCAGCAGCGGAAAATTCCAGGGGATGATCTGGGCTACGACGCCGCAAGCCGTATAACCAGGAAATTCCTCCGCCAAAAGCTGCGCCCAACCCGCGTGATGATAAAAGTGCCGCGCCACCAGCGGAATATCGATGTCGCGGCTCTCGCGAATCGGCTTCCCGTTATCCATCGTCTCCAGCACCGCCAGCCGCCGCGAATGCTTCTGCACCAGCCGCGCCAGCCCATACAAATAACGCGCCCGCGCGTGACCCGAGAGCGCCTGCCACCCAGGCAGCGCCCCGCGCGCAGCCTTCGCCGCCGCGTCCACATCCGCCGCCGAACCCTGCGCCACGCGAGCCAAAGTCTCGCCCGTAGAAGGATCGGTCGTATCGAAGTATTGCCCTTCCATCGGCGCTACCCACGCGCCGCCAATGAAGTGCCCCAGCAGCCGCTCGTGCCGCTCCAGCCACACCACCGCCTCCCGCGGATCCTCCGGAGCCGGCCCATACTCCATCGACATAAATTTTTCGACAATACTCATTAAACTCTGCGCTCTCCGCGCCCTCTGTGGTTAATTCTTCTTCGCTTCTTCGCTTCTTCGCTTCTTCGCTTCTTCGCTTCTTCGCTTCTTCGCTTCTTCGCTTCTTCGCTTCTTCGCTTCTTCGTTACCTCGTTACATCGTTACCTCATTACTTCATCTCAAGCCATCGGATGCCGATATTCCGCCGAATACCGACCAGTCGCATGAAACTCGAGCTGCCTCTCAATATCCCCCAACATGCTGCTAGCCCCAAACCGAAACATCTCCGCATTCAACCACGAATCCCCCAGCTCCTCTTTGATCAAAGCCAGCCATTCCAACGACTGTTTCGCCGTCCGAATCCCGCCAGCAGGCTTGAACCCCACAGCCATCCCGGTCTCCAGCGCATATTCCCGAATCGCCCGAGTCATCACCAATCCCACCGGCAAAGTAGCGTTGGTCGTTTCCTTCCCCGTCGATGTCTTAATAAAATCCGCCCCCGCCATCATCGCCACCACGCTAGCCCGCGCCACATTCCGCAACGTCAGCAAATCCCCAGTCCCCAAAATGACTTTCATATGCGCAGGCCCGCAAGCCGCCCGGAACGTAGCGACTTCGTCGAACAAAGCCTGCCACCGCCCGCCAAACACGTGCGCCCGCGTGATCACCACGTCGATCTCGTGCGCCCCAGCCTCTACCGACCGCCGAATCTCCGCCACGCGTTCGTCCAATGGCGACAATCCCGCCGGAAAGCCTGTGGATACAGCCGCCACCTTGATCCCGGTGCCCTCCAAGGCGCGCAGCGCCGTCTCCACAAACGTGTGGTACACGCAAACCGCTGCAACCCGAATGTTGAGTTTCTCGATCCCCAGCAGCTTCACAATATCGTGCTGAATCGGCTGCCGCGCCTTCGCGCACAACCGCCGCACCCGCTCGTCAGTGTCGTCACCCGACAAGGTCGTCAAGTCCATGCATGAAATCGCCCGCAGCAACCACGCAATCTGCCACTCCTTCTTCACGGTCCGTCGCGTCACCAAAGTCTGCGCCCGCCGTTCCACCGCGCTAGTATTGACGCGCACCTCTTCGACCCAATCCAGGTTGAGCGGTATCCCTCGATTCGGCTGCAACTGCAACCCCTGAATCGCGGCGATGGCACTCCCCTCAGCCGGGGTATGGTTCTGCGCCGCGCCAACCAACGCCCCGTCGCCAATCCCATATCGTCGAGTAATTTTTGACGTCATTACAGGCTTCCCTCGCCTCGATAAACCCGATTGTACGTGAGATCACCCACCCGGTGAAGCACTTCGCCGCCTGCCTTTAAGGGCCCGTAGGGGCACGGCACAGCCGTGCCCGTCCGCTATCCGCTACCAACCGCTCATCGACTAGCTCGCCACTGGTAGCGCCGCCTTCCAGGCGGCGGTTTAGACCCAAACTCACCGAAACGCAACCGCGTCACCCAAAACCCCTGTGCTACAATCCGCACCGCGACGCCACACCAATGAACATCCGAATCCTCTCGCTAGCTCTACTCCCGTTTACGCTACTCGCCGCCACATCGTACCGCCATCCCCACACTCCGCCGACCGAAACAATTTCCACTCCGAACGAATCCGTCGACGTCCCTCTCGCTCCCACGCCGCCCATGGGCTGGAACAGCTGGGATTCCTTCGGCACCACCATCACCGAGCCCGACTTCAAAGCCAACGCCAAATGGTTTGCCGATCATCTGAAATCCTTCGGCTGGCAGTACGTCGTCGTGGACATGGAGTGGTTCGTCATCAATCCCACCCCCGAAGGAAACTCCAAGACCTCGCAATACAGCCTGGATGACCACGGCCGTTACACGCCCGCAGTCGGTCGATTCCCATCCTCGGCGAACAATAGCGGCTTCAAGCCCCTCGCCGACTACGCGCACTCGCTCGGTCTGAAATTCGGCATCCACATTCTCCGCGGCATCCCCAAGCAAGCCGTCGAAAAAAATCTTCCGATCGAGGGTTCCGCATACCACTCGGCCGACGCCGCGGACACATCCGATACCTGCCCGTGGAATTACGACAACTACGGCCTGGACACCTCCAAACCCGCGGCACAGGCCTACTACGATTCGATAGCCCGTCTGTATGCAACCTGGGACGTGGATTTCATCAAAGTCGACTGCATCGCCAGCAGACCTTACAAGGGCGACGAGATTCGCATGCTGAGCACGGCCCTGCGCAAGACGGGCCGCCCCATTGTGTTGAGCCTATCCCCCGGTGCGGCCCCGCTGGAAAAAGTGGACGAAATGCGCAAGTACGCCAACCTCTGGCGCATTTCCGACGACGTATGGGACCTGTGGCACAGCACAGTCGATTACCCGCAAGGCCTCGGCGATCAATTCCCCCGCATCGCCAAGTGGGCTGGCGTGGCGCAACCCGGAGCCTGGCCGGACGCAGACATGCTGCCCATAGGATATTTGGGCCCCGCTCCGGGCTGGGGCAAAGCCCGCCAGACGCGCCTCACGCACGACGAACAGCGCACCCTACTGACGCTCTGGAGCATATTCCGATCCCCGCTTATGATCGGCGCCAACTTGCCCTCCAACGACGCCTGGATCACCGCTCTGCTGACCAACCCCGAAGTCATCGACGTGGACCAGCATTCCAAAGAAAACCATCCCGTAATTTCGACTAGCAACACGGTCGTGTGGATGGCCAAGACCGATCCGGGAGATGACAACTACGTAGCCATCTTCAATCTCGACGATCGCGACCACAAGGTTCACTACACCTGGAAAGATTTAGGCTTAACCGGCGCCAATTTCCACCTGCGCGACGTCTGGGAACACCAGGACCACGGCACTGTCGAATCCCTATCACTGCAGCTGCCACCGCACGCCTGCGCCCTCTACCGCCTCTCAAAGTAAGCTCGCGAATCAAAGGGTCGTTCCATCTTCACGACTCTCGTGTCGTCGCCGTCCTCATCCTCCTGTGCCTTTAGGGGGTCGTTAGCGGATCCTTAGGGGTCGGAGCTTTAGCTCCGACATAGAGCAATCAAGATCGGGCTTCAGCCCCTGAGGAAAGCTCCTATCTTGCGGTCCAAGGTGCCGATGAGAACCCCTGTAAGGTGACGCCGCGAACGCCGGAATTATATCGTCCGATTCGAACATCTTAACCCATTTAGAATCAACACTTGCAAAACTGTCGCATAACAAAGCACTTAAACCTGCTTTAGAATCAACACTTACGAAAAAAAGGGGGGAGGGGGGGTCTTATTGTTAACCAAAATCGGCCGGTTCTAGCAGAGACACCTGATTAGCTCGTAAACCATTGATTATAAATTACTTACTGAAATTTAGCACGTCGGGAGCGTTGCTTCGCCGGATTGCCGTCCGCTTCACGCGAGCGAAGGCGATCGCTTCAATTCCCCCATCAAGTAGTCGCAAGACCGCACGCACAAAGCCATGATCGTGAGCGTGGGATTTTGGCACGGATTGGACGTGAATCCGGAAGCATCCATGACAAAGAGATTCTTGACGTCGTGGGTTTGCTGGAACTGGTTGAGCACGGACTTCTTCGAGTCGCTACCCATCCGCGCGATACCCGCTTCGTGCAGCGCCCATCGTGGCGCGGAAGGATGTGCGTAGGTGCGAATGTTCTTCGCGCCGGCGGCTTCCAGCATCTCGCCGGCGGAATCGCCCATGTCCTGAATCATGGCGCGCTCGTTTTCTCCATCGGACATATGAATCTTCAGAACCGGTATGCCGAAGATGTCTTTCACCTGCGGATCGATTTCCACAAAGTTGTCCCACCGCGGCAGCACTTCGCCGAAACCGGTGACATCGAGCGACGCGCGCGGTTCCAGAACGGCTTTCTTGTAAGCGGCCCCAAATCCAGGAGCATGAAAGTTGAAGTCCAGGCTCGATTCGCCTTCATAGCCGAAGCCGCGAAGGAATTTCTTGTGCGGCGGCTGACCTTTTAGATTGCGGAAGCGCGCAACGTAGATGCCGACCGGCTTCACCGGAGCGCCGAGCGTGTGTTTCCTGCCGGCCGTCGGGAACTCGCCGCTGCCGCCACCGCTGCGCACGTGCGCCGTGAGATAGTGGCCGAGCACGCCGCTGGAATTCGCCAAACCGTTGGGATACTCGCGGGTCGCGGAATTCAGCAGGATGCGCACCGACTCCTGGGACTGGGCGCACAGGATCACCACGCGCGCGTTCAGTTCATGCGATTGCCGCGTAATGCGGTCGACATAGAGCAATCCGCGGGCGCGATTAGTGCCAGGATCCATCAGAACTTTGTGGACCATAGCGTTGGAAATGAGCGTGCACTTGCCGGTGTTGAGCGCATCGGGAACCGTGGTGAACGCGGCGTTGAAATAGGAATGCGTCACGCAGCCGCGCTCGCACGGCCCGCAGTAATGGCATGGTCCGCGTCCATTGATCGGACGCGTGAGGTTGGCGGACCGGGCGAGGGTAACCGTGCGCCCGAGCTTTTCCTTCACGCGCTCACGGAAGATGGATTCCTGACAGGTGAGCGGCATGGGCGGCTGAAATTGCCCATCTGGCAGGTGCTCCAGTCCTTCCGCCATTCCGGTCACGCCGACATATTTCTCGACGAGGTCGTAGTAAGGAGCGATATCGCTGTAGC
>JBEKWY010000202.1:0-8341 GCA_049512575.1 Candidatus Acidiferrum sp.
TTCGGCGCCCAGGCACGAAGCCACCTCTCTTGAAGTTTTCATTCATGCTGCACCTTTTATCACCACTACCAGTCCGAGTATTTCGTCCCGTCGCTGGCAGTCCCCTGTGATTTTGAGTGTACGTCGAATACGTTTTTACCGCCCCAACTCGTCGAGTCCGGGTCGTCCTGCACCGCGAGCAAATTCCAGTCCGTCTGGCCGGTCATCGGGTCCGTGGGTATCTTCCGCAGGAATCGGATCTTGCGATCGTTTCCCGCGCCGAGCTGCACGCCCTTCACCAGCGTTTCCAAATCCGGAGGATAACCCTCGCTTCCAACTTCAATGCGGATCAAATTCCGGTCCGCCAAATCTTTGTACCGGTCGATGGCGTCGCGCATCTGCCGCAAGTCGTAATGCAACTCCGCCTCTCGCTTGTGCACGATCGTGTAGCGCGCAATCGGCAAAGCCGCCGAAGTCAAGATCAACAAGATCGAGCACGCCAGGATCAACTCCAGAAGCGTCATGCCCGCCTCTGTCGCGCTTGCCCGGCTCCGAAGTCGTTTCCTGCGCAACATATCCCCTGTAAATTTGACTACGGCTGTACCTGCAGCGTTGCCTCGCTGGTTACCAGCGGAATCGGCTTCTGCTGCGAGTCTTTCGCGTTCACCTGCACGATCGACAGATTCGACGTGCCGGGACCCACGGCCTTCACCACAATCCCCATGATCGTCCCCGTCCCGCTTACGCCCACGGTGTTGGGTTGCCGCGTCGCCGAAATAATCGCCTGGCCTTTCTCTTTATTGATGTTGGTTACGATCGCGATCTCCTGATTCCCGCCTTGCAAGAATCCGCCGTGCTGCACTTCTTCCACGCTGATCACCGCCGGGTTGTATTGCAGCAAAAAGGGAATCGAGAACAAGTCGTTCACGTTGTCGACCACGACGCCCATCGTCGATTGTTGCCCCACCTTCAACGACAGACTCCGCGGCTCGAATCGCATTTGCGCGGACTGTCCTCCCTGCGCCGCATTCGGCGCGGCAGGAGCACCCCCCGTCGGCGGATTAGCCGGATTCGCCGGCGCCTGTGGCGTCTCTTGCGAAGGCGCGCGCACTTCGCTCTCGCGTCGCACCTGCACATTCGTTTCCGAGCCGGAATACAAAGGCCGCAGGTTCGCCCGCGTCCATTCTGGCATCCGCACGATGCGCGGCGTCAGAATGATCAGAATCTCGTCGTCCTCATAACTCTTGCTATCCTCAGCGAACAGGTAGCGCAGCAGCGGGACATTTCCCAGGCCGGGCCAGCCGTTGTTGCTCCGGGTGTCCGTCTTTTCCACCAAGCCGCCCAGAATATTCGCTTCGCCTTCCTTCAGCCGGATCTCGTGATCGATCTTTCTCTGGCTGATGATCGGCTGCTGAATGCCGCCGATATTCGATTGGCCGGTCACCGACGAAACTTCGATGCTCACCTTCATGCTCACTTCGTGATTCGGATGCACTCGCGGCGTGATGTCCACGTTCACACCGACGTCGATGTACTGGAATTGCGTGTTCACCAACGGATTTACGAATCCGCTTCCTGCCGTCGAGCCCACGCCGACGCCCGCCTGGAAGCTGCCCGTGGCTACCGGCACGCGATCACCGATACGCAGCTTCGCAGGCTGCCCATCGACCGATCGCACCTCGGGATTCTGAATGATCTTGGTGTCCGAATCGTTCAGCAGCGCGTTCGCGGTAAAGTTCGGCAGCGTGACGCTGTAAGCCGATCCATTCAGGTGCGCCAGGTTTTGCAGCGTCAAAATATTCGTCGTGGAGCTCGTCGAGGTCGTCGAGGTTGTCGACGTCCCCGTCGTTGTCGTCGTCGTTCCCGGCGGCACGATTCCGATCGACGCGCTCTGCCCCGGCAAAATACCCAGGTTCCTCATCTTATCCAGCCGCGCCTCCAGCACCTGCACCTGGATCACAACCTCTGGCTTGGCCTTGTCGATGTCCTTGATCATTTTCTCCGCGATCGCCAGCTTGTCCGGCGTATCCCGGATAATGATCGCGTTTTGCGCGTTGAGCTGTTGCAGCCGTTTCAGGTCCAGCAATTGCCGCAACCCCGTCACGATTTCCGTCAGGTCCTGCGCTTGCACGGTGTTCGACAAATAGAACGTCCGTACTTCCTGCTCCTCGTAATCCCTCCGCTTCTGCGGCTGGTCCGGAATCACGAAGATGATATTTTCCGTTACCGGCTTCCAGAAGGCCTTGCTTTCCAGCGATGCGATATCCAGCGCCTGCTCGATGGTCACGCCGTCCAGGGCAATGGGTATCCGCCGGGCAGGGAAATCTGGATCGTAAACCACCGTCAATCCCGCGAGCTTCCCGATCGTATCGAACACGATCTTGGCGTCATTCGACATATGCAGGCTGATCGGCGCGCGCGACAGCGGCCTGATCTCCGGCGGCATCGACGCTAACGGCGCCTCGGCTGGGCCCTCGGCACTCTCCGCAGCAGCTTCCGCCGCGTGCTCCCGCTCCCCGATCATGTCAGCCGTCTTGCGCAGCTCTTGTTCCGCGATGGGGCTCGACGGGTCGATCGCCGCCGCGCGCTGGAACTCTCCGGCAGCCCCGGGCAGGTCGCCGCGCTCACGCAGCTTCAGTCCCTGCTTGACGTGAAATGCGGATGCCTCGAATCTCGCCTGGTTGAACTTGATCTGGTATTCGGCGTTCTCTGGCTGGCTCTTCAGCGCCTTTTGGTAGAAGTCGTACGCGGCATCGTAATCTTGCAGGTTTTGAGCCTTGACGCCCTGTTGATAGTCAGGCTTGCCCTTTGGGCAGCCCGCGGCCAATAGCCCGATACCCAAACACAAAATTGTCTTGCTCCATCCTCGCATGCACTCTCCATGGCTCGGGCACGATTCCGTCGAAGCTTAGCATCGGGTTAGAGGGCAAACAAGCTGTGGAAGGTTGGCTGTCTTGCATATGTTACCCCCTCCGACTAACATTTAATCTCGCAGTCACATAGGATTAAAGAGTGCCCAAGCCCGCCACGAAACCTGGCAAACCCGCCGGTAAGTCCTCAAGCAAGTCCAAAGAGGGAGAGAAGGAAAAAGTCGTCGCCCAAAATCGCGCCGCCTCCTACAACTATCACCTCTTGGAGAGACTCGAGGCTGGCTTGGTCCTTCACGGCACCGAGGTCAAAGCCCTTCGCGAAGGCAAAGCGAACATCCGCGACGCTTTCGTCGATTTCAAACCCAGCGGGCCCTGGCTCGTCAACGCCCACATCGCTCAATACAGTCCCGGCGGCCCCTGGAATCACGAGCCTCTCGGCTCCCGAAAACTCCTTCTCCACAAAAATGAGATTTACAAGTTGGCAGGCCGCGTTCAGTCCAAGGGTTTAACTGTCATCCCCCTGCGGATATACTTCCGTGACGGCATTGCGAAATGCGAAATTGCTCTGGCGCAAGGCAAGAAGACGTGGGACCGCCGCCAGGACGAGCGCACCAAGGAAGCCCGCCGCGAAGCTGACCAAGCCATGTATCGCAATCGGAGGCGATAAACGCAATCATGCAGATCACGCTGGAAACCAAGCCCTACGCCACAATCGAGACCGACGCTCTGGTCTCCTACGTCTTTGAAGATACAGATCCTATCCAAGGCACCCTCGCTGAAATCGACAAATCCGCCAACGGCCTGCTGAAAAAACTCTCCGCCAGCGCCGAATTCACCGGCAAGGCGCTGGAAATGACCCTGATCCACGCTCCCGCGGGCCTCAAAGCCACCCGCCTCCTGCTGGTGGGAGCCGGGAAGCGCGACAAATTCGACGTCGCCAACCTGCGCAAAATCGCGGGCGCCGCGCTGCGCTATCTGAAATCCCGCTCCGTCAAGCAACTGGCTTTCCTGGTCCGCGAGAACGATCTCAACGAAAACTCCGCCCAAGCCATCGCCGAAGGCGCCATCACCGCCAATTTCGAGACCGACAAATACAAATCCGACAAGAAGAACGATAAGTCCATCGACGCTTTCGTGATCGCCGGCTATTCCGACAAAGATAAAGCCGCCGCCGAAAAGGGTCTAACGCGCGGCCGCATCATCGCCGAAGCCCAAAATTTCGCCCGCGATCTGGTCAACGAACCATCCAACAAGCTGACTCCCAAAATTCTGGCCGACAAAGCCGAAGCCATGGCCAAAGAGTCCGGCCTGGCGGTGGACATCCTCGACGAAAAGCGCATCGCCGAGCTGAAAATGGGCGCGCTGCTCAGCGTGGCCCAGGGCGGTCCCGAACCCCCGCGCATGATCGTCGTAACCTATACACCGGCGACGCCGTCGAAGCCCGGCGCCCCGGTCATCGGCCTGGTGGGCAAAGCCGTAACCTTCGACACCGGCGGCATCTCCATCAAGCCTGCCGATGGCATGGAGAAAATGAAGTACGATATGGCCGGCGGCGCCACCATGCTAGGCGTAATGCGGGCGTTGTCAGCTCTCAAGCCCAACGTCAAAGTCATCTGCGTTGTGCCCAGCACCGAAAACATGCCCGGTGGCAAAGCTCAAAAGCCCGGCGATATCCAGACCGCCATGTCCGGCAAAACCATCGAAGTCCTGAACACCGACGCCGAAGGCCGCCTAATCCTCGCCGACGGAGTCCACTACGCCAAGCAACTAGGCGCCACCCATCTGGTCGATGCCGCCACGCTAACCGGCGCGATAGTAGTAGCCCTGGCCAACATCAACGTAGGCGTCTTCAGCGGCGCGGACCAATCGTGGACCGACAAGCTCCTGGCCTCCGCCAAAGCAGTAGGCGAAAAAATGTGGCAAATGCCCATGGACGACGAATACCGCGAGTTCATCAAAGGCAGCTTCGCCGACATTCAAAACATCGGCAGCGGCAAAGGCGGCGGCAGCATCACTGGTGCGTGGTTCATCCGCGAATTCGCCGGCGACACCCCCTGGATCCACCTGGACATTGCCGGCACAGCCTGGAACGACGACGCCAAACCCTGGCTCGCCAAGGGTCCGACCGGGGTGGCCCTTCGCACTCTGGTCAACCTAGCCATGTCTTATTGAGAGCTTCGGTTTGAGAGCTTCGGTCTGGCGGGTGTGCTCGCGAGGACAACCGCTACGGTCAGTTCCGTCACTGCTTGAGCAGAAGTGCCTTTGTTTTCAGTGGCTTAGGAAGGCGCTCGCGAAGGTCGATTACGGCGTAACCCGCATAGAATGAGTCGCTTACGGCGAGTTCGGGGATTGAAGCAAGGACGGACGCGTCCGTCCTTGCTTCGTTTTTTTCGTTGGATCGAGGTGGTCAGGGGTTGGGGATTACCGAGGGGCAAGCCCGCTGCGAAGGTGATTCGGAGCTAAAGAGTGGCGCCTGGGCGGGCGCCGCGTTTTGCAGCATCATTTTCTGGAGCACATTATACCATACCGCTAAATCGGTCCCGGACGTAGCTTGTTGTCGGTCTGCGGAAACGACCGCTCAGCCATTTTTGATTGGTTGCTGCGGGCGGGCACAGTGATGCTGTGCCCCTACGACGGTGGGATCGTTGATGGGTGCCGTGGGGGGCTACATCTTTTCCGGGGCGTCGATGCCCATGGACTGCAGCACGTTGACCAAGGCGCGTTCGACGATTTCGGTCAACCGCAACAAAAACGCGCGCTTCTGTTCGTCCGTTTCCGACAAAATATGGTGATTGTGATAAAAATGATTGAATCCCTGGGCCAACTGAAACGCATACTTAGCCAAAAACGCCGGCTCCTGCGCGGCGATCGTAGCATCTACTGCTGTATCCCCCGAACCTGCCAGAAGCAACAACTCCCATAACTCGGTGCCATCGGTACCGCTCAAAATCGCCCGCGCCGATTCGGAAGTCAAAGCCGCGCGGTCCGCGCCAGCCTCCACACCTTTGCGGCGAATCCCGCGAATGCGCACGACGGCGTACTGGCAATACGGTCCGGTCTCGCCCTCAAAACTCAAAGCATCCTTGAAATCGAAGGCAATAATCGCGTTGCGCGTGAACTTCAAAAGAAAGAACCGCAAAGCGCCTACCGCAATCGCATGTGCGGTACGAACCTTCTCCGCCTCGGGCATCTCGCCATGTCGCGCCCGCACCTCCATCAAGGCCGCCGATTCCAGCTTATCAATCAAATCGTCAGCCTTGACGCCGAAACCCTTCCGCCCGCTAACCTCCACATAGGGCTTCTTGGCATCCTCCTCCGCTAACTCATAGCCCATTTCCGCGGCGCACCGCGGCGTCAAAGCTACGATCTCATACGACAGATGAATCGAGCGCTCGGCCTCTTTCGGATGCCCCAAGGCCCGCAAACCGGCGGCCACCACTTGCTGCAAATAAGCCTGCCGCGCGTCAATTACGTTATAAACGGTGGCCGCCGGCGCCCCAAAATGCGGCGCGCCTGGATCATCCGCACGGGAAGTAGTAGCCCAGATGGTCTCCCCCTCCGGCGCCTTAGCCCACTTCGCATAGTGAAAATCCTTCCCCAAGAGCCCAAACTTCCAAAGCTGATAAGCAATATCCTTCCCCACATAAGTCACGGTGCCATTCGACCGCACAATAATCTTGTCCTGCTCGTTCTCGTCGTCTTCCTTTACCTCCTGAACCTCCTTTCCATCCTTGCCCTCTTCTTTCCATGGCATCACCCAACACCCGGCCATCTTCCCCGTAGTAACAAACTGAATCGCGCCCGCTGCCTTCAACTGCTCGAACGCCGCATCCCAAAAATGCAAATGCAAAATCTCGCTCTCCCGAGCCAGCAACTCGTAGTGAATCCCCAATCGCCCCATGGTCCGCAGATGAAATCCCACAATCGAATCGGCGACAACTTCCGCAATTTCGGCCTCTTCGCCCTTACCCTCTTCGATGGCGCGTAAAGTGGCGCCGCGCAACGCCGCCGCCCGCGCTTTATCCTGCGCAAAAAATGCCGTAGCTGCGGCATACAAATCCCAGCACAAATAATCAAATCGCGGCTCCAGGGCCATCATCTTCACGCTAACCGGAGTCCGCTTCTCCATCTCCAAGAACGCAATCACCACATCGGCGACCTGCACGCCGGTGTTGTCAATGTAGTTCTGCACCTGCACGTTGTACCCGGCCCCCCGCAAAGTCCGCGCCATGGTGTCGCCCAACACCGCATTCCGCACGTGCCCGATATGCGCCGCCTTGTTGGGATTGATGCTGGTATGCTCGACGATGATTTTCTCGGGCTTGTGTTCCGCCGATGTTTTTTCGTCGGCGATCGCACCCCAGAACGCTCGGCGATCAAAATAAGCGTTCAAGTAGCCAGCACCGGCTACTTCGATTTTCGCGATCCCCTCGACGCGCCCGAGCCCGACAGCAATCTCCTGCGCAATCATCCGCGGCGCCTTCTTCAACCTCTTCGCCAATTCAAAACAAACCGGCGAAGCGGCCTCCCCCATCTCAATTTTGGGTGGGCGCTCCAACACCACGGCCAACTCCACGCCATACTTCTCGCGGATATATCCCGCAAGCGCCGCCCGCAACCGCTCACAAAGTGTCAGATACACGCGCTGAATTCCCCCTAGTGACGCCAAAAATCACACTAGTATAGACCGGGCGCCCGCCCGCTATCCGAGTTCCCGTGCCGAATCCTGATACTTCGGCGGTGTCTCGACCGGAGTGAACAGGATTCAATCGTCTGTGCCTTCGCAGAGCAGACGGACGTACCAGGCACTCGTTGGAGAAAGCCCCAAGGCGATAAATGATTCTGGCGAGCTAACGAGGTTGGTTTCGCCCGCTTCTTCGGAACTCTGGCTCAGTGCCAACGAATAAATACCATTCATTCTTTTCACGATCTACAGCAAACGGCCAGACCATTGAATTGGTTGACCAGCCGTCTGCGCGAAGCCTAGTTCGCTTTCCTATCGAATCGACGTATTCGTATCGGTTATATCTCCATCCCTCTGGGAATGAGGCGGATGTGCAGCCGCGACCTGAGGCCGTGACTGGGATCACCAAATAAAGGCCGTCTTTGACTAGTGGTGGACAGCGGGGGTTTTGAAAATTCATGACCACCCAACCTCGGTAACCTTGCGGAAATCGCCAAGAGATTGGCCTGGCTAGTTTTCCCGCGTAAATCGATGCCGCCGCAATAACGGCAAAGACGGCCACGAGGACTCCCACCGTAGCCAACGCTATCTTAGAGACGACTCTCAATGCCTTCATAAGACGGAAGGACCAGTGCCGCTTCGTTGGCATAATAGCGCAGGCTTGCATCCCAGCGCCCGATTAGTCGTGCGGGTTCAGACGGTCGAGGCAACACCATCTTGTATAAAGCTGTTTTCAAAAGGTGGTGTTTATGAAGCCGGGGAAACGGTTTGGGCTTTCGGCGGAGCAGAAAAGCGACGTGTGGCGTCG
>JBEKWY010000203.1:0-8254 GCA_049512575.1 Candidatus Acidiferrum sp.
CGATTCCGCAAGGCTCTAGCCGCTGAGGGCGTTCTCTCGCGGCAAGGTGTCTGCTGCTCATAGCGGAACGCGGACGGAGTCAACGATGTCGCGCAGCACCGCTTCGGTGGTTTCCGATTTCTTCTGCAACGAAGCGTGCCGTGAACTGGCGACCACCCGGTGCGAGAATACCGCGACCGCAAGCTGCTTGAAGTCATCAGGAAGACAGTAGTCGCGACCATCGAGAAAGGCGCGAGCCTGTGCCGCGCGTTGCAGCATCAAGGTGCCGCGAGGCGACACGCCCAGCGAAAGCTGTTCGCTGTGGCGGGTGCGCGTCACGATCTCCAGCGCGTAGTCGTGCAGGCTGGAATCCACTCTGACTTGCGCCACCGAATTCTGCATGGCCAGCACGTCCTCCACATCGGCGACGGGCTCCAGCGACTGCACGGGATCATCGCCGACCCGCTTGCGCAGAATCTCGCGCTCCGTTTCGTGCGAGGGATAGCCCATGCGAATGCGCATCAGGAAACGATCGAGTTGCGATTCCGGCAGAGGATAGGTGCCGTGATGCTCGACGGGGTTTTGCGTGGCAATCACCAGAAACGGCTGCGGCAGCGGCAGAGTCTTGCCATCGACGGTAACCTGCGCTTCGTTCATGGCTTCCAGCAGAGCGGATTGCGTGCGCGGCGTGGTGCGATTGATTTCGTCCGCCAGGACGACATTGGCGAAAATCGGCCCGGATCGAAACTCAAACTCACGCGTCTCGGGGTTGTAGACGCTGACGCCAAGCACGTCGCTGGGCAGCAAATCCGAAGTGAACTGGATGCGCTGAAAGCTGCAGTGAAACGACTTGGCCAGCGCCTGCGCGAGCGTGGTCTTGCCGACACCGGGCACATCCTCGATCAGCAGGTGTCCGCGCGCCAGCAAGGTGATGAGCGACAACTGAATCGCTTCTTCCTTGCCATAAATGGCACGCGCGATCGAGCGTTGCAGCTGCGTTACGATTTGAGAAGTGACCGCCGTCATGGTTGAAAACCTGGGCCCTTCCTGCTACAACTAGTTCGACGCCTCGGCGAAGACGCGAGTTCCCCAATTCGCGGTTTTCTTCGAGACTACGGGCGACTAGCTCAGTTGGTTAGAGCGCTCCCCTCACACGGGAGAGGTCAAAGGTTCAAGTCCTTTGTCGCCCACCACTTCCACCGTTCATTCTCGCATCATCAAGGAATCTGGCGAGTACCGAACGCCCATCGTTGTGCCCAATTAGTGTTTGCTTAGTCGATCCAGTAGTGTTTGTTTAATCGATCCAGGCCTTGACGAGCGGAGTTTCCGGGCCTCTGGACCCGCCGCTACTGCCCGAGCCTGGGTCGAACCACGTGTTCCAGTTTTCCTTTTCAAAAAACTGGACGAGGATCCTCTGGGTGTGGGATGTGCGATAGAAGCTGCGGAGGTCGGCCAGGATCGAGTCTTGCTGGCTTTTGTCGAGCACGCCGTAGATGAAAACGCTGTCGTAGGTCCTCAGCCAAGGGAAATGGACGCCCAGGTCGCAGAAAACGGCTGGCCTACCGGGTTCCGAGATCGAAAGTGGGACCGAGTGCTTGGAGGTCACGGCGGACACGATGGCGGTGCACTCGGAGGACTTCTCGCTGGCGCTGGTGGTCGCCGAGATGAATGCGTACGCGTAGGCGATCAGAAAGCCACCCACGACCCAGATGGTCGGAGCGACCCACCGTCGCGGCGACATGGAGAAGGTCGTACCCGTTTCCAGATCGAGAAAGTCTGCCATTGCGCGAGACATTGTCGCTGATTTGGCACGGGGATGCACCGAGGAAAAACGGCACCCGCGTAGAGCAAGCGTTAGTGGATAAAGCTAGATATGAGAGGGCTAAGCGGGACAAAGCTTAGCTCGACGAAGCCGAACATTTCGATACTATGTGCCTGAGCTGTTTCGGTCTCTGGAGTCGATCGGAGTAGATCATGACTGGCTGTCTGCGGACGGTGGAATTTCTGGCTCTGAGCCTATGGCTGGGGAGCGATGTGTTTCTCAGCTTTGTGGTGGCGCCAGGTGCGTTCCGCGTGTTGGCTGGGCGGGATCAGGCTGGGGCTATGGTCGGGTTTGCGCTGTGGTGGATGCACATGATCGGGGTGATTTGCGGAATCACTCTGTTAGTGGCGCGATTGTTGCGAACTCGCGCGGCTTCGAGTTTGATTGCGCCTGCGGCGCTTTGCGTTTTGGCGATGATTGGGCTCACGGTGGTGTCGCAGCATGCGGTTAGTCCGAGGATGGCGGCGCTGCGAATACAAATGGGATCGATCCAGGCTACTGCGGCGGACAGTCCCTTATTAGCCGAGTTCAGTCGATTGCATCGGATTTCGGTTTCGCTTGAAAGTGGAGTGCTCTTGGCTGGAGTTGTCGCTATGTATCTGATGATTAAGGAGTTACAGGGAATCCTGTAAAATCCTACAAAACGCGGAACTCGACCCCCACCCCCCTCCCCCTTTTTTGTAAGTGTTCATTCTAATCAACTTGAAGTCCTTTAGAATGCGACACTTTTGCAAGTGTTGATTCTAAAACAGTTATTTGCACTAAAATTGTGCAATGGTTTGGAGCGCCGAGAGCCGGCAGGATGCCGGCGCTACCAGGCCCGCTACATCTATACAGAACTAAGCAGTGCGGAGAGTCGCGGGGTTGCGCACGCTCCGCCCTGCGCTACAGAACGGCTACTACGGTTTGGGTTAGCCAAGTTTGCGCTTCCGGGACTTGGCGGAGGCGGCTGACTTGCCGGCCTTCGGCTTGCCGCGTTTGCGTCGGACTTTGGGCGGGCGGATCTTGTTGGTTACGGCATAGCCTGCGCGCTCGAAGGCTCGCCACATGTACCAGCTGGCGATGGTGCGGTAGGGTCGCCACTGTTCGCCGAAAGCGAGGAGCTCTTTTGGCTTGGGCATGTGGGCTTTGCCGTAGGTTACGGACCAGCCTTTTTTTACGCCCAGGTCGTGGATGGGCAGAACGTCGGGGCGACCGAGGTTGAAGATCAGGAACATTTCTACGGTCCAGGCGCCTATGCCGCGGACGGAGACCAAGCGCTCGACGAGTTCTTCGTCAGACATCTTGCAGGCATCTTCGCGGGTGGGAACGATGCCTTGGATCGTTTTCGCGGCCAAATCCTTCATCGCCAACACCTTTGCGCCGGAAAGACCTGCTTTGCGGAGGGTTTGTTTGCGGAGCTTCAGCATTTCTTCCGGGGTGGGTGGCCGGCCGTTGGTGCCCAGGGCCTTGACGCGGCCGAAGATCGTCGCGGCGGCTTTGCCGGAGATGGATTGATAGGCGATCGACTCCATGAGGGCTTCGTAAGGGGATTGGGCGGCGGTCATGTCGATCTCGAATTTCGCCATTTCGGCAATGAGCGGGGCAAGTTTTTGGTCCTTGGCGGAGAGGTGCGCCATGGCGGCGGCCAGATCGAAGGGGAGTGAAGGGGCGGGCCTAGACATGGACGAATTACGATATCGCAGCTCGGGGCGAAATAAAAGAGAAGCCTGAGCGGCAGATGAGTTCGAAGACATGCTTTGCCGACTGAGAATTCGAGCAGTGGATCAATTTCCGGGTTAGCGCGTTTACCGGGACTTGCTTCAAAAGCTTAAGATAGGTGCATGCCCATCGAGGTGGCTATCCGGCGACCGCGACCCCACGAGTACGACGCAGGGCGAGACCTCATAGAGATCGTAGCGACGGAGACGTTCAAGGACCTTTTCGCTCCGAATCCTGTCCCCTTGGAGTTCAAAGACGAAGACTGGCCGCTGGCATGGGTAGCAGCATCGGATGCGAAGATTCTCGGGGTGATCATAACGCACCAGGAGTGGGTTGATGACCTTTGGGTGCTTCAGGAGTACCGGCGACAAGGTGTCGGAAGGAGACTGCTGGCACAAGGTGAATCCGAGATAGCTGCCCGCGGTTGCCAGACGTGCCGCCTTCGCGTCGTTAAGTCGAATCGGGTCGCGGTACAATTCTATTCTCGTCAAGGATGGCGGATTGCGCGTGAGTTCGCCCACGAAAAGTACCGTCATCCCATGCTGGAGATGGCCAAGTCTTTTCCGTTCCCGCAACAGGCTTAATGTCTCAGTTTCCGGTAACCGCTGCGGGTTCAGACGGTCCGTGGCAACCCCACAATGCTCTGGCAGTTGAAGAGCTGTGAGTTGCAGGCTTTATGTTGTTTGAAAGGACGTCCAATTTCTGTTTGAATGGTCCGCAATAAGTTCACTGGGAGTCGTGATGAAAATCTACAACTTCTATGGCTATTTAATAATTTTGGCTTACATGCTGGCTTGCGTGTATTTTGCCCCGGCTCATTTGGGGCCCTGGATGGGACTGTTGATCGGCGGGGCTTATTTTACCTTTTGCTGGTTCATGGGCGGGTTGTATCTGGCCGACGTTCTTCATCTGGGCATCGCTCACCGATCGCTCGACTACAAGGAATGGTTCATGAAAGCCGTCACTATCGTGAACAACACCTTCGCGATCTATGTGGATCCAATCGCCTGGGTCAATCGGCATCGATTGCATCATAAACATTCCGACCATCCCGGGGACCCCAACAAACTTTCCGAGGATGATTTTTGGCGAACTCTATATCTCTGCTTGATGCCGTATCAATGCAAAGAAAATCTGGCAGGCGACAAAATTTTGAAGTCCTGGACTTTCCGGGTGGTTGCGAATCCGGTTTTTGCAATCCTTGCGCAAGCCTCTAGTTTTTATCTCTTATGGAAGCTGGTTGGAAGTCTGAAGTTTGCGCTGGCGATGTGGTTTGGAATCAGGATTTTTTCACTGTGGGTAAATATGATTCAAAATTATTGGACCCACACCCGGGAATTTGGATACCGGCGGTATCACGATGAGGAAGACAACGCCATGAATATTGGCGAGTGGCTGCCCGTAACGGCGACCTTTAGCGCATGCCTGCAAAATAACCATCACCACTATGAGGGGCTTTTGCGGCTAAGCCACGACAAGTCGGAATACGACTTTGGATTCATAACGGTTAAAGTGATGAAATTCTTGGGTTTGGTGAAGGCGACCAGCACGGGCGCACAGGTACCCAAGGACGTCCCCTTGGACGCGCTAGGTTTTTAGGACGTCTTTCTCTTTCCCAGGAATGGTTCGATGGTTTGCCCGAGAAAGCTGGGCGAAATTTCTTCGCCGTCCAGGCCATAAAGTTCCGGCCATTTATCCGGATAGTAGTAAGTTCCGAAAATTCTATCAATCCACGGAAAATGGATCGCGAAGTTCTTGTCGATGCCCTCTTTTTGAGACGTATGGTGCCAATGATGGTATCGGGGCATAACCAGAAACTCTTCGAGCCATTTGGCGTTGGGACCGAAATTGCAATGGGTCCAGGTGGCGTGAAGGGTGACGAAGACCAAATACCCCAGGATGATCGATTGCGAAAATCCGAACAGCAGCGGGACGAGTATGAATCCACGGACTAGCGTGTCGTCCACAAAGTGCGAGCGTGAACCCGCGATCCAATCCAGCGCCTTGGAAGAATGATGAATAGAATGAAAGCGCCACAGAACAGGGACTTTGTGCAAAGCCAGATGAATAAAATATTCAGCAACGTCCGCAACCACAATGGCCAAACAGAATTGCAAAATCCAAGGCATTCGAGCGATTAATGCTTGAAGAGCCGGAACACCCAAATATTTCGTGGCCTGGGTAGCAGGCAGCAAGACCAGAAACGACAAAACCTGAATCGGCAGATGGGTGGACATGAAATAAACCACATCCTGCGTCCACCCTTTTCTGAATGTTCCTTGTTCTGGATACCGTGGCCAGATTCTTTCGAGTGGCACGTAGATGAGCGCCATCAACAACAAATCAAGCAAGAACCAGTCGATGCCGATGGTCACGCCATTGAGTTGGCTCCCATTAACTTTTACGCTGGAGCCGCCCCAAGCGGTCGCAGCGATGGCGAGCAGCATTCCCGTTAACGACAGAGTCTTTTTCTTGCGCAGCAGAGAAGAGATCACTCCAAACGCAACTGCCGCCAGGATGAGGAATTGGATCAAGAGGCGGATCGCGTGCAGAGAGTAAAACGGACGGAATTCGGCAGAGGTCAGGAACTGGGGAAAATGCAGGCATAGAACGCCGCCGAACGCGAGAAATCCAAGAAAAACCGACAATATCCCACTCCACCAGCCGGTTCCGAAGCCAGTGGACTCGGCATCACCAAAGAATTCGTTGATTTTTTGCTCGAGCACGACCTCAACCTGCCAGCGGTGAAGGCTTTCTATCCTCACGCACCGCGGATGCTTCTTGACGTGATGGATTCCAGTAATAAGGATATCGCGAATCGCACCTTGCGCGCGGCTGGTGGCAGATAAGTCGCGCAATCGGATAAGTGGTTTTGGCCGGGATTCCACCTGCACGGTTGCCGCGTTTACCAGGACTTGCTTTTCCTGATCCGCGTCGCGTGGTGGTGATGTTACCGATGGCTTGACTGGTCGTGCTGCCATCATTAAGATGCCGCACGATTCCAGATCTCGACACTCCCAGGGCACACTCGCACTGCCGCATGAGAAGGAGACCACTGTGCCTGCACAGGGTTACGACATCATTACGATTGGTGGTGGCATCGCAGCCTCCGCACTGGCCAAAGCGATGGCAGAACAGGGCGCCAGGGTTCTCATATTAGAGCGCGAAGTGAACTTCAAAGATCGCGTGCGGGGTGAGGGACTGGTTTGCTGGGGCTGCGGCGAAGCCCGCGAACTGGGAATTTACGAGCTACTCAAAAAATCCTGCGGTCACGACGTGCCATTTATCGAGGCCGGCATGGGGCTACGAGATTTCAGGTTAACAACTCCACAACGCCTGCCGCTTCTTTCCTTTTCCCATCCAGTCATGCAGGAAACATTGCTGGCGGCCGCGGAACAGGCGGGAGTAGAGGTTCGTCGCGGCGTGACGGTTGAGCGGATCGAAACGGGGAAAACACCTGCGGTAGTCACCGGTGGAGGGAACCACGAACGTATCGCGGCGCGTCTGGTGGTTGCCGCCGATGGCCGCGGGTCAGCTGCACGAAAATGGGCCGGCTTCGCAGTCCAGGAACAATCGAACCCCTACTTTATGGCCGGGGTGCTTTTGACCGACGTCAAAGCGCCTGCGGACACCATCCCTTTTATATTCAATCCCCTCCTCGGCATGTGCGCCGTTCTGATCCCTCTCGGCAACGGTCGCTTCCGCGCCTACCTTATATACCCGAAGACGGTTGGCTACCGTCTGCAAGGCGACCCCATGCTTGGGCTATTCACCAGCGAGTCTCCAAAAGTTCATCCTCCCCTGACCGAATACTATGCGGAAGCGAAAAGCATTGGGCCGCTGGCTAGTTTTGACGTTAGCGATTCTTGGGTAGAACACCCCTATCGAGATGGCGTGGTACTGGTTGGCGATGCGGCGGCAACTACCGATCCGACTTTCGGGCAAGGCCTCTCCTTGGCTTTGCGCGATGCGCGAACTCTGCGTGATGAACTCTCCAAGGATTCGAACTGGGCCGCTGCTGCAAGCCGTTACGCGGATCAACGTCGTGTGTACTTCCGCACCTGCCACACTGTGGAAGCGTGGCTGCGTACGCTTTTCCTGGATCCTTCACCTGAGGCTGCTGTATTGCGCGCGAAGGCCATGCCGCTGATCGCCGAGGATCCGACTCGAGTGCCGGATCACGTAAATAGCGGACTCGATCTGCCCTTCAACGACCAAGTCCGAGCGCGCATGTTTGGTGAGTGCTGAATCTAGGCGGCGCAAAGTTCCAGCTGACCGAAGGCGATGTTACTCGTCATAAGGCAATCAACTGCAAGATGATTGTCGGCCTTATTGTGCGCGGACTTGCAAATTGACCCCAACTTCAAGAAGTCCGCTGACGGGCTGAACGCCTTACGTTAACGCACCGGCGAGTTGGATCGGGCGGAGCAGGCCCTGCCCCTACATGTGAAAACGAATAAAAGAGACGAATAAGCTCGAGCCGCTGTTCGACGAGCGATTTTCAGGCCGATAGCAGACAATTCAGCGGGTGGTATACTCTGCGCCGAAATTAACCACTCGGAGTCCTGTTTGTGGCTGAGAGCACACTGATATTTCGCGACATTGCGATGGTTTTTGCCGCGGCGCTGGCCTGCGGATTCTTGGCTTGGCGGATTCGGCAGCCGATCTTGCTGGGCTACGTTGTGGCGGGATTGATTTTGAGTCCGTTGACGCCGGGGCCGCGGGTTCACGATGTGCATGTTTTTGAGCTGA
>JBEKWY010000204.1:0-8080 GCA_049512575.1 Candidatus Acidiferrum sp.
GTTCGCGGCGCGACTGGCGCCTCCCCCCGCGCCAGTCGTATGCTCCACTCCATGGAGCCAAACTGAGGTCTTGGATAACCAGAGAACTACGCTAAGACCGGACTAAAACGGGGGGCAGGTCAGAGCCACCGTCGCTCGTTTTTGCCACAAAAGAAGCTTTCGATTCTCCTTGACACCCGCACTCGCGAGGAACAGTATCGCCTTGAAGTTTCGCTGTTTGAGGCGAGGCTCCCGCTTCTCAGTCCATTCGCAGTTTCTTTAAAGGACAAGCTCCGCATCGAGCGCCAACCGGGCAGAACCTATTAGGTTCTTTTTCATTTTCTCGCGCGGGGCCCTACCTCCTGTTCGACGTACAGGTCTGCACACCCAAGACGCCAGCGGTTTCAGGCGACATCACTTAAGGCCGACTCGCTACGTGCGAGGTGGAATACCGTGTTTTTCAAAAAGGAGAATCACCATGTCTGAACAAAACAAAACTAGCGTCCGCCGTTTGTTCGAAGAGGTTTGGAACAAGGGCCATGTACCTGTGGCAGACGAGCTCTTTGCACCTACCTACACTCACCATGACAGTTCGACGCCCGATGTTGGGCGAGGCCCCGAGGGTGAGAAGAAGAGAGTGACTCTCTACCGCAATGCCTTCCCCGACATTCGATTCACGATCGAGGACATCATTGCGGAAAGTGAAACAGTGGTGGCTCATTGGTCTTGCCGCGGTACCCACAAGGGCGATCTCAGTGGTATTGCACCAACAGGGAAGCAATTCAACATCACTGGTGTTAGCATGGCCCGCTTCACGAACGGGAAGATGTCCGAAGGCTTTGTCAATTGGGACGCTTTGGGCCTCATGCAGCAACTCGGCGTCGTCCCTGAGCTCGGCAAAGCTGTCGCTGCATCCGCCTCCACAAGGTAGCCTTCGGGCTATGTCGAAAAATCGGAAGGCTCGATCATCCATCGGGCCTTCTGGTCGGCGTTCGGTGAATCCTGAAATGCATGCCCGCCTCATCGTCGAGTACGTTGTCGCACGACTTCAGCCATCGAATGAATCTGCGGCAATTGGTCTCAGAGTTATAGGAGGAATGTAATGAGCGAAAGAACGTTGTCAACACCAGAAAAAATCGAAGAACGGGCATACGAGCTATACCTTGAACGCGGCGGCCAAGACGGTGACGATCTAGCAGATTGGCTTGCCGCCGAGAGAGAATTGACAGAGTTTCCCGAACAAGACAATTCCGGTGCGCCCAAACCGCGGCCCAATACTGCTAGCCTTCAGGCAACATCACCAGAGGCTGGTAGAATCGCCCAAAAAGTTCGCTAGTCATCCAAGACTGAGAGCGGCTGCATAAGCCTTTTCTCGATGCATGACTATACTCACGGACAATAACTACCGATCTGGTTAGGGTCAACTGAGTGGACGAACTGTTGTCAAGAAGGGACAAGCGAATTGGCATTTGACCACTATGTCGTCCGCAAGGTTGAGGATTCGGACCCCGAACTGTTCTTTCTTACCTGGTCCACGGCCAAGCCAGGCACGGTGTTCTTGAGGCCAATTCAGAGGCGAACTGAAATAGAAATGCGAGGCGAACTGGCGCGGCGGGGAGTATCGGAGACAGGAACAGATTCGTTGATTCAACAGGCGCGGGAGAATTCAGAATAAAGCAGCGATTCGAAATACCTGGGCACGCTGCACTCATTTCGTTCTTGCCATTCGATTGCATACTCGCCAGGAGCGAGAACTGCTCTCCAAAGTCCAGCAACCGGATCGTCGCACTGGCACTCCGCTCCATGATTTCCCTTGTGCCCAAGCTCCCCGCGCTCCTCGCAATACCACTTCTTGATACAGAGTTCCGACCCCAAACTTCGGTAGTGTCCTCATTTCGATCTCCAGTGCGATGGA
Organism: Candidatus Acidiferrum sp.; assembly: GCA_049512575.1. Lineage (GTDB taxonomy): Bacteria > Acidobacteriota > Terriglobia > Acidiferrales > UBA7541 > Acidiferrum. The sequence goes on from JBEKWY010000204.1 coordinate 1,895, forward strand.
CGGCTTCTTGATTGGCAATAGACCGAAATGGTACAGTTTGGGCGATTTCAGTAGCTGAGTCAGATGATCACCAGCATCCACACCCTGATTTATTCCGACGATGCCCCCGCAACGCGCGCATTCCTTCGCGACGTCCTCGGCTGGCCCTACGTCGAGGATGCGCTGGGCGGAGGCGCGGGTTGGCTGATCTTCAAGTCCGGGCGGAGTGAGATGGGCGTGCACCCGACCCACAGCGTCTACGATGGCAAGACGTACGAATCGCCGCGGCACCATCTGATCTCCCTGATGTGCGACGACATCTCACACACGGTCGCTGAACTCAAGGGCAAAGGAGCGGAGTTCCACGGCGAAGTTCAGGATCACGGGTACGGACTCGTGGTCATGATGGCCGTACCTGGCGCGGACGACATCATGCTTTACGAGCCCAAGCATCCGCTGGCGTATAGCCTTTGACCGATTGAAAGGGCAACTAGCTCACTCCCACCTTTCACTCTTCGTCAAGGCATCGTTCAAATTAGGACACTATCCAAACTTCCATCTGCGCCGCGATCCGCTTCCAGCCTGCGCCCCTGGCGACGCTGCGTGGCAATCCCGGCGTGGGCAATGACCTTCTTCGGCTATCGGACGGGACGCAGGCCCCCAGTCAGTCTCGACCGTCGAAATGTTACAAAACAAGAAGACCGCCCCAGTTTCGGGCGGTCTTAAGTCGTTTGTTTGTCTAGGCCGGTCGGTGGAAAAGGCTACAGAATAGGTAGAATGTAACCTGCTGTGATCAGCGCAAGAACATGCGGGAGATCGGCGAGAAGGTGTGGACAAAGGGCATCGAGGCCACTTGTCTAGCTATCTGGGCGGTCTCAATGGGTCGACGCAACGCCCGCTCGAAGTCTGCTTGGAGGAGCCTCAACCGCTAAAATCGTTCGCCGACGTTGAATCAAAAAAGAACGCCACCCCCTATGGGTTCTGATTAACTGCAGCCGGACAGATCGGTTCTCTGGCTAAAGTGTTGCCGGATCAACTGACTAGATAGTGTTGCGTCGACCGGTTGAGCTGGCATGACTAATCGGGAGTTAGCCGGGGCGGGGACTCGATTGACCTCGGCCAGCGGGCGGCAGCAAGGTTTATGGCAGCGACTGCTGTTTGCTCAAAACTGCGTGATGCCCAACGTGTTTTGATCCGGATCTTTGAACCAGGCTACCTTCGCGCCGCTGGGCGAGTTCCAAATACCGAGCTCGTCCTGCTGCATTCCTGGGTAACGTTCCAGGGTGACGTGAGCCTTCTGAAGATCTTTCGCCGTCTGAACGATGTCCCGGACATGCCAGCCCAACACGGTGTATTTCGCCGATGCCAATTCTTGAACTCGCGTAACTCGCAACATCGTTCCAGCGGCATCGAATACGAGTGCAAATTCGTCCTCGCTAACCAGCCGCAGACCGAGAGTGTCACGATAGAATCTTTTGGCGCGACTCAGGTTTCGTGTGGCCACAAAGGCCACAAGCTCTCGAGATCCGAGAATAGATTCTCTTTGCCCCGCGAGACTGGCTTTCTGGGGAGTATTGCCAGAGGTTTGTTTTGACATACGAATAGTATCTACCAACTTGACTACTGTCGCTACACCGCTGTTGCGACGTAATATATCTCTCATGCGACACATTCCCTTGACCCAATATGATCCGAAAAGGGGCGTTTCGATTTCCACGCTTGCCTATGAGTATCCTGCCGGACACAACGTTCCTGAACACGCCCACGGCTCTGACCAACTAATCTACGCGACACGGGGAGTCATGGAGATCTCGGCGGGTCAAAGCCTCTGGATGACCCCTCCTCATCTGGCCGTTTGGATTCCCGCGGGAACGCGACACCGAATCCGAATGCCAGGCGCGGTTTCGATGCGGACACTTTATCTGAGACGAGGTCTTCTTCCACATGCCCGGGAAACGTGCACCGTGCTGCACATCTCTCCGCTTTTCCGCGAACTTGTGATAGAGGCGGTGCGAATCGGGCAGTTGCGGACGACGAATCATCTTCACCGTGCCCTTCGGGATCTCATCTTGGCCCAATTAAGGAAGACCTCGCCAGTTCCTATGTTCGTGAGGCTCCCCGAAGATTCAAGAGCGCTTGGAGTCGCTAGAGCCTTCATCGCCGGCCAAGCAGATGCTCCCTCATTAAATGCGCTGTGCAGAAAAGTCGGTGTAAGCGTGAGGACAATCCAAAGAACTTTCCGAAAAGAAGTCGGGACGACCTTCGAGTTTTGGCGAAGGCAGGTGCGTCTGATGAAAGGAATAGAGTTGCTGGTTGCAGGCTGTTCTGTAAAAGCCGTGGCGGCCGAAGTCGGCTATCGCCAGCCGAGCGCCTTCGTTGCAGTTTTCCGGCAGACTCTCGGAATGACACCCAGAACATGGGTCGCCGCCCTCGAAGCCCAAGACAAGCGAGGTTTTGAGGCAACTTCACCTTCCCTCGCCAACGACCTCGCCAAGTTATTGGATACTTCCGCTAACTCCTGAATAACACGGTGGTCTCAATAGGTTGATGCAACATCATCTGATATGAGTCCGCTTTCTAAAGGTGGTGTTGTACGAGGCCAGGGAAACGGTTTGGGCTATCCGCGAACGAGAAGAGGGGCATCTGGAGGCGATGGAAGTCCGGGCAGTCGTTGCAATGAGATCGGGCGCGCCTATGGCGAGCCGCATAACTCCATTTGCTGTTTGCTGTTGCCTCGCGGAGGAATTCCTCCCGCCGCTCGTCGGCACGACAAAACGGGCACTTGGACGATTCCGAGCGGTACGTGATCGTGAAGCAGCACCAACCATTACACTCCCAATTGTTGGGCTAAATCGATGATGCTCTTAGAAACTACAATGATGCAGGTCAACGTTTTCGAGAAGCGGCGCAGACTCTAAGTTCCGGCGTAGTCCATTTATTGAGTGCTGAACAGATAAATCCTGTTACCTTCGGAGTCCAGAAGACATGCGGTACTGGCCGGGTAGAAGGAGTCTCGCACGGCCTGACGAAAAGATTTGGTGTTTATCGGCTTTAGACGGGGCAACTCGGAGAGATATGTATGTGGTTGGGGCCGCGCGACGCGTGTGCCGGAACCAACTCTTCCGACCAGATATCCCTCCGCGGCGAGTCTCTCGAAGGCCTCGAGCACAGTGTTTCTTGAAGCTGGTAGAGACTTGGCTAGAGCGCGAGACGATGGCAATCGTTGACCCGCAAGTAATCGTCCATTGACGATTTCACTGCGCAGGGCTTCGTAGAGCTGCCTGCAAAGCGGTACTCTTGAGCCCTTCTCTAACCTTATACCTGGAATCGTCAAAAATCGTGCTCGTTTGGCCATAGGCCCTTCGAGAGCCGGAGTTTGGGCTAACGCACCCTAAATGGCTCTTGTGTGCCATTGAATATATCCTAGACTCCCCTGGACGACGCCAGCAGAACTTAAGGAGGCGAGGACATGATCAGCGGAGGACTACCTACTGTTTTTGTATCCGATATGGGCCGAGCAATTCGCTTCTTCACTGAGACCCTAGGGCTAACACTTGATCAAAGGTTTGGCAATGACTGGGCCTCCATCAAGGCTCCGAATGGGCTCTGTATCGGCCTGCATCCGGCATCGGAACGATCACCCGCCGGCCGCAAGGGCTCCATCACGATTGGGTTCAATTTAGATGAACCGATAGATAGAGTTGTCGGTCGTCTGAAAAAGCAAGGCGTGACGTTCACGAGAGAAATCTTCGAGGATGGTTCTTCGCGCGCGGCACATTTTTCCGACCCGGATGGCAACGAGTTCTACGTCATCGAACTGCGGGCCGAGTGGCAGAAGTACGCACCGAACTCTTCCGCCGCATAAGCGGTAAGACAGGGTCTAACCAAAAAAGCACTTTGAACCGTCCAATCGCAGACGCACTCGAACCCGATGCATTGTTGTGCCTGGAGTCAAAATGGGATCGACTCGACTATTCCGCGTCATTATTCCCGTATCAAATATTTTGGACGCCACAAATTTTTACTCGACCGCCCTGGAGCAGCCGGGAAAACGTGTCTCTCCAGGACGTCATTACTTCGGGTGCGGCAGCGTCATTCTTGCGTGTTTCGATCCGCGGTCCGATGGCGACCGCTGGGACGCCAAGCCGAATCCAGACCATGTGTACTTCGCAGTAGCCGATCTCGCCGCGTGCTATGGGCGCGTGAGCAAACAACCGAACGGATCCATCCTTCGCCCAATCGAGACGCAACCCTGGGGAGAACGTAGTTTTTATTGCAAGGATCCCTTCGGCAATAAACTTTGTTTCGTCGACGAACGCACGGTGTTTACGTGTGGCTTGATCTGACGGTCAAAAGGAGAGGGACATGTCACGAATGACGCATAGTGTTGTTGCGGTTATGCTGCTCGTAGGCGCTGCTGCAGCCGTGTCGGCTACTTCGCAAGAGCCCGTGCTTCCACAGCCCCTCGCAGAAACGCATGCCTTGGATTCTCTCCTTGGCAAATGGACCTTTGTGGAAGAGCTACACAACCCTCAGTATCCCCCGAAGCTTACGGGGACATGGACGTTTGATAAGAGTGGAGACGGATTCATGATTATCGACGAATTTCGCTCCTTTAACACTTCGGGCGGCACGGCGTTGTTGGGAGAGACGTATCGCGCCTACAATCCCGACAAGAAGACCTGGACCTTCCAAGCCACTATCTATGAATCTCCTATGATTGGACCGAGGAACGGAGAATGGGACGCAGGCGCAACAAGGTTTCGGGATGGTGAAATATTTGATGAAATCACGAAGGGTTCGACGATAACTCGTGGGCGCTTTTACAGCGTAAAGAGAGACAGCTTTTCCTTCGTCTTTGACCGCTCGAATGACAATGGGAAAACCTGGGTCAATCCTATCGATATCGAAGCCACGCGCGCCAAGAAGTGAGTGTGGCCCTCCGAGCCCGGGTCCCTGATCGGAGAAGGATCAACCGTTCCGTTCAGAGGGGGCAAAGATGCAGGTAGCACTGGTGACCGGGGCCAGCCGTGGAGTGGGCAGGGGCGTCGCCGCAAGCCTCCATGAAGCCGGATTCAAAGTGTTTGCAACAGGCCGCAACATCGGTACCGCAGACCTGCCCGACGGGATTGTTCGGATCGCCTGTGACCACACGCGGGACGAACAAACGGCTTCTGTATTTGCGCAAATCGCGTGCGAGTCCGGCCGCTTGGATGTACTCGTAAACTCCGCGTGGGGAGGGTACGACAGAATGGTTGAAAACGGAGTTTTCACTTGGCCACTCCCATTTTGGGAGCAACCTGCGCACAGGTGGACCAGCATGATGGACGCTGGCGTGCGCACTGCGCTCGTTACCTCTTCACACGCGGTCAAAATGATGTTGTTGGCGCATAAAGGACTCATTATCAATATCAGTTACTGGGCCGCTCAAAAGTACATCGGCAATGCGATTTACGGTATCGCTAAAGCTGCGACTGACAAAATGACCTCAGACATGGCGCATGAACTCCGAGAATATGGAATTGCCGTAATTTCGCTGTATCCTGGCGTGGTACGGACGGAGGCCGTGATGGAAGCAGCCAAGGGCGGATGGCTCGACTTGTCTAATAGTGAAAGCCCAGAATTCGTCGGGCGGGTGATTGCCGCACTTGCTCACGACCCAACCGTGTTGGAACGAACCGGCAGAGTGTTTGTGGCAGCCGAAATTGCCTCCGAATGCTGCATAAAGGACATCGATGACAAGCAGCCGGTGCCGCTGACGCTCGAAAAAGCGTGAGTTTCCCGTATGGCATGAGTGTCATTCGTCGGTGAGCCTTTCGATGGGCCCAAGACCAGTCATCCAGTCGATCATTGTGCGGAACGCGAGGCCCATATTGCCCACTTGACAGTGGTTCTGCGCCTGCTCCGCGCGCGTGAACAGGCGCGCAGTCAGTGAGCGTACATGTGCCAGAGTGGCGATTTGGTCCGTCAGCTGGTGCACCGGGATATAGCGGTCCTCGGCGCCTGCCATCAGGAGTACGTTCTGGGTCAGCCGGGACGAGATGCTAGCGGTTTCATACTCTTTCGGAGCCGACGCCTGCGATGACGAAATGCGAATCATGTTCTGAGCGCGGAATCTTTGTTTTAGCTGGCGCGAAGTCGAGGACCACGCGCGACGGCACGTCGCCATGCTCAAGACGGTCGAAGATCTGGTTGATGGAAGATAGG
>JBEKWY010000205.1:0-7869 GCA_049512575.1 Candidatus Acidiferrum sp.
GATGGATAACGCTGGTTTGGGGATTGGTGTTGATGGGATTTGGATTTGTGAGGTGGGGGCCTTTGCTGGAGGCGGGGTTGACCGTCGCAGCGCTGCCGCTGGGAAGTTTGCTGGGATTGTTTTTGTTGGGGACGTTGGATCGACGGGCGAATGCGTTGGGGGCTGTGACCGGCATGTTTTTTGGATTGGCTACGATTTTGTGCGTGCTGCGATTTACGACCGTTGCATTCACCTGGTACGTGATGATCGGGTCTTGCGTTACGTTTGCGGTTGGGACGGTGGTCAGTCGGATGATAGGAGAAAAACGGATTGCGGCGTAATTGACGATCTTGCCGAGGTGGGGCGCAGCCATGCTGCGCCCCTACAAGAGTGCGCTGCACGCATTGTGAGTTTCGCGAGGGCTTGTGAGCGAGAAGCGGTTGGAACTCGTGCGTGGGTTAGGCGCCTGGGCGTCGGCGGCGATTGTTGTCGGCACGATGATCGGCACGGGGATTTTTCTGAAGCCGGCGGAGATGGCGCGTGAGGGTCGATTTGTTTCGGTAGTTTTCGCAGCTTGGATTGTGGGGGCGATTCTTTCGCTGTTTGGGGCGCTGTCGTTTGCGGAGTTGGGTGCAGCAATCCCCGAGGCGGGCGGCGAGTACGCGTATTTGCGGCGGGGATTCGGCCCCGTGTGGGGATTTCTGTTCGGATGGATGCATTCGATTGTCGGTCGGCCGTCGTCGTTGTCGTCGATCGCGGCGGGGTTGGTGCGTTTTCTGGGATTTCTTTTGCCGGTGATTGGTACGCCGATTTTTACACTGCATATCGCCATTCCCGGATTGACGAGTTGGCTGAAGCCATATGATTTTGTTTTTACGTGGGCACAGCCAGTGGCGGTGCTTTGGCTGGTGATTATGACGGGGGTGAATTATCTCGGCGTGCGACTTGGCGGAGCCGTGCAGGTATTTCTGACCGCGATCAAGATTGTTTCGGTGGCGATTGTGATCGGCGTGGCTTTTTTTTCGCCGGCGCCGGCCGCGCACGCGCCCGATCCGATTTGGCCCGCTGCATTTACCGGAGGAGTTTTCAGCGCGTTTCTCGCGGCCCTCGCGGCGGCGCTGTGGGCTTATGACGGATGGGAGGACCTGAACCTCGTCGGGTCGGAAGTGCAGGATCCGGCGCGGAATTTTCCGCGCGCTTTGGTGGGCGGAGTGTCCGTCGTGGCGCTGATCTATTTTCTATTTAGCGCGGCTTGCTTGAAGGTGCTTCCTTTCGCGAGCGTGGCCTCTTCGGCGCATATCGCTTCCGACGTGGTAGAACAAGTTGCGGGACGCGGGGCTGCGGCTTGGATCACGGTAGCGATGGTGATTTCGGCGATCGGGTCGATGAATTCTTCCGTGCTCAGCGGGGCGCGCCCGCCGTATGCGATGGCACGCGATGGAATTTTTTTCCGAATTGTGGATGGCATCCACCCGAAATATCGCACGCCGGGCCGGGCGCTGATTTTTCAAGGCGTGCTGGCGAGCTTGATGGCGCTGACCGGTACGTTTGAAGAGCTAACGAGCCTGTTCATTTTTGCGGGCTGGATATTTTATGGGCTGGCGGTGGTGGCATTGTTCCGCATGCGGTATACGGAACCGAATCTGCCGCGACCGTACAGGTGTTGGGGATATCCGTGGGTCCCGGGGTTATTTGTCGCAGGCGCGCTGGCACTGACCGTCAATATCTGGCTGGAGCGGCCCGGGCGTTCCTCGATTGGCCTCTTGCTGATTTTGGCCGGACTTCCCTTTTACAAGTATTGGCAAAGAGCGCGAGCGTTATGACGGCCACCGACCAATCTCCAAACAAAAGAGAAGCCCGCCGCTCGATGAAGTTTCTTTCGATCGCAGGAGTGATCGTCGTTCTCGTGGTCGTCTCCGTCGGAACCGCGACCCTCCAATACAAGCTCAAGGGTGTTAGGGCGTTTCGTGATCCTTCCAGCTCCATGTGTCCGACGATTTGTGAGAATGAAAGATTCCTCGCCGCCATGAATGCCTATTCGGTGAATCCTCCTGCCCGCGGCGATGTGATTTTGTTTGCGCACCACCTCGGAGATACCAGCACTCTGCTTGTTAAGCGGGTCGTCGGCATCGAGGGAGATGTCGTATCCGCTCCGAGCGGCACCATTTTCGTCAATGGAAAGCCTTCACCTGATGCGCAAGCGAAACCGCCTTGCGGAAGCCCGGTGCTGGGGCCACGACCGTCGGAAGAATTGCCTCACTTTGACGCTGTGAAAGTACAACCTGGTTCCTTGTTCGTGGTGGGCGACAATCTGACGAACAGCTTCGACAGCCGGTATCCGCAATTCGGACAAGTTTCGATTGCCGACGTGCGTGGGCGTCCCTTCTACATCTATTGGTCAGCAGAATCCTCACGGCTCGCCTGCGCGGTTCGCTAGAGGCCGCGCCGCAATCATATTTGCGAATACGGAGCCGGCGTCAGAATGAGGTTGGTGATGTTGGACACAATATTTTCGAAAGCGTAGCGTGGCAGAGCTTGCATCGCCTTCCATTCGGGGGCGTTTGCGAAGGCGGACCAGAGTTTGTCGCGGACGGCTAGGCTTTCGTAGCTGAGCATATAGGTCAGGTTCGGCAGGCGCGGGCCGATTAGCGTGTCGCTGTAGAAGACCTGCGAGAAACCGGATTTGGCGAAGATGGCTTCCTCGCCGGACTGCATCATCTCCACTTTGCGCTTGTGATCCTGATCGGTCGCGCTTTCATAGGTGCGGAGTTCGAAGACCCGCGGGCCGTTCGTCGCGGTGGCCGCGGGCAGCGTTACTCCGGGTATTTTCTCGAAGGCGATCATCAGTGAACTCTCAAGCCGATTGAAGGCCGGTTCGACGGCGGGGGCATTCAAAAACGGCGCGCCAGTCTTCATGTAGTCCGCATCTTGCGCCAAATGGGCTTCCGCACTGACCAGAGTTTCCAGCGACGGGCTTGGCAGCAGCACGTAAATCGTGGGAGTTTCCGGACCGATCGCGAGATTGAACACTCCGACGGGAGTGATGCCCAGGCGATTTGCGGCGGGAATCAGGGCGTTCTGAAAGAAGTCGTCGCAGAGTTTCTTCTGCGGGCCGCTCGACAGTTGATAGCGGCGTAATTCGTAGTACAGCCGGCCCTTTGCGCCCGAGGCGGATGTCGCGCTCTGGGAATTCGACACCGGTGCGGAGCCTAACGCTGCCGCAGCGAGCGAGGAAGTGAGAAACGTTCGTCTTTGCATGTGGGTCCCTCCGTCGTGAGATCAAACATTTGAATTGCGTTTCTTAGTTCACGCCGACGCGGTGCGCGCTGCGGTGGTTTCGCTCGCGATGGGCAGAATAGCGCTCTCGGCTTCCTGGCTGACCTCAAAAGATGGATGGAGTGCCTTCGCCAAAATCTCGATGCCGGTGGCGAGGCGTGGGCCGGGGCGTGAGAAGTAGCCGTTGGCTTCCAGCGCATAAACGCGGCCATTGCGAACCGCTGGGATTGCGTTCCACTGGTCCGGGAACTCCATGGCCTGGTATTCGTTGCGGGCTTGCCGGGCGCTGTAGCCGCACGGAGAAACGAGTATAACGTCCGGCGTGGCTTCCACGATGTCCTGAAGGTTGACGCGGAATGTCGGCTTGCGCGGGCTGCCGAATACGTCGACGCCGCCGGCACGCTCGATCATCTCGGGCACCCAGTGACCGCCGACGTAGAACGGTTGCAGCCATTCCAAGAAGGCGACGCGTGGACGATTCGAGACATTCAGCATCAAGTTTTCGACCTCGCCGAGCTTCTCGCCAATTTTCTCCAGCAGGGATTCGGCAGCGTGGCCGCGACCCGTTTCTTCGCCGACCCACAAGATGTCGCGCCAGACGTCGCCGAGGTCCAGCGGATTGAGGCAGAGAACTTGCGGAGGCTGGGTGAAACGCGTCAGGGCCGTGGCGAGATCGTCGGGCGACGCGGCACAGACGTGACACAAATCCTGGGTGATGATCAGGTCGGGAGCGAGTTCTTCGAGAGCCTGGGCATCGACGGCATAGAGGCTCTCGCCGCGCGAGACGTATTCGCGGACTTGGCGGTCGATTTCCGCAGGTGTTGCGTCGTGGGCTATTCGCGACTGAATGACCACTCGCTTGGTGCGGGCAGCGGCTGGGAAGTCGCATTCGTGGCTAACGCCGACGACTTCGCGGTCGAAACCAAGAGCGAAGAGCATCTCGGTGGCGGAGGGGAGGAGAGAAACGATACGCATCACGAAAGACTTTAGCACAGGGGAGGCGGCGAAGAGGAAGCAACGAGGTAAGGAGGTAAGGAAAAAACCAAAAGCAGATCCCGCGCTCCGCTCGGGATGACGATCTTTGGCTATTGGAACGCCATCTGGTTTGATGGGATTACTTGTAGAGGAAATATTTGCGGCGGAGGGTGTCGAACGTGTTGAGATCGGTGGACCAGCTGGCGACGATCTGCTCCGGTGGTACCGCTTCTTGCAGCTGGCGAATGGTTTCCGCGTTGCCGATGAGAAACATGAGCTTCGCCGGGTCAAAATTATCAGGGTAGAGCTTTTTCAGGATCGTAGCGATTTCGATGCCCATGCGCATCGAACGCACCGCTTGCTTGTCGCCGACGCGGATCGCAACGCCGCCGCAGCGCTGCCCGCCGTATAGGCCAACGACAGGGATGAACGGCTGGCCAGCGAAATGCAGACCCGGGAGATGCTCGGCGTTGAGGGCCGATGCGACCTCGTCGCCGTTGATCCATGGAGCGCCGAATTCCTCGAACGGCGTTTCGGTGCCACGGCCTACGGAGACGCCGGCGTTTTGCAGAATCTCGAGACCAGGATAGAGGATCGAGCCTTTCAGCGTGCGCAGGTTCGGAGACGGTGGAAGCCAGCGAATGCCGGTGCTCTCATAAAAATAATTGCGGTGCCAGTTTTTCATCTCCACTACGTGCAGATCGCAGTTGATGTGGTTTTCGGCGTTGAAGAATTTGGCGATCTCGCCGATGGTAAGGCCATATCTAACAGGCATCGGGAAATAGGCGGTGAAACTGGTTTTATCGGCGTCGAGAACAGGACCCTCGATGATTTCCCCGCCTAGTGGATTGGGACGGTCGAGAACGTAAAAAGCGATGTTGCGCTTGGCGGCTTCCTCCATGCAGTAACCCATGGTGGTGAGATAGGTGTAGAAGCGCACGCCCGCGTCTTGCACATCGAAGACCAGCACATCGATGCCTTGGAGCATCGCGTCGGTGGGTTGAAGGGTTTCGGCGTATAGGCTATAGATAGGCAGGCCGGTGGCGGCGTCTTTTGTCGAGGAGACGCGCTCATCGTTGCGCCCCGCGAGACCATGTTCGGGACTGAACAGGGCAACAAGCTGTACGCCCGGAGCGCGAGATAGGAGGTCGACGGTGGTACGCCCTTGCGTGTCGAGACCGGTGTGATTGGTGATTAGTCCAACATGCTTGCCTCGCAGCGGCGCAAATTTCTCCGATTCGAGCACGTCGATGCCGACTTGAACTCGCCCGGGGCGCGAGTGTTTGGTGGTGGCCTGCGCGGGCGCACAAGAAACGGCCGTGATCGTGAGACAAAGAAGCGTCTGAGAAACGGATGTCAGCAAACCAGCTCGTCGAGGCACTCGGGCCACCCTTCGCCACCCAAACAACAATGATATTGTGGAACGTTGCGGCCGGAGTTGCGTTGTTCACGTGATGTGCGTGTGTTATATACAAACTCTGTGTCTAAGTGTCGCTTGGGGAACTTCTAATTGATGAAAGGACGCAGAGCTGGCCCTTTATTTTTGCTTCCTGCCGCGCTGATCGTTTTTATGGCCCACACTTCCGCCAAGATTCCTGACGCCGCCCAACGCGCCGCGGCAAAAAAAGAGACGCGCGGTGCGCTGTCCGAGGCCAGCAAGTGGGCTGAGGCTACGCTGCACAAAATGAGCGTAGACGAGAAAATCGGGCAATTGGTCTTCACGACCTACCACGGCAGCTTCACGCCGACCGATGCTGCTGCGTACACGCAGATGATGCACGATGTCAACGATCTGCACTGCGGCGGGTTCATCAATATTACGCAAGGTTCTCCGCTGGGCATCGTGAAGAGTCAGGTCTATCCGACCGCCGTGCTCACCAACCAGTTGCAGGCAAAATCGAAGCTACCACTGCTGATTGGTGCAGATTTCGAGCGTGGTACGGGCATGCGGTTGGATGAAGGCACTTCCTTCCCGACGGCGATGGCGTTGGCGGCGGGGGGCAATACCGCAGACGCTTACACGATGGGAAAGATTACAGCGCTGGAGGCACGCGCTGTGGGAATTCAATGGATTTATGCGCCCGTTTCCGATGTGAACAACAATCCCGGCAACCCCATCATTAATACGCGATCGTTCGGAGAGGATCCGGCGCGGGTGGCGGAATATGTGAGCGCGTTCGTTCACGGCGTGGAAGAGAACGGCGGCCTGGCTACGGCTAAACATTTTCCTGGTCATGGCGACACCGCGAGCGATTCGCACATCGATTTGCCGGTGATCCATGCGGACCGCGAGCGACTCGACAAGCTGGAGTTAGTTCCCTTTCGCGCGGCGATTTCCGCTGGTGTAGGCAGCATCATGACCGGGCACTTGTCGGTGCCCTCGCTGGAGCCGGACCCGAACACGCCCGCAACACTTTCTCCGCGCATTTTAACGAATCTACTTCGCGACGAATTGCACTTTCAGGGCCTGGTCGTCACCGATGCGATGGATATGGGCGGAATTACGGTGCGCTATGCACCGGGCGAGGCTGCCGTGCGCGCGGTCCTGGCGGGAGCGGACGCGTTGCTGATGCCACCTGTGCCGGACGCGGCATTCGAGGGGCTGCAAGCCGCGGTTCGCTCTGGACGAATCTCGATCGAGCGGTTGGACGCCTCGGTGCGCAGGATTTTGGAAGCGAAGGCCAGACTGGGCCTGGACAAGAATCGCCTAGTTGATGTGAACGCAATCAATCAGAAATTGGGTAGCGTCGCGTGGCAAGCCGAAGCGCAGGAAATCTCGGATCGTGGCGTGACGCTGCTGCGCGACTCCCACCATCTGTTGCCCCTCGATGGAACCAAACCCAGCCGCGCTTTGCTGCTGGCCTTTTATGCCGATCCCGAGCCGTATCCCGGCGAGGATCTGGAGCGCGAACTGAAGTCACGCTTCGACAGCGTAACCACCCTGCGCGCCGACACTCGCTTCATTAGCGCCGACACGCTCAAGCTACCGCCGCCTGATACCTACGACGTGGCGCTGCTGGCGCTTTTTGTGCGCGTAAGCGATCGTAAGGGCAACGTCGATGTACCCGCCGAGCAAGCTGCACTCGCCGAGCGAATTTACCAAAGCGGAAAGCCCGTCATCACCATCGGGTTTGGCAGCCCGTATTTGATCGAGCGCTTTCCACAGGCGCAGACATGGCTCGCGGCGTTCGGCATCAGCGACGTCGCGCAAATATCCATCGCGCGTGCCCTGTTCGGACAGATGCCCGCGCGCGGGCATCTGCCGGTCACCATCCCTGGCGTCGACATGAAGGCAGGATTCGGCGTGGAGCTCGCGGCGAATCCCATGACCGTGCAAGCCATGGATGTTCGCGGCGAGGCCCTGCTCCAGCCGGCCTTCACCGTCATTGAAAATGCGGTGGCTGATAAAGCATTTCCTGGCGCGACGCTGGCTGTAGGCTATCGAGGCAAAGTGGCAATTCACGCCTTCGGCAACCTGAGCTATGACGGCAACGCTCCCGCAGTCGACGTTCGAACGATGTACGACATCGCTTCGCTGACGAAGGTAGTGGTGACCACAACGCTTTCGGCGAAACTGGTCGAAGGTGACTTCCCTGTTCCGCTGGACTTGGACGCCAAGGTCGAGCGCTACTTACCAGA
>JBEKWY010000206.1:0-7812 GCA_049512575.1 Candidatus Acidiferrum sp.
AATGAAATGGGCTCCTTCGATCTCTGGGCCTGGCAATTCCTGTGGATCGCAGGAATTTGGCTGGGCGTGCGCTGGGGCCAAGGCGATCTACCCATCGAGAAATGGGCAAGGCGCGCCGCTATTCCTGCGCTGCTCATTGCTTGTCCTCTGTTCGCGTTGCGCCGCGCCCTGGAGCACGGCGTGGAGCTCGGCCCTTACGAATTCCTGTTCGACAAGTGGCACTTGGGACCCCTTCGGCTGTTGAATTTCGTCGCTGTCGGGGCGCTGCTGATCGTGTTGCAGTCGTTCCTCAACAAGCCGCTGGCAATCCGTCCTCTGGTATTGATGGGACAGTCGTCCCTCCAGGTCTTCTGCGTCCACCTGCTGTTTTGCTTTGCGGGGCTGACGCTTCTCGGGAACGCCGCGATGCTCAGCGGCGCGCGGCAAGTCGAGTTGTTAGCGGTCACGTTCACCGCCATGCTGGTCACCGCCAAACTCTTCTCCAAGAGCGAAGCCAAGCAGGAGCGTCAACCCAAGACCGACGCTCCCCTCGGACTGAGGACCGGCGCACCTTTGCTTGCGCCAGCGCAACCTGCGCCTGAACCGGTCCGCCCCACAACGGGCCCAATGCCCGCCGCCGTTGCTACTCCGGGCGATTGATTCTGCTTGTGCTTCCCTGGAAAACGCAGCTATAACGACTCTGAGCCAGGAAATTTCAATAGCGATTTGCGGGAAGCAATTTCCGTGTCGGGAGCGATGCGATGAAACTCTTGTGCGCAGTTGCAGGCTTGCTGTTCGCCGTAGCGATCATGAGTGCTACGGCCTCGCCGCAGGAGACCAGCGATTCGCTCTCCGCGGAGGTGCTCGCTGCGGAAAATGCGCGCACCGCAGCGTTGGTTCGCAGCGACGTGCCGGCGCTCGAAAAAATTCTGGCCGATGACCTCACCTACATCCATGCCAGCGGAAAGGTCGATACCAAAACCAGCATGCTGGAGGCCATTCGTTCCGGTCAGATTCACTACATTTCCTGGCAGGCGGAATCCATGCACGTTCGCGTACTGGGAGACACCGCCGTGCTCAACGGCGAGTATCTCGTGCGCGTCACCGACCGCCGCGTGCAACCCGACCCTTTTGACGTCAACATTTTTATCCTGTCGGTCTACGCAAAACGCAGCGGCCGCTGGCAGCAGATCGCCTGGCAATCCACCAGGGACGTCGCGCTGTCGCCGCTGCCGACAAATCATTAGTACTTATGTCATGAATGCTCCTGATCGGATGGGAGCTCTAGCTCCCACAGGCAGTTTAGGGGGTCGGAGCTTTAGCTCCGACATTAGAGCGAAGGAAAACCGGGCTTTAGCCCCTGAGGAAACTCCTACCCTCACCCTGACAGTTTCGCGCAAAGCGAGTCTTATCCCGGCCGCCGCTTCTTGGCATAGATCGCCTTAACGATGCTCTGCGGGGCAATCTCTGGAATCTTGTTCGATCTCCCCAGCTCTCTTGCGTTTTCAATTGCCATCCGCAGGAGGCGTTTTAAGTGGGGATTCTTTAGATCACCCGCCTCACGGATCGTGAAGTGGCGGATCTGTCTCCCGTTCCCCTGTAGAATTCCACGGGGATCAGCCAGTTCCACACCCCGGTTGAAACCCAAATTCACGTGCTTCGCGTACGCCGCGATATGGCAAAAGCTCTCTTTCAGCCGCCCCGTGAACGAATAACCCATCGCAACCGCGTTATAGGCGTCGTAAATCGTCTCCGTCGCGCGCGGAGTCTCGGTCAGCACGAACCGCCGCACCGCCAGGGCCAACACCATAATCCTGTCGTCGTAAGCCGCCAAGAACTCCAACAGCTCCGGTATCGGCGCTCGAACCCCCATCTTCACAACCTCCATGAACCGGCCAGCGTTCTCAGGCGCCGTCATTCTAACCTACAGAGTCTTTGCGCGAATTCGGAGTTCCCTTCGGGGAATCCTCCGACAAAAAATAAAAACTGTCATTCTGAGTGCATCCGACGAGGATGCCCCAATCGGGGATCCCGGCCGGGCCGGAAAGAATCTCAGCCCGCGGGTGGCGCACCCTTTGTGCTTTTTAAAGGACGCGGGTTTAGAGCCAACTTCAACCGGGATCCCTTCAGCGCCTCGGACCTCCGCTGATTCGAACGCTGCCTCGCCCAACCAACTCATTCGCAAAACGATAGCCCGGCACTGATTCGAATAATTACCTAATTATAATAGTACTGGACATAAATACGAGGCGATGCTATAATTATGCATGTTTGTCCTAACCCCGCTCCAACAGCATCCGCTTCCTCGATCCTTATCATCCGCTCCTGTCGGGCCGTCGACCCGCCCTTCACAGCTTCCCCGCGCACTAGGCCGCCCGTGCAGCCAAAGCAAAACAAAAGCGAAAGACAAAAACCTAACCCCTTTAGAATCCGCACTTACAAAAAAGTCGCCTGTAACTCCTTTAGAATCCGCAGATCCAAAATCATTAGACTTAAAGTCCTTTAGAATCCGCACTTACAGAAATTGGCGGGGGGAGGGGCAAACGGTTAACTAGAATTAACCCGACAACGTCACCCTTCCAGGAACACGCCATAGGAAGCGATTCGGCGACCCCGGCCATTCCAATCAAGCCGCGTCGTGTGCTTCTTGCTGCAACGAAGCCCGCATCATAAACTCGGAGATGGCCTGCCGAGTTAGCGAGGATCAGCCATTGCGCGTGATGCGTCGAACGAGTTTGTTGTTTGCGATTGTGCTGATTGGCGTTTGGGCGGGCGTGGCTGCCTGGGCGGCCGCGAGTACCGGCGAAAAGGTAGTATGGAAGCCGGTGGAGTTTGCGATTGTGCGTTATAACGACAATGCGCCGGCTTCGTGGAACATGTATCACGGGGAGAAGAAGGGCGTGGTGCTGCTGCGGTTGTGGCGGCGCTATTTGCTGGTCAACACGCTGGAGCAGGAGGTTTACGAGCTCGACCCGGACAAGGTGAAAATGCAGGGGGACGATGTGGAATGGTCGCCGTCGGATCTTCCCGCCGACCCGATTGAAACGTCGGAGTGGAAAACGCGAGATGTGGGGCCGATGCGGCGAGTGAAATTTCGGTTTGGAAAGACAGGGAATTTTTTAGACATCCAGTTGCCACTGCTGATTAACGGAAAACCAGCTTACTAGAAGTCGTGAGGTAATGAAGTAGGGAAGCAATCAAGTAAAAGAAGAAGAGAAGGAAAGAAACGAGTCAGCGCCGGTATACGCCGTAGTACCAGGGGATGCCGAGGGCGCCGGGTTCTACGGCTACTTCCACGAAATCGCCGTCGTGAAAGCGATCGAAGTCGTCCACGTCGACGGCTAGGCGCTCGATGTGCTGGCCAGGACGCCAGGAGCGGACCAGCAAGCGGCGGCTCCCACGGACAATCCCTTTCATGTTGAAGCGGCTTTCTACAACGGTCGGGTAGTAGACGATATTTTTTGAGGCGTCCAGGCGGCCGTTCACGAACAACGTGGCGGCCAGAATCCACGGCAGTGGAATGAATCCGGAATAGATGCGCTTGAGAATCTCGATTTCTTGGCGATTGCGGGCGCGACGCTCGAGAATTACGGCAAGGAACAGCACTCCGAAGAAAATCAGGCCAAAAAAAATGAGCATCAGGTCGAGGTCCAGCGGCGGATAGATCTGACTGATGTATGGGAAGGCGAGCGAACCGAGAAGAAAGATGGCGGTACGGAGGACGAGCCTGCGACGGAACATGACTTCCGCCGCGGCCGAGGTCAGACCACACGACGGGCATTGATCGGTGGTTCGTTCGGAACCGCAATCCAGGCAACGGGTCATGGCAAGTGGTGGCTGCGAAACGGCCAAAATAGCTGGCGACCGCCCGACGGTCAACCCCTAACTGAACGGGAAGAAATTTCCTGCACAGAGCGAGCGCGCAGAGATTCCGCGTTCGCATCATGGGCGTCACGGCAACTGGTTCGGCTGACACTTCCAGTATAAGACGTGGTCAGGGAAGATCGGAGGAGAGCGAGGAGAGAAGCTCGCGATAGCGCTGTTGCTGCTCTTCGGGAACGCTGACGGTAACGCCCATACCCCGGCCCGGCTCGACGCGCTTGACGAAACAATCGACCCGGACCGGCTTTTCGAGGCCGAGGCGAGCCGTGAAGCCGGCACCTATCCAAAGCGGATCGGCAGACTCGATAAACATGCCATTAGAGCTGATATCGCGCGTGCGGCCGCGGATGAGAGCCGAGCCCCATTCGATCTCAAGGTCGGCGTTAAACGAATAGCGAGGCGCCCAGCGGCGCTCTAGCCGTCGAGGTTTGTCCCCGTTGCTCATCGACCCCGGTAGGCCCCTCTGCCAAGGATCCCAGCGCGCGGCGATCAAGATGCCTTGCCGCGTCCGCATCGGTGTAGCGCAAGGATACGCCAAATAGTGGCGTTGCAGTAAGGCGGCGAAGCATTTAGTTTTCTTTACGAGCAGGAGTAACGGCTCGGAGAATTGACGGTACGCAAATAGGGCGGCTGCAAGGGAGTGTACTGTCGGGAACCAACCTGGAAACGCCATTCTCGCGGATAGCGTTTGCTCCAATTGGGAGATTAGTCTTTCCAGGCTGCATTGGTTGGAATGAGCTACAGCCACGCAATTGTGACTTGGTTCGCCCTCCGGCGCTCATCGAGCCAGCGTAGCGAGTCTTTCCCTACAGTTCAGATCCCTTGTGGACGCGGCGGTGGATTTCGGCCTGCAAATACTTGCGGAGAGATTCGGAGACGATGCCCGGGGAGGCAAGTTCACGCAAGTCGGAGACGGTGAGTTCGGGAAGGTAAGCAAGTATGGAAGAGAGCGTCGAACCGGGATGGCGGACGAGGGCGAGGCGGACGTTGTAGATGCAGGACCATTTCGGATGCTGACAAATTGCACGGATCACGTCGGGCGACAGCGTCTCGCGGGAGAGAACCTTCAGGACTTGCGCTTCGGTGAGAAAGGCGTTGTCGAGCACGACGGAAAGAAGTTGCGCATGACCTTCGGCGAGGAGCGAGCCCGCGACGCGCGCGGGCCCACGGCGGGCGAGCGCGACTTTTTGGCCGATTGGAAGTTGCGACAGCCGGGTGAGGAGCTGCTCTTCTGCTATGCGTTTTCGTTCGGCGGGAGTGCCGGGAAGCAGGGCGAGTTGGGCGAGGTCCATCAGATAAAGATCGCGGACGAGGCGGAGACTTGGAAGGCGTGGAGTGCGGGGATGGAAGGCAATGGCGCGCTTGACGCGATAGTTCTTAAGCAGGGGCTTGCGGTGCGCGACTTCTTCGAGGATTTCCGTTGGGAGGTCCTTGCGTTCGAGGAGCAGGCAAAGCTGCGTTTCGTCCAAAGCGGGATTGTCGAGGAGGGCGAGCAGGACGGCTGGATCGGGATGATGGAGCAAAAGGGTGAGATCGTCGCCTGTGGCGGTGAGCGCGCGTTCGCGATCTTGCGAGATGGCATCCACCGTTATTACCCGGCGCTTTTCGCAGGACGATTTAAACACTCGACTGCGGTTCGAGCGGCAAATTCGGCGAGGGGCTGTGGCAACGGTCCGATCCGCACGTTTGAAGCGGATTGGCGCACGAGTGCGTCGAAGGGCTCGTCGAAAAAAGGGCTGCGGCTAAACACGCCGCCGATCTTGGCGAGGAAGAACGATTGTTTTTGCAGTCCCAGGGTCTCGACGACTCGGACCACCAGCTCAGAAAGGTCTTCAGCTGCAGAGTGGAGAACGGCTTGAGCGGAATTGTCTCCTTCATTCGCGGCTTTTGCGACGATGGGAAAGACTCTGGAAAGAACGCCGTCGGCATTGGCAAAGATCTGGCTTTGCAATTCTGTCCAGTCGCAATGAAACGCCCCGAGGATTTCCTTGCCGAGCGGAGAATTTTCGCCGTGGCGCGAGTGACGCAGACTGATCACTACGGCCTTGCGGCCGACGTCGTAGGCGCTGCCAGGGTCACCCAGGATTGGCCCAAGGCCCCCTTCGCGAGCGAGGTGATCGAGCGAGTCGCGGCCAAGGACAGCGGAGCCAGTGCCGGCGATAACGAGGACACTGGGGACCTCCTGGGTTGCGGCCAGCGCCACGTTGAGATCGGTGTCGAGCAGTACGGTGGCATTCGGGAACTTGAGTTTTAGCTTGCCACCGAGATCGGAATTCACTTGCGGGTTGCCTACGCCTGCAATCGCCCCGTAGATCGCCGCTACCTCGGCAGCGGGAATCCCCGAAGCTGCCAGCGCCTTTTCCGCAGCCTCCAGCAAACTCGCGAATGCGGCCTCGACACCGACGCGTGCTGGATTTGAAGGACCGGAGCGGGAGTGCGCGAGAATCTGGCGGGATTCGTCCATGAGGACGCAGTCTGTCTTTGTGCCGCCGCCATCGAATCCCAGGACACAGCGCATAGGGAAAGAATAAGCGATTCGGCGAGGCAGTTGTTCGGGCAGGAGAAATTGCGTTGCGAGGAGCGCATGACGGGGCGGAGCGGCGGAACGCTGCGATGAAGGTGGCTCCTGGTGCTGGTGAAGAAACGGCTTCAGCGCAACTCGAATTGGGGAATGACAGCGTTGCGGGCCTCATTGCAAACACGGACACATATAGCCGCGGTTGACTTGGGGTACAGGCCCTTCGAGCCTCAGGGTCAACAAGAGTGCCTGTGCTACCTTGGCGTATACTTGCGGCGCGATGACGACATATTTGCGACTTGCTATGGGGTTTTGCCTGCTGCCGGCTACCACGATTCCAGATAATTTGATGGATGAGATTGCGACGCGGAGGTTTGCGTAGGAATGCGCATTCACCCGATCGATCTGGCGATCGTGATTGTGTATCTGCTTGGCATCACTGCGCTGGGGATGTGGTTCCGGCGCGGGTCGCAGGATGCACGGGAATATTTTCTGGGCGGGCGCACCGCGCCTTGGTGGGCGCTGGCGTTTTCGATCGTGGCCACGGAGACCTCGACGCTCACGATCATCGGGACACCGGCGATTTCTTATGGCGGGAATTTGACATTTTTGCAGCTGGTGTTTGGGTATTTGGTGGGGCGGGTGCTGATCGCCTTGTTGTTGCTGCCTGGATATTTTCGCGGGGAGTTTTTCACCGCGTATGCGCTGATCGAGAAACGATTTGGACAGCGGGCGCGTGCGGTGGCAGCCACGACGTTTCTGGTGACCAGGGCAGTGGCAGAAGGCGTACGCGTGTCCGCCATTGCGCTGGTGGTAAGCGTGGTGTTGGGGACATCGGAACGGCTGGCGGTGCTGGTCGTGATTGCTCTTACTGTGCTTTACACGTTGGAAGGCGGGATGAAGGCGGTGATCTGGACCGATGTGGCGCAGCTTTTATTGTATTTGACGGGCAGCGCGGTGACGTTTTGGGTTTTGCTGCACCGGATTCCGGGCGGGTGGAGTGAGGTGACGCAGGTTGCGGCGGCAGCGGGCCATAAGCTGCAAGTGTTCGATTTCTCGTTTCATTGGGCGACGAAATATACGTTTTGGTCGGGGGTGATCGGCGGGGCATTTCTTACGATGGCGAGTCATGGGACCGATCAGACCATCGTGCAGAGGTTGCTGGCGGCGCGCGATCAGCGGGACAGCCGGCGGGCGCTCTTGGCTAGCGGTGTAATTGTGTTGTTCCAATTTACGGTGTTTCTGTTGATCGGCGTTTTGCTGTATGTTTTCGCGCAACATACGCCATTGCTGGCCGCGGGGGAGCACACCGATCGCATTTTGCCGATGTTCCTGGTACGCGAAATGCCGGTCGGGCTGGCGGGATTGTTGCTGGCGTCGATCGTGGCGGTGGCGATGTCGAATGCGAGCGGGTCGCTGAATTCGCTGGCGGC
>JBEKWY010000207.1:0-8198 GCA_049512575.1 Candidatus Acidiferrum sp.
TTGAAGGAAGGACGGACGCGTCCGTCCTTCCTTCGTGTCCCAGGGACGCGCAAGTTACTGATTTTACTCCGGTTAGCGCGATTTTCTGGCAATTTTGCGGATGCGCAAACTATTGAAAAAAAAGGAGGTTAAGTGAAAAAGGGGTTGTAAAATGAAAAAAACGCCAATTTTGTTGGCGCTTGGACGAAATTCTCAATGAAAGAAGTATAGCACAGGCTGTGGAAAAGTCAAGGACAAAATTTGGAATTTGATGCCGGTGGTGGAGAGGGGGAGTCGGACTGAAGGTTGAGATCCTTCGCTCCGCTCAGGATGACATTTATACAGGACGCGGATGGGCAGAACACACAAGCAGGACGCGGACCGGCAGGACACATAAGCAGAACGCGGGTGGGCAGGGCGCGTCCGCGGATTAGGAGCGGATCAAACCTGGAAACCGGCGCGTGCCGTCGAACCCAGGGAACACCGTGGCCAGGTCGGTTACGCCGACGTGCTTGACCAGCACTTCGCTGAGCACCGATCGAAAGTCCAGCGCCAGGTCGCGCCCTTCGTTCAATTGATGATCGGCCAAGCCCGGCCAGTTTCCGTAAACGCGGCCGCCTTTGACATCGCCACCCATCACGAACATGCAGTTGGCATGGCCATGATCGGTGCCGCGGTTCCCGTTTTCTTTCGCGGTGCGCCCGAACTCGCTCATGGTCACCACAACCACGTCCTGCATGCGGTCGCCCATATCCTGATGAAACGCCGCGAGGCCCTGACCCAGGTCTTTGAGCAAATTGGAAAGCTGGCCTTGCACGCCGCCTTCATTCACGTGGTTGTCCCAGCCACCGCAATCGACGAAAAGAACTTCCACGCCGATGTTGGCCTTCAAAAGCTGTCCGATCTGCTGAAGGTTCTGCCCTAGCCGGCTGGTCGGATATTGCGCACCATTTTCCGGCGCGTACTTGCTTGGATCCACTTTGCGCAGCATATCGATCGCTTCAAACGTCTCGGTCCCGGTTCCGTGCAAAGCGTGATCCACGGTCTGCGCGTACATGGCCTCGAAGCCACCTTCGACAGCCGCGCCCATCGCGGCCGACTGCGGCATCACCTTGAACTGTTTCAAATCCGGCAGTGCAATCGCCGAGGCGCTTCCGTGCAGCATGCGCGGCAAATTCGGTCCCATGGCCACCGCGCGGAACGGCGAAGCATTTTCTTCCGGCACGGTTTCGATGGCGCGATTCAGCCAGCCGTCTTCAGTGGCCTTGACTCCAGGCGTTCCAGACTCCATGAAATCTTGCGCATCGAAATGGGAGCGCGTCGGATCGGGCGATCCCGCCGCATTCACGATGGCCAGCTGGTTCTTGTGGAACAGCGGCTCGAGCGGAGCAAGGCTCGGATGCAAACCGAAAAATCCATCGAGGTCGATCGCGGCATCCGCGCCGCCACGCCGCGGCTGGGGAATCGCAATCGTCGGGCGCAACCGGTAATAATTCGGTTCCGCGAAAGGCACCACAATGTTGAGACCGTCGGCCGCCCCGCGCTGGAACAACACCACGAACTGCTTCTTGCCGGTCGTGGCAGGCGTAGCCGCAATGGCCCGCTGCAAGAATGCAGGCATGGCGCTCAACCCGACCATGGCGATTCCGCCCTGCTTCAAAAAATACCGCCGCGAAAATTTCATCGGCTGCACGCCTTCGCAACATCGATTGCTCATTGTTGCTCCTTGGGAGTGGGCAGATTGCCTCGACTCTCCCGATCATTCATCCTGCCGAGATGGGCACAGCGGTGCTGTGCCCCTACAAATCGATTCGCGTGCTTCAGCGCCGCTGGAATTCGGGAGCGCCCAGCACCAGGCCGGCGACCACGCCCAAATCCACGTGCTTCACCGGATCGTCAAGCTTCGCCTGCAAAATCTGCGGGCTGTCGAGCTGCTTCTCGAGCGTCGCCACGGTCATCGGGCCGGTCTGTCCGCCGAGGAAAAGCTGCACCGCACGGTCCAGCGCCGCTTTCGCATCGGCCGAGGAATCCATGCCGAGCAAAGACGCGGTATCGCTGCGCGATCCGCGCACTTTATTGCTCGCCAGCGCCAGCGAATAATTCAGGCGGTTCAGCAGCGCTCCGGTATTCACCCAGGCGTCGGCCTTATCCGAATAACCGGTAGGCGGCTGACACTGATACAAAGGCTCTCCGATGCGTCCTGCCCACTGCACCAGGGGCATGGGCGTATCCACGTCCGTGCCCAGCGCGCGCGCCGTGGACACCACCAACTCGAACGGCGTCTTGACCTTGCCGCGGTACGCGTCGCGCGACCAGAATTCCGGCGACCAGATCATGGTCTTCATCACCGCGCGAATGTCTCCGTCGCTGGTTTGAAAGGTCTGGGCCATGCGCGCAACAAGCGCCGGTGGAGGATTGTCCGAAATGAAACGGCGTGCCAGCTTCGTCGAAATAAACTTCGCGGTGTTCGGATTGTGCACGAGCAAGTCGATCACTTCTTCGCCGTCGCGCATCCCGCCCGCATGAATCTTCTTTCCTAACACGATCTTGGGATCGGGATCATGCACGCGGTCATCGAATTTGAATGTGGCGTCCTGCTTGGGCTTCTCGATCGACCATCCGGTGAAGCAGCGCGCCACCTCGGTGACATCTTTTTGGGTGTAGCCACCATCGACGCCCAGCGTGTGCAGCTCCATCAGTTCGCGCCCGTAATTTTCGTTCAGCCCGCGCACGTTCTTCTTCTGCGCTTGCGGCATCGGAGCGGAGGGCCAAGGCTGCCCGTAGCGGCCCCAGCGCGCTTGCTGGCGCATGGCTCGTTCGGCAGCAGCGCGGTCCGCGGCTCGGGGGTCCGCGCTTAGGAAATTGTCGAGATAAAACAACATCGCAGGACTCTTGGCCGTCGCGGTCAATAAGTCCTTGAATTTTCCCAGCGTGTGCGGCTGGATCACGTCGCGTTCGTACGACGTCAGCAGCCACCGGTCGTCGCCCTTGCCCGCGAACACGTTGAAGTGGTTGAACCAGAAATCGTCCATGATCTGCTGTAGCTGCCGCTGGCTGTAAATCGCCCGCGTGACCTTGGCCATGGCCAGTTCTTCCACCACGCGCTGCGGCTTTTTGCTGTCGTCGGCGATCGCCCGCGGCACGACGTTGGGATCGACGCTGAGCAGATCGCGCTTTCCGCCCGCTCCGCGCGTGGCGACGTTCGCCTGCGCATCATCCTGCTTCATCGACGGCTCTTTCATGGACGCCGCCGTATCCGGCTCGACCGCCGCCACTTGTGTTGGCGCCGCAGCATTCGCCGCCTCATCCGCCTCGGAAGCTTGCGCTTGAGGATTCTGAGTTTGTGCAGATTGAGACTGCGCGGCCTGCCCTTGGCTGGACGCTTGCGCGTGTCCCGCACCAGGCTGCATATCACGCGCGACGATGGCCGCCGCTGCATCGGAACGCTTTTGGTCACCCTGTACCTGGGCCTGCTTCACTGCCTGCTTCTCCGCTTGCTTGGGCTGCGGATAGTTGGCAAGGATTTGCGCTGACGACATTCGCAACGTCGGATACGTTTCCAAGCGAGCTTCGACCGCTTTGTCTTCAATCGAATTTTGATTCAATTGCTGATCGATCCATTTCGCCAAACCCATCTGGCGCACGCGCTCGACGTCGCCAGGCCGCGGCCCATAGGCCAACCGGTTGAGTGCGTGCAGGATCGCTTCATCGGCGTTGAGCTCGGTGATCGGCAAGCCCTTGAGCGCCGGGTCCTGCTTCTGCTTTTTGTCTCTTGCCGCAGCCGGAGAAGGAATGGGAGTTGGGATGGCAGACGCAGCTGCAGCGGGCAATGGCAGATCGACGCCCACGCTCAAAACGCAAGCAACCGAAAGCGCCATGGAAACCACAGACTTCGCGGTAGCGAAAAACAAAGGGGGCGCCGGTAGACCGCGGTGCAACTTCATACGATTCTCCTGCCGGGCGGGTCGGTCAGAACAGAATATTGACCCAAAATTCGGAGCACTTCTAGAATAACCCTTGCGGCCGGAGTAAGTTGCGCCGATCCTGCCGGCGTGTCGAACTACTATCCCGTCCGCTAGTACAGGCTGTAGTGGCTGGTCTTTAAGACCCGGCGAGTCTTTTTGACCTCGTCACGACAGGGGATGCCCGGCGCCGAAAAGCAGATCCCTCACCCTGCCAAAACCGCAGGGTTGGAATGACATCCGTGGTGGAGTGCTCATTCGCAACGGCACGTCACACAACCACCATCCTCGAGGCGGTAGATTGACGACGTGCACGGCTCCTCTTATGCTCGTTGCTCGAATTTCTACAAGGTGCTCATGCTGATCCGCAACTTCATTTTTTGGCTGTCCACAAAGCGCAGCGTGACCGACTCGATCGCGCGGCGCGGCATGCGCCAGGGGTTTGCACGGCGCTTTGTGGCCGGGGAAACGCTGGGCGAGGCTCTGACGGCGAGCCACGAGCTCTGCCAGCAAGGGCGCCACGTCAGCCTGAATCACTTGGGCGAGAACGTCTCGACCGAAGCGGCAGCGCGCGACGTTTGCGACGGCTACATCCAGATGGTCGAAGAGCTGCATGCGAAGAATCTCACCGGAAACATTTCCATCAAGCTCACGCAGCTGGGGCTCGATCTCAGCAAAGATTTGTGCGCTGCGCTGGCGCTCTCCATCGCCAAGCGCGCCGCCGGGCTGGGGCGCACCATCGAGATGGACATGGAAGGCAGTGCATACACGGACGCGACGCTGGATATTTTCGAGAGCGTGCAGCGGGAAACCGGCAACGCCGGTCTGGCGGTACAAGCCTATCTGCACCGCACGGAGAAAGATCTGCTCCGGCTCGCGCCGCTAAAGCCCAAGATTCGCCTGGTCAAAGGCGCATACCGCGAGCCAAAAAAAATCGCGCTGCAGGGAAAGCCCGCCGTAGACGCGAACTACAAACTCCTAACAACGATGCTGCTCGAAGGCGCGACAAAAGAAACGTTCTTCCCCGCCATCGCTTCGCACGATCCCATGATGGTTGCGCACGCACAAGCGGAAGCCGCCCGCCTGAACTTGCCCAAGGATAAGTACGAGATCCAGATGATTTATGGAATTCGGCGCGACCTGCAGCAGCAGGTTCACGCGGCCGGCAACATCCTGCAAGTGTACGTGCCATTCGGCACGGACTGGTGTCCGTACTTCATGCGGCGCTTGTCGGAGCGTCCGGCGAATTGTTGGTTTGTGTTGCGCAGCTTGCTGGCGGAGTCGGGCGCGCGGTAGTTCAGGAACGCGGTCGTTTATCGAACAAATCCTGAGGAGCGTCCCGCTCGTAGAGCCACTCAAAAAAAGTCCGCGCGCTCCTAGACTTCCATTTTTTGAGAACGGGAGGCTTTAGACGCGTGGACCAAACATTGATAGACATAGAAAGCGGAACCCAGATCAGAGCCATTCCGACAATGAATCCGATAACATTTCGCACGTGCGCGAGGGCCAATACACCGGCGGAGATGAAGAGTGAAGCGACCGCAACGGCCGCGCCATACGGAAGCGAGAGGTGGACGCGCTCCTGGCAGACGGGGCAGTACATTCCCCCTCCGATTCCGCCGGGCCTCTGTAGCGCAGTAGAATCAAACTCTTCCCCACACCAAGGGCATTCGTACCTCACCTACTCTTCTCCTGTTGTTGCGTCGCTGTGGCAAACGTGGTCGCGGGCCTAATCCGTGACGTCGAAATCGGCGCTGCGATTCGGCGCGTTGTTCTTGGCGCTGTCGACGGCCTGAACGACCACTCGATAGCCTCCGGGAGGCAAGTCTTTAACTTTGATCAGCATGCCCGCGGGAACCACCGGATTGCCTTTCTGGATGAAACTATCGGCATTAATCGCGCCGGTGAAGAGCACTTCCTTGTTGGTTGCGCGGTCAACCAGGTGATACCCAAAAGCCACCTTTGGCGGCTTGTCCGACGCCAGCAGCGGATCGTAAATCTCGGTGTACATTATTACGTTGTCGCTGCGCTTGAAGCGATTGGTTGCGGACGGAACCACTTGCATCCCTTGCACGATCAACGGCGTGCGATCTTCGAGCAACACGGAATCGAGCCCGGTCGGAATGTCGGAGACGCGCGTCGCGGAATTCGTCAGCGCTACACCGCCCAGACTCATGCTCTTGCCATCGTAGGCATCGATTTGCAGCGGCGACTCAAATTTGCCGAACGACTCGCCGCCTCCGCTCAAGACGACGGTGAGCTTGTAGGTACCGGGCACAGCATCAAACTGATTTTGATAGCGGTACGGCGTCTGCGTGAACGTCTTGTACTCGTCTTTTTCGAGATCGAGATTGACGATATCGCTGAAACGCGCGCCGACCGTGCCATCGGGCCGGTAGGCTATTCCCAGCACGTTGACGGTGGCATGATGCTTGCCACCTTTTTCCTTGTCGAATTTCAGCGAATCCGCCGGGATTTCCATCGCCAGATTCACACGCGCCACGTTGGGTGCCGTGTAGAAGTAGGGCGCTTCGATAGCGCCGTGAATTGATCCAGCCTGCGCGCCGGTGGCGTGGGACTCCAGCTGTTTCTCGACGGGCTTGCCTTCCAGTGGGTTTTCGGACCGCACGTTGCAAAAGCCGCTGCGCGAGCGGACGTTGAGGCCCGCGGGAACCATTTTCACTTTCAGCGTGTGGCAACTTCCTTCGGGCGAATCCGCGGGCACGTAACCAAGGATATAAAACTCATTCTGTTCTTTTCCGATGCGCTCGAGTCCACCCAGCAGGTCGTTGGTATTAAAAATCGTAAAGCCGCCGGTGCCTTGCGCCAGTTCGGCCAGAACCTGCTGATTGGTGGTCACGGAATCCGGGAACTGGGGCACGATACTGCGCGATTGGTTGTAAGGATTGTTAGGATTGTTGTTGTACGGATTGTAATTCGTCGGCGTTGAGGAACTGCCACCTTTTCCCGTTGTGCCCGTGCCAGATGTGCCCGTGGTGCCGGTTCCGCCTTTGCCGCTGGTGCCCGTGCCGCCCGTTCCTCCGGTTCCGGTGCCGCCGCCAGTATGCCCACCGCCGGCTCCGCCAGCTCCACCGGTTCCTCCGGTTCCGCCACCTCCACCAGGATGCTGAGGTTCGAGCGCGGCATTCGGGGAATAAGAAGCAAGTACGAAACGCGGCCCCGCTGAACTTCGCTGCGAAACCTCGCGAAGATGACCATTGGAGAGGCCGTTGCGCGCGCTGCCGCCTCCGGGCGTTGGGGCGACCAAGCCGCGCACGTCGAGCGAGTAAATCGCCACGTTCGCTTTGTTGCACGCATCGATCGTGGCGGTGAGTTCGGATTGCGTTTCCGGCGTGAGCACGAACCCCGCGGAAAATAGCACCATTATTTTGCGGCCAGGAACGGAACGCAGATTCTTCGCCAGGCTGCGAACCGCGAGCAGCATACTCCGCGCGCCATATTCCGCTTCCGCGTTGCTGGCTGAAAATCCGGGCAGAGAATTTCCACCCAAACCGGATGGGTCGGGCGAGACATTCGACGCCACGAAGGCGGTTTTCACGCCGCTGATGGCAGCGCGCAGCACATCTGGATTCGCCGTGAAATTCTGCGCAATGCGCAGCACGCCGCCAAACTCGGCTACTGCCATGACGCGGTCTGGCCCGGCGTTGGCGTCCACGAATTTCGCGGCGGCACCGCGCGCCTGGATCTGATCCGGGGCAGCCATCGAGGAATTGTCGAAAAACAAAACCAGGTAGTGCTTTTGTCCGTTGTTGGCTTGTATGGCGGCGCCAGAGCCGACGGAAAAGCTGGCTACCTGCTGCTCTTTATTGTCTTCGAAGACTTTGAAATCCTTCTGGGTCAGGTTGTGAACGTAGCCGCCTTTTTTATCCGTGACGACGGCGTCGACCAGAACGAGTTTTGACTCTTTCCGGATGACCGGGCCTTGCTGATCAGCCGGAGCCGCCGGCGCGGACGCGGCAGGGGCTTGCTCCGGGGCGGGCGTTTGTTGCGCCCGAAGTTCCGCGGGCGCGATGAGAACGATCGCGGCCGCGACCGTGCCAACAAACCGGCGTTGCCACCTGTTCGCAAAGGTATTCATGTGTGCTCCCCCAAAAGCAAAAGCCAAAACTAGTACGGAATCACGACGGCGCCATTGCGCGCCGCCATTTGCGATCCTTCGGCGTCGCGCACGACCATGCGCACCAGGTACGTGCCAGGCTTCACATCAAAGCTCGATTTCACCGTGAAGCCGGCATG
>JBEKWY010000208.1:0-7780 GCA_049512575.1 Candidatus Acidiferrum sp.
ATCCGGTGGCACAGTACGGCCGAGGCAGCGGGGCGCAGACGATCATCACCACGAAGAGCGGGACGAACACGTGGCACGGTTCGGCAAGCGAATATAACCGCACCGCCGCGACGGAAGCGAACAGTTTCTTTAACAATGCGGATGGAGTTCCGCGAACAGCCCTGGTGCGAAACCAGTTCGGTGCGAATCTGGGCGGCCCCGTCAAGAAGGACAAGCTTTTCTTTTTCTTTGATTACGAAGGCCGGCGGGATGCGGAATCGCAGAGTCAAGAGCAGATCGTGCCCCTGAATCACGTCAAGTTGGGCGAAATTGCTTACATTAATTCAAACAGCAGCATAACCGGGCAGCCGTGCAGCCCGACCAGCCGATTGGGCGCGCAGGATGTGAGCACCGACTGCGTCACGATCCTGACTCCAGCGCAGGTTGCAGCCCTCGACCCCTGCTCGGCGGCCGGCAATCCGTGCGCGGGTACCCCCGGGTTCACCACTCCCGGATTCAATCCGGCGCTGTTGAGCCTATTCAATACCAGGTATCCCGCGGCGAACGACCTTGCCGCCGGAGACGGGCTGAACACCGGAGGACTGCGGTTCAACGCACCTGATAACTTGACCGAGGATGTCTACACCACGCGAGTGGATTACAACATCAACAGCAAGCACAAGATGTTCGTGCGATTTAACTTCAATAATGAGAATGCGGAGAATTTCAGCAACGGCTGCACGTCGCAACAGTTTCCCGGTGACCCCGAAACGTGCCCGGTCATTGCGAGAAACCGCGCGTGGGTTTTGGGCGAAACATGGACTCCAAGCGGACGCTTGATCAATCAATTCACGTACGGCGAAACTCGCGAGAACCTAGATTTTCCCGTGCTCTTCAACGGGAATGGCAACAATTTTCCGCTGAACTGGTTCAGCGGGGGCCTCGCGGTTCCCTACGCGCGGCAGACCACCACCGCGCGCGTCGATCCGATTCCGACATTCCGCGACGATGTGACGCTGATCCGATCGAGGCATACATTCCAATTTGGCGCCGAGTGGAAGCCGATCCGGGTACGGAGCGAGTTGGGCAATTCGTTCAATTTTTACAGTGAGGGGCTGGGAGGCAACGTCCCCAGTCTGACCCCGGCGCTGCGGCCGACGAACATCCTGTCGGATCCGACGGTCGATCCGAACGGCATCGCCGCCGCGAATTGGGACGGTATTTTTGCAGGGGTGCTGGGAGTCATAAATGAGGACCAAACGTCGTTCATTTACGGGAAGGGCGGAGACTCGCAGCCCTTGGGAGCCGTGGAACGGCGGGATTACCGCTACTACCAATACGCCGGCTACGCGCAAGACAACTGGAAGGTGCGAAGCGACCTCACGCTGACGCTCGGCGTGCGCTATCAATATGATTCCGTGCCGTATGAAAGCAACGGCCTGGAAGCGACGTTCGCGAATACCAATCTCAGCCAGCTTCTCGCGGTGCGCACGGCCAATGGCCTGGCGGGAATTTCAGGGCCCGATGCCACGCCGCAACTGACCTACCAACTGGCGGGGAAGGCGAATAATGGTCCCGGATTGTACGGTTCCGAGCCGACCGATTTCTCGCCACGGCTGGCCCTGGCATGGAATCCGAGTTTCCGCAGCGGATTGCTGGGAGACGTGTTTGGCGATCATAAGACGGTACTGCGGCTGGGCGCCTCGCAGATTTACGACCAGACGGTGATCAATGCGGTCAACTTCATCGAAGACCAAGCAAGCTACCTGTTCGGGAACACGGTGGCGCAACTATTTGGAAACGGAGGCGGAGCGGCAGGCAACATAATGACCGAGCCGCGATTCACCGGACCGAATACGCTGCCGTTCAACTTTGCGGCGCCGGCATTTCAGAATCCGCTGACGCCGACGGCGATTTTCAACTTCGGAATCGATCCGCAGCTGAAAACTCCTTATTCCAACGTATTCTCGGCGGGTGTTCAACGGGAACTGCACGGCGGCTTCCAATTGGAAGTGGACTACTACGGGCGCTTCGGCCGGCGGTTATTCACCCTCGCGGACGCGGCGCAGGCCGTGAACTTCGTGGACCCCACGTCGAAACAGAGCCTGGTAACGGCAGGGACGATTCTGGAGCAGCAAGCGCGTGCGGGTGTAAGCCCTGCGGCGGTCGCGCCACAACCGTTCTTTGAGAATCAGATCAACCAGGCGTTGGCGGCCGATGGCACAAATTGCATGGCAGCCTTTGGATCCAGCTGCACGCAATTTTTCTATGCGAACAACACAGTGTCGCTACAACAAGGAAACCTTGGCGGAGCGATCTATGGATTGCAATCCGAGGGTCTGTTGTCACCGAACGTCGGTTATCCATCGCAGTTCGCGGTTAATGCGCTGGGGTCGAACAAGGGATGGTCTTCCTACAACGGCATGCTGGTAACGCTCAGAAAGCGGTTGTCGCGGAACTTGCAGTTCGACTTCAACTACACGTTCTCGCACTCGATCGACAACAGTTCGATCGTCGCCAACAACAACGGGAATTTCGTCGGCGGTGCTACCACGGTGATGTGTGACGCAACGAATTTGAATGTCTGCCGAGGCGATTCGGAATTTGACGTCACGCACCAGGTGAGCTCGAACTTCGTCTACGATCTGCCTGTCGGACATGGACAGTGGCTGCTGAACGGCGCGCCTCGTTGGTTAGATGAAGTCGTGGGCGGCTGGCAGACGTCGGGGATCGTCACCTGGCGGACGGGGTTGGCGCTTCCGGTACAGTCGGGCGTCAGCACCACGAGCCTGGCAGCGGACGACGGTGCGCTGTTCACGGGGACAGCACAGGATGTTGCAACGCACATACACACGGACACGGCCAACAACAACGAAATCCAATTGTTCGCCAATCCAGCCCTCGCACTCTCGGCGTTTTCACCAGTGAGCGGGCTCGAAGTGGGCAACCGGGACACGCTGCGGGGGCCGCATTTCTCGAACGTCGACCTGGGTGTTGCGAAGAACTTCCCGCTGTTCCGTGAGAGGTACTCACTGAAGTTCCGGGCGGATGCGTTCAATGCGTTTAACCATCCAAACTTCGCGCTGCCGAACACAAACATCAATTCAGGAACGTTTGGCGTAATTACGAACCTGGCGGGCCAGAATACATTCCGCGTACTGCAAATGTCCCTGCGGTTCCAGTTCTAACGCGCGGCCGATTGCCGCGGTGAGTCTCGCAAAATATTGCGGGGCTCGCCGCGGGGCGGCTTCCTTGGTTGCAGAAAATCTCCTAATTCATTCTTGTGGTCGGCGAAGGTTCGCGCTGGTCGGAGTGCGTGTGCCGAGGTGTTGGCGCAGGCGGTGAGCTGCGACTGGCTGGGCTTGTTCATCGATATCTGATTTGCGAGAGAGAGGACGAAAAAGTCGCCCTTCCCGGCTCGGAGCGAAAGGTTCGCCCCTGGAAATGCGGCATTGCGAATTAGAGGTTGCGAAGGTGGGCCAGGCGGAAGGGGGAGCCCAGGTTTTCGCGGAGTTCGAGCCAGTGTTCTTCCGGGATGGACAGGAAGACCTCGACTACCTGCGGATCGAATTGCGTGCCGGAGCAGCGGCGAATTTCCTGACGGGCGTGGGAGAGCGGGAGGGCTTTGCGATAGGGGCGGTCGCTGATCATGGCGTCTAGCGAGTCGGCGATGGTGAAAATACGGGCGCCTAGAGGAATTTGCTCGCCCTTCAGGCCGCGGGGGTAGCCGGAGCCGTCGAAGAATTCCTGGTGAGCGAGAACGATTTCGGCGGCGTCGCGCAGAAAAGGGATGCGAATCAGCATGTTGTAGCCGATCTCGCAGTGCTTGCGCATGATCTGCTTTTCGTCGTCGGTGAGCGGGCCGGGCTTGCGGAGGATGCCGTCGGGGATGGCCATTTTGCCGATGTCGTGAAGGAAAGCGGCGCGGGCCAGGACCGGGAGATAGGGATTGGGGACCGGCATGGTCTTGGCGATGGAGATGCAGAAGGCGGTGACGCGCTGGCAGTGGCCTTCGGTTTCAGCGTCCTTGAGGTCGAGGGCGCTGCCGAGGGCTTCGAGAGTGTCGTCGTAGGATTGCTCGAGCTCGGCGTGCTTGGCGGTGAGCTGGGCGGTGCGTTCTTCGACGAGTTGCTCGAGGTTGCGCTGGTAAGTACGGTTTTCGAGCACCAGGCGGCGGTGCTGCAGGGCTCGCCCAACGCCCAGGAACAGTTGATCCTTCTCGAAGGGCTTCAGGATGTAGTCATAGGCGCCGCGACGAATAGCTTCCAGAGCCGTAGAGATGTCGTGAATGGCGGTGACCATGATCACGGGGACTTCGGGGTCGTATTGGCGGAGCCAGTCGAGGAGTTTGATGCCGTCCATTTCGGGCATGATCATGTCGCTGAGGACGAGGTCCGGGGTCACCCGCTTGACCTGATCCTGGGCGGCGCGGCCGTTGCTAACCGCGGTGCATTGATAGCCCTTGGATTCCAGCATCGTTGAAACGACTTCGCGGATGGCTTCTTCGTCGTCCACGACCAGAATGTTTTCGAGGTCCACTATGGTTGGCTCCCAGTAGTCATTATACGGGACGGCACAGGGGGAATGTGGGGTGCTTGCCCAGTCAGAAAATAGCGTGTTAGCGTCATGGTAAAGATAGTCACCGAAACTCCAGGCGCTTCAAGACACGGCTCGCACGGGAATTCGTGCGGCGGTGCCGACTCCGGTCGGGAGGCAAGACCACGTGTTGGGGAACCAGGGACTGCTTGCCATCGCTTTCTTCGAGACCACGGCATTCATCGTGCTGCTGGTGCTGTTTTTTCTGTTGCGACGCGATCACCCAGCGAGCTATTTCCGTTTGTGGTTGACCGGCTGGGCCTGCCTGACGATTTCCTCTCTATTTGACCTGGGTTTGGTGCTTCGAGCGATGCCACAGCTGCGGCTGGCGGCCCTGGCCACCCATGTGGCCGCGCTGGTGGTCTTTCTGCTTGCAGTCATGCAGTACACGGCGGGAGTGCAAAAGCGCAAGTGGCCGGTTTTTCCGCTAATGGCCGCTGTCGTGGCGACGATCTGGTGGTTCGAGCGCGGCCCGGTGCCGGAATTTGGACCGGTGCGTTGGGAGACTGCGGCGCTCGAATCGATCGTTTGTTTGTGGGCTGGCTGGTTGCTCTGGCGAGCGACTGCGTCTCACAAAGGGCACGGCGTGCGGTTGCTGGCAGGAGTATTTTTTATCAGCGCGTTGAACGGGATGGACCGTTGGCAGTGGCCTCATCATCCGCTGTTTTTGCTTCGCGTTGCATTTGATTACTTTTCGTTGGTGGCGATTGGAATCGCGATGGTCGTGTTGGTGCTGGAGCGGGCGCGAGCGCGCAGCGAGGAATTGAACGACAAGATGCGCAGGTTGACGCTGCTGATCGCCGCGAGCACCCAGACGCTGTCCGTGGACGAAGTGCTCGAGCAGGTGCTGGGACAGCTGGTGGAGAGCCTGGGCGCGACGCACGGACTGGTGCGGCTGGCCGAGGGGCAAGGGAGCGACGTGCGGTTGATTATGCGGGCGTCGGTGGGATACGACCAGGCTTTTCTGGAGCGGCACGGGACGGTCCCGGCGTCGGAACCGTGGATGCAACGGGTGATTGAGAAACAGTGCGTATTTCTCAGCGTAGAGGGCGAATTGGACGTGACCGCCCGCCAGCGAATGGTGGAGAGCGGAATGAGCGAGATTGTGGCGCTGGCTCTTCCGGGAAAAGAAGGGCCGCTGGGGATAATTGCGGTGGGCTCCACGCAGCATCTGAAGTTTCAAGCCGATGAGATTTCGTACCTCGGCAACGTCACGAACTTGCTGGGGTTGACGCTGCAAAACGTGCGTCTTTTTGAACAAGTGGCCACCGTGCAGCAGCAGTGGGCATACACGTTCGATTCGATCGGAGATCCCATCCTTGTGCACGACCGCGAGTTCCGGATTCTGCGAAGCAACCAGCGGCTGAGCCACCTTTTGGGACGCGAGAGCAGCGCGCTTGTCGGGCGCGCGGTAGCCGATCTGCTGACGCGAAAGACCGCGGGCTACGAGAATTGCCCGTACTGCGAGGGAGTTGCCGGGGAAGGTGACGACACCGATCCGTGGCTGCCCGGATATTTTCTGGCGTCGAATTCCACATTTACCGATCCGCAGGGCCGACAGCTCGGAACGGTGCATGTCTTGAAGGACATCACGGATCGAAAGCGGGCGGAAGAGAAATATCGCACGCTGGTCTCCAACGTCCAGGAAGGGGTTTTTATCTCGACGCCTGCTGGGCGATTCCTGGATTTCAACGATGCGTTGATGCGTATGTTGGGCTACGAACACCGCGAGGAATTGCAAAGCGTCGATATCCCGATGATGTACGTCAACAGCTCGGATCGCGAGCGGCTGAAAAAGCTTTTGCACGAGCATGGCACGGTGGCGGATTTCGAATTCGAGATCCGGCGGCGGGATGGGGAAGTGCGGACGATGATGGAATCGTCCATCGCGGTGCGCGACGCCGGCGGGAGTGTGACTGCTTTTCAGGGATTTTTGCTGGATATCACCGATCGCAAGCGCGCGGAACAGGAGATCCGGCGGCGCAATCGTGAGCTGATGGTGTTGAATTCGATCGCGCAGACGCTTACCGAATCGATGGATTTGAACGATTCGCTATACCGGACGCTGCGGCAGATGGTGGAACTGTTTAGTCTGGATGCGTCTTCTCTTTATTTGTTTGACGAGCAGGGACTGACGCTCCGGCGGATTTCGGCCGTTGGGTACAAGTCCGAGTACGCGAGAACTTTTCCGAAGGTGAGCGTGCAGCCGGAGCTTTTGCAGCACATCAAGGCGGTGCATGCGACGTTTTTGTCGGCGCAGGGATTGCCGCTCCCGCCGATATTCCGGACGGTGCAACAGAAGGAAGGGATTGCGTCGTCATTCCTGGTGATTTTGTGGTCGAAAGACCGCGTGGGCGGAGTGCTATCCGTGGGCACCCGGGCGCCGCGGGAATTTTCGCCGGCCGACATAAATCTGTTGATCGCGGTGGGCAGCCAGATTTCGAATGCGATCGACCGGACCGTGCTTTACGAGGAAACCCGCCAGGCCTACGAGAATTTGCGCCGCACGCAGGAGCAGTTGCTGCACAGCGAAAAGATGGCGGCGGTTGGGCAGCTGATTTCAGGCGTGGCGCACGAGCTGAATAATCCGCTCACGGCGATTCTGGGTTACAGCCAACTGCTGACCGCGAGCGCGGACGTCGGCCCGCAAGGCATCGAGTACACCGACAAGTTGTACAAGCAAGCGCAGCGAACGCATCGGATCGTGCAAAATTTGCTGAGTTTTGCGCGGCAGCACAAGCCGGAACGCGTGGCCGTGCAGGTGAACCAAATTCTGGAGGACACGCTGGCGCTGCGCGACTATGACTTGCGGATGAAAAATATTCGCGTGCACCTGGAACTCGCGCCGGACTTGCCGGTCACCGCCGCCGATCCGCACCAGTTGCAGCAGGTGTTCTTGAATATGGTGAACAATGCCGTCGATGCCGTGCTGGAGGGGACAAGCGACGGCGATATTTGGGTGCGCACCGGAATTCGCGGCGATCGTCTAACGGTGGAATTTACGGACAGCGGGCCGGGGGTGCGAGAGCCTTCGCGTGTGTTCGATCCATTTTATACGACGAAGCCAGTCGGGAAGGGAACCGGGCTGGGGCTGAGCATTTGTTACGGGATTATCACCGAGCATGGAGGGACGATCCGAGTGCGGAACGTGGAGCCGCACGGAGCGTCGTTTGCGATCGAGCTGCCATTTCAACCGGCGGAGAAA
>JBEKWY010000209.1:0-7642 GCA_049512575.1 Candidatus Acidiferrum sp.
GCGGAAGTCGTGGTGTACAACATATCGCCCGAATACTTCGATGCGGCCGGAACCACCTTGCTGGCGGGCAGAACGCTGTCATGGCATGACGACAAAGACGCGCCACGCGTAGCCGTGGTGAATCGGGAGTTCGCCAGCAAAATCTTTGGCTCCGCAACCAACGCGATGGGCGGATATTACAAGAGGCATGATGGCTCCCGCATACAAGTGGTGGGCATCGTGGAAGACGGGAAATATGAGAGCCTTGCCGAAGATCCGCAGCCGGCGATGTTTCTCTCCATCCTGCAATCGCCTTCCAGTCAAGCGTGCCTGGTGGTGCGCTCGAATGGCGACCCGCAGCAACTCGCGGCAGCGATCAAGACTACAGTGCAGGACCTGGATGCAGCGCTGCCCTTTACCATCCGCACCTGGAACCAAGAGTTGGAGAGCGCCCTGTTTCCTTCGCGTATGGCAACGCTGACCTTGGGAGTGCTGGGCGCATTAGGCGCGATGCTATCGATCACCGGCATCTTTGGAATGGCAGCGTATTCAGTGAGCAAGCGGAAGAAAGAATTGGGAATTCGTATGGCCCTCGGTGCGCAATCGAGGGAAGTGTTACAGGCAGCGTTGGGACGAGCTTTCAAATTGCTCGCCATTGGATCCGCGGCAGGGTTGCTGCTGGGAATCCTGGCCAGCCGCGTGCTCGCTTCCATCGTCTACCAAGCCACTCCGCGCGATCCGCTGGTGTTGACCGGCGTTGTGCTGGCTATGATGTTGCTGGGGCTGCTGGCCACCTGGATTCCGGCGCAACGCGCACTGTCGGTCGACCCTACGATCTTGCTGCGCGAGGAGTAAATGGGCTTTTATTGAGAGGGAGTTTCAGAGCATTCAGCCCGGCGCACTAAGTTAGCGAAGAATAACCCAGAATTTTGCTTTTGCCCCGCATGTAACCGAACCAACGCTCCATCTATCTATCTTGTCTGGAACAAGCGAAAGGAGCCTCGATGAGGCGGCCATGAGCAGAATTCTGGTTACCGGTGGGTCGGGCTTTATCGCCAGCCACTGCATCCTGCAGCTTCTGGCGGCAGGGCATCAAGTGCGCACCACGGTGCGGAATTTGAAGCGCGAGAACGATGTGCGCGCCTTGCTGAAGGAAGGTGGGGCTGAGCCGCGGGAGCGCCTGTCGTTCGTCGCCGCCGATTTGGAAAAGGATGCGGGGTGGCCGGAAGCCGTCGCCGGCTGCGAGTTTGTGCTGCACGTGGCGTCGCCACTTCCCCCCAACGTCCCCAAGCACGAGGACGACTTGATCGTGCCTGCGCGCGAAGGGACGCTTCGCGTGCTGCGGGCTTCGCGCGACGCCGGCGTCAAGCGCGTGGTGCTGACGGGTTCGTTCGCGGCCATCGGCTACGGGCATCCAACGCGGAAAACTCCGTTTACCGAGACCGACTGGACGGACCTCAGCGGCGAGGACGTGAAACCCTATCCCAAATCGAAGACTTTGGCCGAACGCGCCGCTTGGGACTTCATCGCCAAAGAAGGCGGCGGCATCGAGCTTTCTGTGATCAATCCGGTGGGCGTGTTTGGCCCGGTTCTTGGACCCGACTATTCGGCCTCGATCCTGGTCGTGCAGCGCATGATGGACGGCGCCTTGCCTGGCTGCCCGCGGCTCTATTTTGGAGTTGTTGATGTGCGCGACGTCGCGGACTTGCACCTCCGGGCCATGACCCATCCCGCAGCGAAGGGCGAACGCTTCCTGGCCGTCGCCGGAGATTTCCTGTCGATATTCGAAATCGGCAAAGTGTTGCGCGCCCGCATGGGCGCAGCGGCCAAAAAAGTGCCGACATGGCAATTGCCTAATTGGATGGTGCGCCTTGCTGCGCTGCGTGATCCGGCGGTGAAGCTGATCCTGCCGGAACTCGGCAAAATCAAAAACGCCACCAGCGAAAAAGCCCAGCGCTTGCTGGGATGGGCACCGCGTTCGAACGACGAGGCCATCGTCGCCACTGCCGAAAGCCTAGTGCGGCTCGGCCTGCTGAAAGACAGCGCGAAAAAGGCCGCCTAAATCACGAAAACTCAAAGTGCGGATGCGGGGGACAAAATCCGCAGGCGCTGACACGCAAACGAGGTTAGAGACGCCCAGCGCAAAGCCGGCGCCATGGACGGCCGACCAATTTCAGAACATCAAAGACGCCCTGAGACTGGCGATGAGCCTGTGCCGTTTCATTTGGTCTGTGTAGGATTCGGGTCCCGTGAATCCCTCAAGCTTTTTGACTTTGTATCGGAACAAAGGGCGAAGCAGCCACGCAAGGAATGACTTCAATGTGTCTTCTTTCCAATCCAGCACTCTCAAGTTCCCGACTGGCGGCGCTCAAGTGCTACGAGTTGAGGGTAGCAAGCGGCGG
The DNA here is from genome assembly GCA_049512575.1 of Candidatus Acidiferrum sp. Taxonomy (GTDB): domain Bacteria; phylum Acidobacteriota; class Terriglobia; order Acidiferrales; family UBA7541; genus Acidiferrum. The sequence goes on from JBEKWY010000209.1 coordinate 2,382, forward strand.
CAGAAAAGTATCTTGATTCGCCAGTCGCTCAGAACCTTTTTCGCTTACCGCTCAAACTGTCGCGGTCTGTGTGTTCGGTCCGAAGCTGCGGATGGCGTCGGCTTCGGAGTCGTAGACGCTGAAAACGGTCAGCAGCCTGGTCAGTTGCAGCACGTCGTGGAACTTGTTGCCCAAATTGGACAAGTGCAAGGCGGCGCCCTGCTTGTTCGCGCTGACGTGCGCTGCTACTAGAATGCCCAAGCCTGCACTGTCGATGTATTTCACGTCGGCCATGTTCAGGACAATCTTTTTCTTGCCTTCGGCTATGAGCGCTTTCACTCTTTCGCGCAGTGAATTGCTTTCCTCGCCCAGAACGATGCGGCCGTCCAAAGCAACGACAGAGACTCCGCCTATGTCTTTGTTGGTTATGTTCATGGTCGTGTCTGAACCTCTGGAACCACTATACGCTTTTGCCGGGTCAAAGATGTGATTGACAGGTGATGGCCAGGGGCGCGAGGGAAGGACGAAGACACGGCCCTTCGAAAATCACGGTCAACAAAGAATGGCTGTGCCATCGTTGCGAAATCATTTATGCTCTGACGCTTGCCATGAATTATTTACAGCTCAGGCCTGGCGGTGCAGTCCGCAGGTATGTGCAGTGCTATTGGATGCTGGAGGACGCCGCGAGTGCCGGGGGCGTGCAGCGGATTCTGCCGGACGGACGGCCCGCGCTGATTTTAAATTGGGGTCGGCCGTTTGAGAGTTATGCGGATGGAGTCTGGACGCGGCAGCCTGGATGCTTTTTTGTGGGCCAGATTACCGGGCCGCTCTTGCTGCGGCCTTGCGGGCCTGCGGCAATGTTGGGGATTTCGTTTCACCCGCATGGCGCCGCTCAGCTCTTGCGCATGCCGATGTGCGAATTGACGGATTCGGCCGTGAGCCTGGCCGATTTGGCTTCCTTGGGCGCGCGGCCTCTACTGGTTGCGCTGGAGCGGTTGCGCGAGACCTATTCCCTTCGAGCGGGGTTGGCGGCGCTGGACGGCGTTTTGCGAGCGTTCGCGGAGCGCAGTTTTGCCGGCGATGATCCGGTCGCGCATGCCGTGCTGGAGATGGAGCGATCAGGTGGGTTGGTTCGGATTCGCGGCTTGGCCGATCGCTTGAGTTGGAGTTCGCGCCAGTTGCAGCGCCGGTTTCGGGATGCGGTCGGGATTTCGCCGAAATTATTTTGCCGCATGCAGAGATTTCAGCGTGTTTTCGCGGCGATGGATCACCTAGGTTCAGACTGGGTGAATGCAGCGGTGGATTGCGGGTATTACGACCAGGCTCATTTGATCCGCGATTATCGCGAGTTTTCGGGGAAAACACCGACTTCCCTGCTGGAGCGAGAAATGGATTTGTCGCGGCGCTTTGTACGCGCGGACGGCATGTCGCATTTTTCCAATACTGCCGGGATTCTTTCCCGCTAGAGTGCCTTAAGGCGAGCCTTGGCGCCGGCATCCTTGCCGGCTCGCGCATCCTGGAGGAAATATGAAGGCAGCAATGATGGTGATGGCGATGGTTGTGTGCGGGGCTTTTTTGCTGGCACGACCGAAGAGTTTTGCGGGCGCTGCGGAAAGCGTCGCGTCGCGAGGAGCAAGCTTGTCGCGCGGCGAAGTTTCGTCTCGCGAGCCTGACGCGGGCGCGATGGAGCAGCAGGTCGTCGCCAAAGAACGTGAGGGGTTGGAAGCGCTCAAGACCGGGAAGCTGGAGGTATTTGGCAATCTGACCGCCGAGGATGCGGTATTTGTGGATGCGGCAGGTCCCGCGAGCAAGGCGCAGGTGATGAGCAACGTCGCGGGATTTCAACTCACGGAATACGCGATGGACGACATCAAATTTGTGGCGATTTCGGAGAAGGCTGGTTTGATCAGCTACACGATCACGGAAAAGGGCGTTTCGCACGGGCACGAGTTTGCGGCTCACGTTTACGTTTCGTCGGTGTGGGCGGAGCGGGGTGGCAAGTGGGTTTGTTTGTTCAGTCAGGAGACGGCGGCGCGGCCTCCGCGACCTGGGAATTGAAACCTGTGGGAGATCCATCGGCTTCGGTCTGGGGGCTTGTAGTGCGTAGAGTTCGTCCATGAAAAATGAAGCCAACAAACTTCTGTTCGCGCTGGACATTGCCGGGACGTTCGTGTTTGCGGTGGAAGGCGCTACGGCGGCGATGCGGGGGAACCTGGATTTGCTGGGGCTGATGGTGCTGGCGTTTGCCACGGCGCTGGGCGGCGGAATTATTCGTGATGTGTTGATCGGCGATGCGCCGCCGGCTGCGCTGCGCGACTGGCGTTATGCAGCGGTAGCGTTCGCGGGTGGCGCTGTCGTGTTTTTCTTGCACCAGTTCGTGCAGAGCATTCCGGGCAATGTGATTCTGATGCTGGACGCGGCGGGGTTGTCGTTGTTTGCGATTGCCGGGACACAGAAGGCTATGGTTTTTGAGATGCATCCGTTCGTCGCGATTTTGTTGGGGACGATTACAGGAGTCGGCGGAGGGACGGTGCGCGACGTCTTGCTGGCACAGGTTCCCAGCGTGCTACGGGCTGATGTATATGCGACCGCGGCGCTGGCGGGGTCGGCAGTGATGATTGCCGGGTGCAAAGCTCGGATGCCACGAGAGTGGGCGGCGGCTTTGGGCGGCACCGTTTGCTTCTTACTCCGCGTGATCAGCGTTTGGCAGCATTGGAATTTGCCACGCGTGAGGGGATGACTATTCTGATCTAAAGCGAGGACATTCTTTTTACTCCGAGGGGACAACCCCGTTTACTGCGGGTTCTATTCTGCGGGGCGATACGGAAGCCTGCCATGGACTTTGGGGTGGTGGGGCTTTTGTTGACCGGCTTAGCCGGTGGCGACGAGGTCCTGGTTCGACCTTGCGCGATTCTCCAAGAATGAGGGGTCCCTCGAACATGCAGAAAACAATTGCGACGGTGGTGATGGCTTGCGTCTTGGCAGGGATGTTTGCGGTAAGCACGATGGCCGATGAGCTGGTATTTTTCTCGCCGATCGTAGGGTCGAATCCAGGTGTGACGATCGCGGGAGTGGGCAGCGGCGGAGCACCGTGGGTGGTGAGGCGTGGAGCGGCAGTGCTGACCGATGACGGGCGGCTGAATGTGGACGTGCGAGGACTGGTGCTGCCGAGCGACAACAATACTGCGGGGCCGGTGACTCAAGTGGCGGCCAGCGTGGTGTGCGGGGATGCGGTGGCGGCGAGCAGCGGAGCGGTGACTCTAACCACGAACGGCGATGCGGAAATTCATGCGAAGCTGACCCTGCCGTCGCCGTGCCTCGGCGCGATCGTGCTAGTGCGAGTAGCTGGCGTGAACGGGACGGTGCTGGCGGCTCCCTCTGCATTCATCGCCGCGACCGGGCTAGTCAAGGACGCTGACGACAAGTAAAAGTCGGAAGCTCAGGCGTGACGGATTGGGCCAGTTCCCTGTCGGGAGCTGGCCCGATTTTTTTTCGGGCGAGGCGACCGCGATTGGGTACCCGCTTCGCGGTGGCTTCGCGATTTCGTCCGGGCAAGCTGGGGCGCAGCGATGCTGCGCCCCTACAAGAGCCGAGAACGATTGGGAGTTGGGGAGAGGTCAGGAACGGCGCTAGGGCGGGCTTGGCTTTGGTCCGCGAGTGCGCGTGGTGCTGCGGCGTTTTTCTTCGGCGATGGATTTGGGATTGATCAGCCATTGGCCGTTACCTGGGCGACCAGGCTGTTTTTGTTTTTCGCCAGAGAGCCGGCCAAGGCTGAGGAGGCGGCAGACTTCGGCGCTGGTGGTGTTGAGTTCGAGGGCGGTTTGTTGGGCGGTGAGCCAGCGGTCTTGTCGAGCGGGCATTTGCGATCGGTCCTTCCAGGAGGGCTACGGCAGAGACGACGCGACATTCACTCTAGCGGTAGTTAGTGAGTTTGGCAATAGAACGGAGAGGAAGAAAGCGAGGAAAAAAAGAAGGAAAAGAGAAGATAAGAAAACCGCAAGAAACAGAAGAGCTTCGCGACGACGAAATGGTAGGGACGCGTTGCGACGAAATGGTAGCGACGAGATTCTGGCGGGTGATTAGGTTGCCAGGTCTTAGGTCCGCACAGGCGCTTCGAAGCTCAGGGCAGGCAAGGAGTGCCTGTGCTCCTTACTTCTTGAAGAGGTCCTCGAAGGCTTGGCGAGCGTCGTTGTGACGGGGAGGCGCGGTGGCTGCGGCTGCGGGCATCTTCTGGGCGTAGGAAGTGGGGGCGGTGTCCTTCTCGACCGTGGTGCGAAATTCGTAGAAGGTGCAACTATTTTTCGCGTCTTTGGGCGTGATGCGCTCGGGGATAGGCTGCGTGCACTCGAATTGCGCGCCGGAGTCGAAGAAACGGCATTGCTTGCAGCAGTGCAATTCCATCTGGCATTTGGGACATTTTCCGTTGGAATCGAAGCCGGAGGTGAGAACCGCGCCGCAGTTGGCACAGCGGACCCGAGTTACGGTGCCGACCATGCGCGGGGTGCGCGGGCCGAACTGATCGGCGCGAGGCCCGCCTTGCGGAGGCTTGCGATCATGGCCGTGACCGCCGCGAGACTTGTCTTTTTTTTCCTGTTGCTCCGCGTCGCGATAGCCGCGATGACTGTACTTTCGGTCCACAAACGCCTCCGTCCGTCAGTCCCGACGGACTGCCAACTGAAAATCGTTTCTTTGCTTTTGCTGCACGCACTCGCGGCGCGGGAAAAGCCGCGCAAAACTACTCAAGGCAGAAAAGCCGCCCTTCGAAACTCAAGGTAAACAGAGGCTCCGCAGACTCCGCCCTGCGCTACAGGTGATCCGCATCGCGATGGCGCTACAGGATGATCCGCACTCCACCGTGGCTTGTACCCAATCGGATTAATACACTCGACCGGATTGCTACACTCGACCGCCCTGCGCTATCTTCCCCAGAGGTTACGTTAAAGGAATACCGACGTTCGAGCAGGAGATGGGACATCTATGTTTTTAGTCCTCTGGGAGTTCGAAGTCAAGCCCGGCTGCGAGACCCGGTTTGAAAGAGTCTATGGGCCAGGCGGTGACTGGGATTCCCTGTTCCGTCGCGATCCTCACCATGCGGGAAGCCACTTATTCCGCGACACGGGGAAACCACGGGTGTACCTCACTGCCGACTATTGGCTCTCGCGCAAATCGTACGAAGAATTTCTGCAAGCGCAGGGCAGCGAATATAAAGCGCTGGACTCGATCGCGGAAGAATTGACCGCGAACGAAAGGCACATCGGTTCGTACGAAACGTTTGCGCCGTA
>JBEKWY010000210.1:0-8161 GCA_049512575.1 Candidatus Acidiferrum sp.
TTCGGCCTTCGGATCGCCTTTCGTCTCGCCGCAACCGGATAGCAGCGAAGCAAGAACGCAAGCCATAGCCGCTGTTTCAACGCTAAGGCGTCTCATTGAATGACCTCTCGTCCCACCGCAAGATTCAATTGACCGGCCGCATCCAAGTACGCGCCGATCAAATTTAAGTAGTTGACCTGCACGCCGCGGTAATCGGCTTGCGCGCCCAGGAAATCGAGCAGCGAAGCGGCCCCATGCTCGTACGAAAAGGAAATCGTGTCCCGCACTCGCGATGCCTGCTGCAGATAACGGTCCTTGTACGGCTGCAGCAGCGCCACCGTGCTCTCGAGGGTGGCGTATGCCGAATCGACATCGCTGAATACCTGCGCCCTCGTCACTTCCATCAGCTTCTCGTTACGATCGATGTCTAATTGCGTGCGCAACTTTTCGCCTTGGTTGCGATCGAAAATGCGCAGCGGAATGCTGACGCTGACTCCAATGTACTGATCGATGGGAGGATTGCGGCCTACATCAACGCCGAAGGTCGGGTCCGTGGATCCCATGGCGACCGCGAGCCGGTGATCGGTCTTGGCTTTGTCCACCGATTGCAGTGCCGCTCTCAAATCAGGGCGGGTGTCCAGCGCGGCCTGCCGCACCTCGTCCAGCGGCGCCAGTTGCTGCGAAAAATCGAACGGGCCGGTCACATCGAATTGCTCGACAGGTGTGCGGTCGTTCAACAGCGCGAGCATCTGAATTTTCGCCGTTCGCAAACCGACCTCCGCGGTCTGCAAGTCGGATTCGTACTGAACCCGTTGGAGCTCCAGGCGGTCCAGGTCCACCTGCGCGATGTCGCCGGCCTTGTAGCGCTCGCGATTCACACCCAGCACATGGTCGTAGTAGGAGAGATTTTCCTTGGCCAGATCGCGTACGGCCTTCTCTTGCAGGGTCTGCACGAAAGCGCTCCGCAAGTTGAACAAGAGCGTCCGCTCCAGGTCCGCTTGGCTCGAAATGGCGATCCCGGTGGCTTCTTTCGCGCTGTCCAGCCGAAGCTCGCGCTTGTGTTGCCGCTCGTGCAGATAGGTGAGCGTGGCCGAAGGCAGCACGAAGGCAAAAGCCCCGTGGTCCGGGCCGCCAGGAAACGGATCGATCTGATCCGCCAGCAGCGCAAGATTCGGATTGGGGCGCAGATATGCCGTAGTCTCGCTGGCCTTGGACTCGTCAATGCCGATTTGTCCGGCGCGCAGCGAAGGATTCGCGGCCTCAAATTTGTCGCGAACCTCCTGCCAGGTCAGCGCCTTTTGCGCCAGAACGCTCGGCGCCAGGACCACCGTCACCAGGGACGCTAAACACAGACGCTTCGATAACCAATTCATGAAACCTCCATGTCCTTTCTTGCGCGTCGCTGAGCTTCAACAGTTTCCCCACGCTCCAGATGCAACACCGTCCACGGGAGCTAGAGAACTTGATTTTGGTCGACCCGGCCAGTTGATGGAACTATATCGACGGCTGCGAGTGCCTCAGCTTACGCGTATGTGAATGACGTGTTTAAACGTGATAAACGACAACGGGGGGTGCGCGACCCAGCGCAGAATCCGTGAGCCGTAGAGCGCGGTGGAAAGAGACCTCCGTTGCCCCCAATTCCGGCGGCGTCGGGGTGTCCAAGGCGGCGGCGTCCAGCGCACAATCGCCACTGGCCCGGCCGATAACCGCGGCTGCCGAACTCTTGACCTCGAAACTCGGCGCAGCCCAGTTCCGTTCCACGTCCGAAACGATAGTCGAAAAGGCGGCCGGATCGGCCACCGTGAATTTTCCGTGGCCGTCGTTCACCAGGATCACGACCGTGCGATTCGACCACTTGGTGGTGACGATCAAATCAAGGCGGTTGTCGCCATTAACGTCGCGGATGGCGATTTCGAGTCCACCCACTGGCGCGGTCACGCCAACCATCTGCTGAGGCCCCGCGCTCATCTGGAATCCGATCCAGTACCGCGCCCGAGAGGTGCTAATCTCACCGATCTCAACCGTAGCCAGATCCGGCAGGCTATCCCCATCGAAATCGGCGATGACGAAGCGCGAAGCCGAAATCTGCGAGGATGCGAAGTTCGCCACCAACACCGGCACGGCTCTGCCGCGGCTGGCGACGCCCAAAAGCCCGCACATCAAGAGCAGCGCCAACCAGGCAGGTTTGCGGAGCGGGCGACGCGTCAAAAAGCTCGTGCAGCCAGGTTGCCGTCTCATGAGGCCGGCCAAATACGGGGCAACCCGCTTCGCGGGCATCCTGTTTTGGGCCAAAACAGAGTATCACTGCTCTCGCTGGTTCGAGTAGTTTCCATGGCAGTTTTTGGTACAACATGCACTCTGCCTTAGAAGCGCGGCCTGGGTCCCGGAGTTTTCTGTCTTTTTGCTCCTGGTTCGAGATATCTTATGGCAACTTATCTGAGAATCCGGTTAGGACGAGCCGGCAAATGGCCCCGCCAGTTGCTCAGAAATAACGGATCACGGGCGGCGGGCGCCCCACAGCTAGTTCGATAGCATACCCGGCATGCCGGCACGGAGACGCATATGGCCCTCGCGGAACGAACCAGCCCGATGAACATGAGTAAGGAACACGTTCGCGACAAGATTCACGAATTGGGTATCCTGCCTGGTGTCCGCACGTCCTCCGCGGAAGAGGCACGTTTTGCCGCGGAGACCATTGCCAAGGCCGGCATTCCGATCGTGGAAATCACCATGACCGTACCCGGCGCAATCGACGTGATTTCCGACTTGGTGCATAACCTTCCCGACGTCATTGTCGGGGCGGGAACGGTTCTCGATATCGACACGGCGCAGCTTTGCCTGAAGGCCGGCGCCAAGTTCCTAACCAGTCCAGGACTCGACTTGGAGATCGTGCAGTTCGCGCGGAAGCAAAATGTTTTGATGATGGCGGGCGCGCTTACACCCACCGAAGTAATCATGGCGTGGAAAGCCGGATCGGACTTCATCAAGATTTTCCCGTGCGCCCAAGTCGGCGGCGACACCTATATCAAAGCGCTGAAGGGACCCTTCCCGCAGGTACCGCTAATCGCTGCCGGCGGCGTAAACCAGCGCACCGCCTCCGGATTTATTCTCGCGGGTGCCGCCGCGCTGGGGATCGGCGGCGAACTGATCCCCAGGGCCGCCATCGAGTTGAGGCAGCCGGAACGGATTCGCGAATTGGCTCGCCGGTTCCTTAGCTTCGTAAAAATCGCTCGCAATCTCCGCGCTGCACCCTGAGTCCAGGCTCCGACACATCAAGAAGTTCCGCATCCAGTTTTGGTTGGCGCACGCCCGGATCATCTCGCCCTATGCTGCGACGCCGTTCGAGTGACACTCGGTGCGCAGTGTCGATCGCGCACGGTGAGCAAGGAATCATCGGTCAAGTACTGCGCACAACATCCGCTACGTTGTGCTGGACAAAGGACGCCGTCCATTGTTCAATGCCGTCGCACCTTTTGTTTCAGGCCAGTACCCGCGAGCAGCCCGCTTGCGTCGTAATGTCGCGCCTCGAGTGCATTTGAACTCTGGCCGGTGCAAGGTCCCGTACAAGGAGAGATTCCCCGATGGCCGATCCCGAAGCAGACCTAACGAAGACTTACGACGCAGTGGTGGTCGGATCTGGCGCCGCGGGCGGGATGGCGGTACACGTCCTCACCAGCCACGGCCTGAAAGTCTTACTGCTCGAAGCGGGCAAGAAACTTCCCATCGAGAACGAACTTCGTTCGATGGAGTGGCCATACGACAACGCCAATCGCGGCGCGCTCCCGCCAGACCAGCATTCCCTCACTTTCAACGAGTACACCATCCGCAGGCCGCCCTACGGTCCCGGCTTTGAGAAATCCAAACATCTGCGCAGCTATATCGGCGACAGCGACTACGTGAAGAACATCGTTGTCGACGAGCGGGAGAATCCTTTCACCGGCACAAACTACGCCTGGGTCCGGGCTCGTTGTCTCGGTGGAAAAACCAATATTTGGGGGCGCCTCTCGCTGCGTCTTTCCGACTTCGACTTCAAAGCCAAAGATCGCGACGGCTTTGGCGAAAACTGGCCGATCAGCTACGGCGATATCTCTCCGTACTACGACAAGGTAGACTTCTACTTGGGCGTTACCGGCGTAAAGGAGAACCTGCCTCAGCTGCCCGATAGCAACTTCCAGCGCCCCACAAAACTAAATTGCGCCGAACTCACGCTGAAGCAAGGCCTGCAGAAAATGGGCCGCGTGGTTACCCAGTATCGCGCCGGCGTCACCACCGACGGCCTCAAGCACAATAAATATCGCAGCCGCTGTTATGGACGAGGAGCCTGCGAACGCAAAGGCGGCTGCGACATTCACGCCGCCTTCGACTCGCCCACCGGCCTGATCTATCCGGCCAACGATACCGGCAACCTGACGCTGCGCACCAACGCCGTAGTCCGCGAAGTCACCGTCGATCCCCAAACCGGCAAAGCCACCGGCGTCCACTTCATCGATTCCGAGACCAAGAAGGAATACACCGTCCGCGCCAAGGTTGTCGTGGTGGCAGCCTCCACGCTGGAGTCCGCGCGCCTGCTATTGCTGTCCAAGTCGCGGCTCTATCCCAACGGGCTGGCCAACTCCAGCGGTCACGTCGGCCACAATTTCTGCGAGCACGTCATGGGACCAGGGGTCACCGGCCGGGCCAAGGATCTCGTCGGCAAGCCGCCAACGCTCGACGACGGCCGGCCCGGCGGCTTCTACTTGCCTCGATTTCGCAACCTCGCCGAGAAAAACCCCAACTTCATCCGCGGCTACGGATTCGAGGGCGGCGCCGGCAGTTCCATGTTTCCCCGCGGCACGGACGTGCACGGTTTCGGCGCCGACTTTAAAGAAGAAGTCCGCAAGAACCAGGGCGCCTACATCGGAATGGGCGCGTTCGGCGAAGTTCTGGCGCGTTACGAAAATTACGTAGACCTCGATCCGGTCGTGAAAGACAAATGGGGCGTCCCCGCGTTGCGCTTTCACTATAAATTCGGCGACAACGAACACAAGATGGCCAAGGACATGAGGGAAACGGCCCAGGAAATGTTCGAGGCTGCGGGCTTCGAGATCATCCATGTCAGCGATCGCATCCTGACCGAAGGCTGGTCCATCCACGAACTCGGTACCGCGCGCATGGGCAGCGATCCGAAGACTTCCGTCCTCAATCAGTTCCAGCAGTCTCACGACGTCAAGAACTTGTTCGTGGTGGATGGCAGCGCGTTTGTCAACGCCAGTTGCCAGAATCCCACCTGGACCATTATGTCTTTGTGCTGGCGTTCCTGCGACTATCTCGCCGACGAACTCCGCAAAGGCAATATCTAAGGAGACCCATGTCCAAAAACGACCCCATCGATCTGAGACAAGATCGCCGCCAGTGGCTCAAGACTTCCGCGACGGTTCTCGGTGCGTCGTTATTACCGCTCTCCGCGCCGGCGCTAGCCGACCCGCCGCAAGGCGAAACCCCGGCACCCGCGCCGAACGCTACGCCCGCGGAAACGAAATCCGCGGGTCGCTTCTTCACCCCCAGCCAGCACACCCTCGTCGAGGAATTGTCCGAGACCATCATCCCCGCCGACAGCCACTCAGGTGGCGCAAAGGCCGCAAAGGTCGCCGACTACATCGACAAGACGCTCCGCGAAACCACGGACGACAACAAGAAAGCACTCTGGCGCGAATGCCTGCCGCTCATCGATTCCATGAGCCAGCACTACACCGGAAAATCTTTCGTCGCTGCCAGCTCGGAAGAAAGGATCTCCGTCCTGACCGTGCTCTCCGACAACGACCACATAACCGACGTTCCGGAAGTTCGCTTTTTCCATGAACTGAAGAGAATGACCGTCGAGGGCTACTACACCACAAAAATCGGCATTCACGACGAACTGGAATACAAAGGCAATCGCATTCTGCAAGAATTTGTGGGCTGCGACGACCAGGGTCCCGCAGCCACATAACGTTGGAGCGCGGCGGTCCAACGGCGGATTCGCGACGTTAGTTTCAATTCACACCACACCGGGGAACTCATGGCAGAAGGCAAAGTAAAGGTCGGCATCATCGGCTCGCAATTTCAGGCGGACATTCACGCGGCCTCCTTCCAAATCATGCCGCACGAAGCGGAAATCGTAGCCGTCGCCTCTCCGACGCCGGGCAACGCCGCAGCTTTCGCCAAACGATTCAACATCCCCCGCGTCTTCACCGACTATCGCAAAATGTTGAAAGAGCGCGACATCGAGATGGTCACCATCTGCGCCCCCAACAGCCTGCACGCGCAAATGACCAAAGACATCGCCGCCGCGGGCAAGCACATCGTCTGCGAAAAGCCGCTGGCCATGACCATTGCCGAAGGCGAAGAAATGATTGCCGACGCCAAGCGCCACGGCGTCTTACTGATGTACGGCGAAGAACTTTTCTTCACGCCAAAATACCTGAAGGCCAAAGAAATGGCGGACGCCGGCGCCTTCGGCAAAGTCTATCTGGTTAAACAAAGCGAAAAACACTTCGGCCCGCACAGCGACTGGTTCTGGGACGTAAACCGCTCCGGCGGCGGCGCCTTCATGGATCTTGGCTGCCACGGCATCGCCTTCTGCTACTGGTTCCTGGGCAGACCCGCCATCACGTCGGTCTACTGCCAGATGGGAACGCATGTCCACGGGAACAAGACCAAAGCCGAAGACGATTCGCTCTGTATTCTCGAATTCGCAAACGGCGCCACCGCCCTGATCGAAGACAGCTGGGCCCGCCGCGGCGGCATGGACGACCGCATCGAAGTCTTCGGCGAAGCCGGCGCTACCTACGCCAACCTGCACATGGGAAACGCGCTGACCACTTACAGCGAAAACGGCTACGGCTACGCGGTGGAAAAAGCCCCGACGACAAAAGGCTGGACCTACCCGGTCTTCGAAGAACTCTGGAACTACGGCACCCCGCAAGAGCTAACCCACTTCGTCCGCTGTGTTCGCGGCAAAGAAACTCCGCAATCCACCGGCGAAGACGGCCTGGTCGTGATGAAAGCGCTCTACGCCGGCTACGCCTCCGCGGGCGAAGGCCGCAAGATCGCCATGCCCTTCCAGCCACCTCCAGGCGTGAAGCGGCCCATCGAACTTTGGCTGAACGGTCCCGCGCATCGCCAAGCCGCGCATCCATGACGAATCGCAAACACTCACCCACGATTCATCGAAATTATCTTGTAGGGGCGCAGCACCGCTGCGCCCCAGCTTGCCCGGACGCAAGCATCTTCGCCACTTCGCCTTTTCCCCATCGTATCGACCGCGAATCACCACAGGAGGCAATCGCATGCTGTTGCAGATGAGGCTCCGGCTGTCGGTGATGATGTTCTTGGAATATTTCATCTGGGGCGTGTGGTACGTCACACTGGGCACCTGGCTGGGCCAGCAACTCCACTTCTCCGGAAAAGAGATCGGCCTGGCCGCCGGCACGACCGCGTTGGGCGCCATCCTCTCGCCATTCCTGGTCGGCTTGATGGCCGACGAATGGTTCGCCACCCAGCGCCTCCTGTTTGCCCTTCACGGCATCGGCGGAGTTCTGTTGTGGATCGCGTCCACGCAAACCACATTCGTTCCCATGTATCTCATCCTGCTGATGAAAGACCCCAAGCAGGATTTCGGTTCCATTCGAGTTCTCGGCACCGCCGGTTGGATCGCCGCCGGCCTGCTCATCGGTTTCTTGCGCGTCGAGCCAACCGCCACTCCTATCCGGCTGGCGGGCGCCGCTTCAATCTTGATGGCGCTATATTGCCTTACGCTTCCGCATACGCCCCCGCTGCGATCCGCGGCCGGCGGCTTCAAGCTCAGCAACATCTTCCCCGCCGAAGCCTTCCACCTCTTCAAAGACCGCAACTTCTCCATCTTCGCCCTGGCCTCGTTCCTGATCTGCATCCCCCTGCAGTTCTACTACGCCTTCACCAATCCCTTCCTGAACGAAATCGGCGTGCAGAACGCGGCCGGCAAAATGACCGGAGGCCAGATGTCGGAACTCCTCTTCATGGTTACGTTGCCGTGGTTCTTCCGCCGACTCGGTGTGAAGTACACGCTGTCGCTGGGAATGCTGGCGTGGGTTCTGCGCTACCTGATGTTCGGCTTCGGCAACAGCACCGACTTGGTCTGGATGCTGTACTTGGGCATCGTCCTGCACGGCATTTGCTACGACTT
>JBEKWY010000211.1:0-7550 GCA_049512575.1 Candidatus Acidiferrum sp.
AGCGTCGCCTTCGGCGGCACCGGAGCTTCCAGCTTCAAGGTCGCAACATCGGCCTCCGTCGAAATGCGATCGAGTTTCGCAGAAATGCCGTCGGCAACTCCAGGGAAGTACGCCTTGTATGAAAGCACGTAAGCCGCCGCGCCGCGGTCGAGCAGTTCTTTCAATTCTTCGTTGTTCCACCAAGGCTCGGCGACATGATGATTCGTTATGATGCGCCCATCGCGCCGCACCAGAAACCCGGTGCCGAACACATCGATCTGCAGGTGCGGCCCGGCGCCGCCGGAATCAAGCTGCACCATGCCCTGGTCATCAACTTGCGGTTTGCCCAGGCCGTCCACCGCAATTTGAATGGGTTTGCCGGATTGCTTGTCCAAAAACTCCACGACCACATGGAGCAGGCAAACGCTCGGCCCGTAACTGTGCACGACGGTCTCGGCAACTTTTCCTTCGTTCTCCAGCAGTTTCAAGCGGTTTTGCGTGTCGGTAAGCTGTTGCTTGAGCGAGTCGGAATCCGGACCGCCGGCGGTCGCCATTTTCTTGCGCAGGTCGTCAGACTGCGCCTTCAGCGAATCGCGCGTCGCGGAATCGTTGCGAGTTTGCGCCTCGAAGGAATTGCGCGCCAACTGCGCGCGTGCCAGCAAGCCGCTCTCTTGGCCGAGTCCGTAATTGAGGCGCGCGATTTCCGCTTTGAGCTGCAGCGTGTCCTTGCGGCTGCGATGGTTGGAAACCAGCATGGAGAGCGAAGCGATCACTGCCGCGACGCTGACCGCAAGAATCGCCGGAAGCAGCCAGCGACGCCGTTTGGTAACCCGTGCCGCGTCGGTGAGGGACTCGACAGCCAGGTCCGCGATGCTCTCGCGCTGCGTCGCGTACTTCAGCATCATCTGGAGCTCTTCCTGCGGTTGGCGTTCGCGGAACTGCGTGCGCACACGGGCGGCGAACTCGACGCCGTCGAACGGAACTGACACGACGTCGTCGGCGCCGAGATCGAGCGCGCGGGCGCGTTCGAGCGGGCCTCCCGGGACGACCATGATGATTTTCAGCGTTCGGGTGTCGGGCCGCGATTTGATCTGGGTGATCAGGCTGCAGCAGGCCAAGTCCGACGGGGAGGCCTCGGTGACCACAACCTCGGGATTCAGCGCCAGCACCTCATCGACGGTGAGTCCGATCTCCGAGGCAATGTCGTAGCCCTGGCCGGCCAAGGTGTTGTTGGCCTCGAGCAGGGATTCGGCGCTGAGATTCAGAAAAAGGATGCGCATCGCTAGGAGTCTACCATCGTTGCCCGAAATTGCCGGAAGTGGCCCGTCTATCCGATGCGCGGCAATAGATTCGGGATGCGGACTGATTCTCGTGGACGTATCTTTTTTGGTTTCAATGGATTATGCTCCCAGGCTCATTCCATCCCGCTCCGCCGACAGCGGAGCAAATCCCGGATCTCGGAGAGCCCAACGGCGAGTGGCGAGGCATGGCCGACGAATAAATACAGTATCTACAGGGAGATGCCGAAGCATCGAATAGGATCGGGTCGGAAGGACGTAAACGGGAAGACAGGGAGGGCACGTGGGAGCTCGAAGTCGGCGTGTGTTGATGACGGCTCGCATTCCGCGAGTGGTCGTGATGGCGTTGATGGCGGCGTTCAGTCCGCTGGCTCTGCCGAGTTTTGCGCAACAGCCGGAGCAGCCGGTGAAGGTGACGCAGATCACGGGGCTGACTGGAGTGAAGAAAAACACCACTGGGAATCTGAGCGTGGAAGGTGGGAATCTGCACTTCAGCCATGAACAGGTGAAGGTGGAGGTCGCCACCGCCTCAATGGAAGACGTAGTGACCGGAGGCGACAGCCAGCGACTGCTTCACGGCACTTTGGGAACGCTGACGATGCTGGCGCCGTACGGATCGGGGAGGTTTCTGAGCTTGTTCCGCACCAAGCTGGATACGCTCACAGTGAAATATCGCGACACGGACGGTGGATTGCACGGCGCGATTTTTGCCATGCCGGTAGGCAAGGCAGAAGCGATCAAGAAGGAGTTGCTGGCGGAGGGAGCGCATACCACGGCGCCAGAGGAACCGGCCAATTCCGCGGCGGCGGCGAAGGAGCAAAAGCAATGAGGGGCCTACTTCGGTGTGGAATCGTAAGCGCATTCCTCTTGGCGGCTCTCGTCGCCGGGCCTGTTTTGCGGGCACAGGAGAACAAGCCAGTAAGAATAAAAGCGTCGGCGATAAAGGTGGAGATGATCCAATCCGACGAGATCAAGTTGCCTGCGGAATTTCAGGTGGCGCTGTATGAAGACCTGATTCAACAACTGCAGAAAAAGGGTGGCCTGCGCGTGTATCGCGAGGGCGATCGCAATGCCGCGGATGCCGCCGATCTGGTGGTGTTGCACAGCACGGTGCGCGGTTTCAAAGAGGGAAGCGAAAGGAAGCGCGAGGTAACCACGGTCGCTGGGGCGACATCCATCACCATTCACTGCGTGTTCAAGGATAAAGAGGGGAAAGCGCTGCTGGAGAGCGATGTGATAGGGAATGTACGATTCTTCGGGGGAAATTTGCGGGCTACGTACGACTTCGCCAAGAAGACGGCGCGGATCACACACGATCACTTTTCACCTACTGCAGGAGCCTAAGGGACCGGACCTGCGCGCATGAGCCAAGACCTATTGTTGAAGGTGGAACTGCGCAGCGATCCTAGTATGCTGTGCGTAGTGCGGGGGGCGATGGAACGTTTGACGGAAACGTTCGGATTCTCGCCTGCGGAGTGCAGGTCAGTGACCCGGGCGGTCGATGAAGCGATCACCAACATCATGAGGCATAGCTATCAGGGGCAGATGGACCGCCCGATCGAACTGCTGTGCCGGCGTGTGCCAAAACGGTCCGGTAAGGCCGAGGGCGACGGATTTGAAATCTTGCTAAGCGATCGAGGCCCGGCGGTGGATCCGAAAAAACTGCAAGGGCGTCGGTTGGATGAGATCAAGCCGGGAGGCCTGGGGCTGCATTTCATCCGGCAGAGCATGGACGTCGTCGAATTCACACGCGGGCGGGGCGCTAATCAGCTCCGGTTGGTCAAGTATTTGCAGCCTGAGCAGCAGGACTGAACTTGGGAAGAGGAGATAAGATCTTGCAGATTTCGGCACGGAGAATCGACATGACGACGATCTTTGATGTGACCGGGGACATTGACCTGGCAAATTCACCGGAGATCCGGAAAGCGTTGCTGAAAGAGATCAAGGAAACGAAGACGCCGAGAGTAGTGATGAATCTGGTGAAAGTGAGGTACATCGATAGCTCCGGAGTTGCGTCGCTGGTGGAAGGGCTGAAGGCTTCACGAGATGCGGGGACGCGATTCGTTTTATTTGGGTTGAGCCCGGCGGCGCGGGAGGTTTTGCAGCTTTCGAGACTGTTGAAGATTTTTGAGGTACATGACACGGAGGAGCAGGCGCTGGCGTAGGTCGGGGAGCCGGCGTCTGGGTGACTTGGGGTTAGCGGCGCAAGAGTGATTTAGGTCTGAGTTTGGGACGCAGCAGTGCCAGTCCGCCGCAGGCGGGCTGCCCCTAACAAGGGATGGTCGGCCGTTCACTGGCGGCCATTTCGTGGTTTGGCTGAAGTCGGGCACAGGTCCTTCAGGGTTCAGGGTAAACAAGAGTGCCTGTGCTGCCTGGGTCGAGGATGGAACTGGTCACTCAAATTGGCGGGAGTGTCACGAATGGGCTCGCCTACGTTGGATCGCTGGCTTTGCTGGCCTGGCGGGCGGCTTACTTCACGTTTGTGGGACCGTTTCGCGGCAAGCCGCTGCGCTTGCAGCGGGCCGTATCACAGGCTTTGGAAGTGGGCGTCCGAGCGCTGCCGATTCTTTCCCTAATTACGTTTTTCATCGGATTGATTTTGGCGCTACAGGCGGCCTACGAACTGCGACAGTTCGGGGCGTTGGATTTGGTGGCGACGGCGGTGGCGGTTTCCATGACGCGGGAACTGGGCCCGTTGATTACGGCCGTGGTGGTCATCGGGCGATCGGGTTCAGCGTTTGCGGCGGAAATCGGGACCATGAAGGTGACGGAAGAGATTGATGCGCTGCAGACGATGGCGATCAGTCCGATCCAGTTCCTGGTTACGCCGAAATTTCTGGCCATGATCGTGATGTTGCCCTGCCTTACGATCTGGGCAAATTCAATGGGGATTTTGGGTGGGGCGCTGTTTGGTGTGGCGCAGGCGGATTTCACCTGGGGACGATATATTCGGGTGTCGGTCGAGTCTCTGTTTATGCGCGACATCGTGACCGGGTTGATCAAGAGCGTGATGTTTGGGATGACGATTACGGCGGTGGGTTGTTTGGAGGGATTGAATACGGGAGCAGGGGCGGAGCAGGTCGGGAAGTCGACTACGCGGGCGGTGGTGATGTCGATATTCATGGTGGTGGTAGTGGATTTGATTTTTACGCTTTTGTTCTTTTTCCTTGGGGGATAAAAAGAAGAAAAAGTAATGAGGTAAAGAAAAGAACCAAGAGTTAGCCACAGAGGCACGGAGACACTGAGAAAGAAGTACGAAAAAAGAAAAGATGATGAAGGGATTTGGGCATGGCTGAAGAGAACGTGGGGATCGGGGACTCCGGCTTGGTCGATGATGAAGAACCGATGGTTTCGTTGCGGGACTTGCGGGTTAGTTATGGGGACCGGGAAATTTTGCACGGAATTACGTTTGATGTGAAGCGCGGGGAGACCTTGGTTATTTTGGGAGGATCGGGGTCGGGAAAGAGCACGCTTTTGCGGACTTTGGTGGGGTTGGAGCGGCCCAGTTCGGGGGAGATCTGGATCAAGGGGAAGGATATCGCGAAGATCTCGCAGGAGGAAATGGATGATATCCGCAAGCACATCGGGATGTCGTTTCAGGGGAGCGCATTGTTTGGGTCGATGACGGTGGGCGAGAATGTGGCGCTGCCGTTGCGCGAGCACACGAAGCTGGAAGATTCGACGATCGAGATCATGTTGCGGCTGAAGCTGGAGCAGGTGGGGCTGGCTGGGTTCGAGTACTACATGCCGTCGCAATTGAGCGGCGGAATGATGAAACGGGCGGCGGTGGCGCGAGCGATGGCGATGGACCCGGAGATTTTGTTTTTCGACGAGCCGTCGGCGGGATTGGATCCGATTATTGCGGCGGGCATCGATCAATTGATTCTGGAGATGAAGAAAGCGTTCCGGATGACGATTATCGTGGTGACGCACGAGCTGGCGAGCGCGTTTTTGATCGCGGATCGTATGGTTTTGATTGATAAGGGCAACGTGGTGGCGATCGGGACCAAAGAGGAAATGCGAGCGAGCAAGCAGCCACGCGTGCGGCAGTTTCTGGACCGCGTAGCAGAACCGGAAGTCGCGCGCGAGCTGGATTACCTGCAAATGCTGACGGAGGACCGGCGGTCCGTGAATGTCACCGAGGGGAAGAGGGGAACCTGATGAATGCAAAAAGCGAGCAGGCCCTGGTGGGGGTGTTTGTGATCGTGGCCGCGGGGGTGCTGGTTGGTACAGTGTTCACGATCAGTGGAGCATTCGGACGCTCGGTGAAGACGTACCACACTTATTTTGCGTTCGCCGGGGGGTTGGAGCCCGGCGCGACGGTGCGCTATTCGGGCGGGCCGAAGGCGGGGCGCGTGGATACGCTGCGGATCGATCCGCAAAATCCGGGGCGCATGGAAATCACCTTCAGCGTGCAGTCGGACGTGCCGGTAAAGACGGACAGCAAGGCCAAGATCATGAGCCTGAGCCCGCTGGGCGAAAACCACCTGGAAATTGTGCCGGGTAGCGCGAAGGCCAGCCTTGCCCCGGATGGTGCGGTGCTGCCGTCGGAGGCCTACATGGATTTCAACGCGTTGACGCAGAGCATCAACGACCTTGCGCCGGACGTGCAGCAGTTGCTGCACACGCTAAACGATCGGGCGACGGAATTGAAGGTCACCGTGGAACGCGTCAACGATCTTTTGAACGCGCAGAATCGCGCCAACCTGTCGGCGACCCTGGCGAATACTCGGGGAATGCTGGAGGAGGACCGGCCGGAGATCAAGTCGACGCTGCAGCACCTGGATACCGTGACGGCAAAGCTGCAGCCGCTGCTGGACGATTTCCGGAAAACGACGGCGGAAGCGAACAAGACGCTGGATCATGTCGATTCGTTGATCGGGGAAAACCGCGAAGATGTACACAAGGCGGTGCTGGAACTGCGGCGGACACTGGCAAATACGACCGACCTTACCGCGCATCTGGACCAGATGCTGGATGTGAACTCCGACAATATCGACGAGTTGCTGGATAACCTGCGGCAGATCAGCGAGAACTTGCGGGAATTTTCGGCCACGATCAAGGCGCGGCCGTACTCGCTGATACGTTCGGTGAATCCTCGAGAGCACAAACCGGGTGAGCAGCCATGATCGATCGTAATCGTAGAGGTGCGATTTGGATTTTGCTGTTGTGCGCTGGATTCTCGAGCGGGTGCGGGGCGGCGAGACCGATCCGCTATTATGAGCTGAGTGTGCCTAGCGGTATGGCGCCTACGGCCGATCCGAATGCCTATCCGATTACCTTGTTGGTGGGAACGGTGTCCGCTCCGCAACTGTACCGGGAAGATCAGATCGTGTATGGCACACCGGGAGAAAGCATGGGGTTGTACCAGACGCACCGATGGGCGGAGCCGCCGTCGGACATGCTGCAGGAGGTATTGTTCCGGGAACTGCAAGCTTCGGGGCGGTACCGGTCGGTGAACACGCTGCGCAGCAGTGGGCACGCGGATTATATTGTGCGGGGACGGTTGTACGATTTCAAGGAAGTTTCGGCGAACCCGTTGTCGGCGCGTGTGGCGATGGAATTTGAGTTGCGAGAGACGAAGGGTGGGACGACAGTTTGGTCGCAATACTACGCGCATGATGAACCGGTTAGCGGGAAAGAGGTGAACGCGGTGGTTGCGGCGCTGGATCGGAATGTTCAGGGGATTGTGGGGCAGGTGAAGGCGGCGTTGGAGCAGTATTTTGCGGCGCATCCGCCTGTGGCGCCATCGACGCAATAGGCAATCGCAGAAGCCGTGAAGGTTTGTCGGGGGTTTGGTACAATGGCGGGCTTCGCGGATAATTCGTGGTGCTATTCACGGCGGGCGGAGCAAGCCCCGCCCCTACAAGTGCGATGGCTGACGGTGGGGCAAACCCCTCTGTACAAGTGGAACTCAATTACGCGGAGCGGCGTAGGGTTAGCAGGGTGATGTCGTCGTCGAGCTCGGGGCCGCCGCGGTATTCATGGATGCCGGATAGCAGGGAACGGGAGAATTCGGGTAAGACGACGGGTTGCGGGAGTTTCGCCAGGGTCTGGGTGGCGAAATCCAGGAAGCCGCCAGCCGTGAGTTGCTCGCCGCTGGGGGATTGCACTTCAGTTGCGCCGTCGGAAAATGCCAGGATCATGTCCCCGGGGCCCAGACACACGCTCTGCTCGTTGTATTGCTCGCCTGTGATGTAGCCTAAGGGCAGGTTTTCCATACCATCGCCGATCTGATGGAACTTCTGTTCGCGGGCGCGCCAAAGAAGCATG
>JBEKWY010000212.1:0-7286 GCA_049512575.1 Candidatus Acidiferrum sp.
GAAAGGCGCCAGCTCCGGGAGTCCCAGCGTGGCGTCACCCCAGTGGACATGAACATTGGCATATCCCAGGCGCGCGAGACGCTCGGCGGCGGCGGCAGCCAGCTCCGCTCTATATTCGATGGTGATGACTTCCTTCGCGAGGGATGAAAGAACAGCCGCTTGATAGCCGGAGCCCGAGCCGATCTCCAACACGCGTTCACTGGGATTGAGATGGAGCGCGGCGGTCATGGCCGCCACCATATAGGGCTGCGAGATCGTCTGGCCGTCACTGATGGGCAACGGCGCGTCTTCGTAGGCACGCTTGCGGAATTCGACGGGCACGAATTCGTGGCGCGGAACCGAACTCATGGCCGCGAGAACAGCCGTATCGTGGATGCCCCGGCGGTGGAGCTGCGTTTCGATCATGGAGCGGCGCGCTGCTTCATATTCGGCCGGTGAAAGATCGCCGGTGGAATTGCAGGCGTCCTTCCATGGTTTCAGGCGGAAATCTTTGAGGTAGCTCATCGGATCACGCCGGCGTGGTCGAAACCAGGGCATGTTTCTCCCAGGCATGAGTGCGAAGAATCTCGTCGATTTGTTCCAGCGCGAACTCACATTCCTCCTCGCGATTGTAAAAGTGCGGAGAAATGCGCACGCCAGCCTTGGGACGATAGTCGACCAGGATCTCTCGCGCCAAGAGCTCGCGGCAGACTTCGTGGGCGTGGGGACAATCGATCGAAACGGTGCCGGCGCGCTCGGCGGGATTTTCCGGCGTGTTGACGCGCCAGCCGCGCGATTGCGCGCCTTCGAGTAAACGCGTGGTCATGGCCACGGATTTGGCCCGAATCGGGGTAATTCCAGCCTGGTTCAGGATGTCCAAGCCAGGCTGGCAGGCGTAGAGCGCTGGAATGTGTGGCGTGCCGTTCAGGTAGCGGAAAGAATCCTCGCGCGAGTCGATGCTTCCGGTTTCGAACGCGAAAGGCCGGCGGTGCGCGATCCAGCCGGTCAGCGCGGGCTTCAACTTCGCTCGCAAGTCTTCGCGCACGTAGAGATACGCGACGCCGGGACCACCGCAGAGCCACTTGAGAACGCCGCCTACGGCGAAATCTACGCCGAGCGCGCGGACGTCGACGGGAATCGTGCCGGTGGCCTGAAAGACATCGAGAATCACGTGCGCGCCGACGCGGTGCGCGCGTTCGATAATGGCGCGGGCGTCGACGATGTAAGAACTGCGGAAGAGGACGAGCGAGATGGGAACGAGAAGAGTGGTTTCGTCGATGGCGGCGAGAAATTCATCGAGATCGAATCGGACAGTGCTGGAGCTAGGGACCAGTTCCACGCGCGCGCCGTGGCGATGTTGCTCGTGATAGAAGTATTGGATCGAGGGAAATTCCAGCTCGGTCATCACTACTTTGTTGCGGGGTCCGCGAAAATCGAAACAGGAAGAGATGACCGCTTGGGTGAGCGTAACGTTCTGGTGGAGCGAAATCTCACCGGGCGTCGCGCCGATCAGCGGAGCGATCTTGTCGCCCACGCCGACGGCCATGTCCCACCAGCCTTCCTCCCAGGCGCGAACGCCGCGCTCGGCCCAGGAATCGGCGTAGGCGTGCAGGCTGCCGTAGACCGCGCGCGGCATGGCGCCGAGGGAATTGCTGATCAGATATGTAGCGCGCTCCAAGATCGGAAATTCCCCGCGCCATTGCAAAAGTTGATCCATATTTTGGCGGCTGCACCTTGGGACTGCAGACAAAGTAACACACCGAAACCACTGACGACAGAGGCCCGGTTCTTCGATGATGGAAGGGGGTGCCGAGACTGCCTGAACAGGCGTACAGTGCCCACGAGTACCTGCAACAAGGCCCTAAAACTGGCCCTGCGTACCGCTGCGGGCCATATTCGTCTTTCCCTAAGATGGTTGGCGTGGCGGAGTAGCAAAGATACCGCCCCGGAGGAAGGGAAAGTGATGAAGGCTTTTTTGGTGCTCGCGGCAGTCTACGTCGGAGTGTTTCTTATCGCAATTCAGGGCGCGTCGCAGACGTCGGCGGAAGGTGTCTCGGCTAAGACGGGAATCTCGCACATCGATCCCGCGAAGGAAGCAGACATTCGCTCTTTGATGGAGTTGGTAGGCGCCCGTGGCGTGGTCCAGGACGCTGCAGCAAAGAACGCTGCGCAGATTCGGGAAAATTTGGTGGCCACCATGCCGGCGAGCGATCGCGGGCACGAATTCGTGGACGCCTTCGTTGCCGACTATCAGAAGAAATTCCATACGGAGGAAGTGACGGGCCAATTGGTCGGCATCTACGACAAGCATTTCACGGATGACGAGATCAAGGGATTGCTGCAGTTCTACGGTTCACCCGTTGGCCGCAAGTATGCTGCCGAAATGCCGAAGATTACCTCGGAAATTCAGGCGGCCAATCATGCCGTCAGCACGCGCGTGGCGAAGGATGTCTTGCAAGACCTGCCGAACGAATATCTCGGCATCGGTTCTCAGACAAGTTCGGCGAAGCCGCAGGCGGCTGCACAGATCACGGGCGCACAGGGGAAACAGCCGGCCCAAACCTCAACTCACGCACAACCCGAGAGCGTGGCTAGCGCCTCTCAACCCTGACCGAGCGGACAGAGCCATGCAGAATGTTTTCCAGGCGGGCGAGGCCAATCATACGGCTTCTCCCGCCGCTCCATTTTGCGCCTGGACGGGCTGGCCAGCATGGAGGCGGTAAATGCGGAAGTTCCTCAGAGCGTGCGGACTTCGGGCGGGCGCGCTTGCAGTAATCGCTCCAGCGAAGAGGAGAAACATCCCGCCAGCAACGAGTAGCAGCTATAACGGAGTGTCGCGCTGCGGTATCTTTAGGGGAAACGTTTCTTGAACTTGATGTCGATGCCGAAGGTGCCATTATAATCTCGCAACGCCACAACGGAAATATTCCGCGTGACGTTGTATTCCACCTGAATGACCTGCTCCTGTGTTGAGCCCACATTCGAAATGTAGGTGATGGTGACGTCCCGCGTGACCTGCTGCTGCACGGTCACGCGCGCCGCGGCGCTCTGCGACCCTTCCGTCGAACCTACGGTGGTCAGGGCGGGATCAACGCGGAAGTTCGTGATGCCGAACAATTTCTCCAAACGCCCTCCAACTTGGCTGGACACCGCCTCCGAGAGGAGCGTTGACGCACCGGAGGTTCCGCTTTGTGTGTTACCTGCGCTGCGCGCGGTGCCCTCGGAGCTGGTTTGCCCCAGCGCCAGCAGCGTGACGATATCGTTGCCCGGTAGTGGTGGATCGGAGCGATAGGCTAGCGTGAGTTTACTGGCAGGCCCGTTAAAGTTGAGCGTGATCTCGTACTGTTGGATGGTGGTGCTGGCTTCCACGTTGATCACCGGGTCGAGGCGGAAAGGATTCGCAAAGTTGATATCGCCACGCGCAACTTTGTACCGGTTTCCGTGGAAGAGCAGATCTCCAGAGAGCACGTGGATGTGGCCCAGCATGATGGGATGCTCCCAGGTGCCGCGCACGCGCAAGTCCGCCTCCGCTTCCAGCTCCGCGCCCGGCCATTGCATGCGGGCATCCGGAGTAGACACAGCTTGAATTTCGAATTGAAGATTGCGCAAAAACGTTGAACTTGTCGAAGGACCGGAAACTTCTTTGGTGGAAAAGAGAGAGCCGGCCACTTCCAATCCTTGCGTAAGGGTCACGCGCTCGACGGTTACGCGGCCCGAGAGCACCCCGCCATCCGTCGTCCCAGCCAGACGGAGAGTGCCGGCCGTCAGCCAGCTCATGCCTTCCGGATAGCGGATGCGAGTGCTGTCGCTGCGCGCGGTGATGTCGTAGCGCACCGGCCGCTCGGTATAGTTCACGCTCCCTGTCAACCGCAACGTGCCGCCGCCCGCCTGCGCCGTTAAATTGTCGAAAGAAAGCCGCGTGGCGTCGAAGATCAAATCGCCCTGAATGGCGCTGAGACCGGTGGGGAAATCCGCCACGCGCGCCGAAGCGTTGTCGATGTGAATCTGCCCCGTAATGCTCGGATTGTCGAGGGTCCCCTCGAAAAGCGCGTTGACCTGCGCAGAACCGCCACTAGTGACGCCCGAGATAAGCGTCGAGACCACTCGCAGATCGAGTGCCCCATTCAAGCGTAGGCTGAGCGCACGCTTCCCCGAGAACTGCACCTTTCCGTCGACCTGAATGTTCGTATTGATTCCACGGAAAGCCGCCGATTCGATCTCGAGGTTGTCACGCGACGAACGAAAACGAACCGGACCCGCGTTTTCCAGTTGCAGGTTCGCGTAATTGAAGACCAAATGCGAAAAGTCGGCGCTGACAACCAGGCTTTCCGGATGCTTAAGAGATCCGTTGACGGCGATTTCGCCGTCGGCGCTTCCGTGGCCCGAGAATTTGTCCAGGTGCAACGCGCTCACGAGAAAAGGATCCAGGTCGATATTGCGGATGGTCACTTTTCCGTCGAGAGAAAAAGGATCCGTAAGTCCGAGTGTCACGTTGCCGGAGAGTTCTCCGCTGCTCATCGAAGAGCCGAGTTTCAGCTTGGCAACGCTCCCATCCGAGGTCAACTCTCCGTCAAAACTTCCGATAACTTCCTGGCCGACTCGCAGATCGACAACGCGGAAGGTTCCGTCCGCTTCGGGCGAGGTCACTGGCCCGTTGGCTTTTATCCGGAAGGAGACTTGTCCGTCCACCGGAAAACGCGACGTTTGCAACTTTTCGAAATTCGCAAGAGGAATGGACGCGCCGACCAGATCGACGGAGATGTTGCGATCCGCCATTCTGTATTCGGCGGTTCCGGTCACGATACCCGCTCCGCGGCCGGCTTCTTTACCCGGCGCAAATAAACGCAGCTCGGCATTGGCGATGCGAAACTCGTCCGGCGTGACGGTAAGCTGCCCGCGCAGCCGGTTGAACAAAACGTCGTAGACATCGCCGTCCGCCAGATCAAACAGGCCGGTGATGTTGGGCTCCTTACGCGTTCCGTGACCGTGAAATTGCCCGCTCAGCTTCCCGCGGATGGGAAACGCCGTACCCACCAACTGCTGAAGCGCTTCGACCGGTGTCGCATCGAAGCTGGCGTCGGCCGACCATTCGTTATCCGGCAGAAAGCTCCAGTTCGTCTGAGTCATCGTACCGTCGATCAGGGCATCGATATCCCCACGGCGCACGTGGCCTCGTGCAATCGACAGTTTGTCTGGCGAATACACCAGATCGCCTTCGATCAAATCAAAGGTCACGTTCTCGTAGCGCGCGCGTTCGGCGCGAATGTGACCTGTAAAGATGGTGTTGGCCGATGGGCCGGCGATTTTCCCGTCCCACGTCGCGCTCCCCGCGATGATCTTGATAGCATCCGCAGAATTCGGCGCAGCGCCCTGAATCGCATTGATAAAATCGCGATAACTCTCGAGCGCGCCGGTTTCAAATTTCACATCCAGCGCCGTATTTAGCGGCGAATAGACGCCGACGAACGAACCGCGCGATGAGGGCGTTTCGAATTCGCCGTAATTGACGTCGAGGGCCTGCGGATCGTACCGGTAGCGAATCTGCCATTGACCATCCACCGGGATGTGCCCGGCGGCGATATCCTCCGGGGAGGACCACTGCATCTTCGCCGAAATAACAAAGTGCTCGAAGCCGCCGCTCCACGTTTCGACCGAATCCGCGGTAAGAACAGAGTCCCAGTGCAGTTCGTTCACCGGAAACCCGGTCTCTTCAATGGACGGAAATACTTGCGCCAGCCGCATCCCGTCGATGTGCGTGTCTCCGCGGAAAAGCAGCCCGTCAAAACGCAGCGTAACCTTGCCTTTCACCGTGCCGCCAAACGCTTCCGCCAGGAAATCGGGGACAATCAGCCCCTTGTTGTCCATGCGAAAGCTGCCGCGGCTGGATACGCCGGAAGCATGAAAGTAGGGAAGGTACGTCAGCGTAATATCCGTTCCGGAATAATTCCCGGTGCCGTTGAACTGACCCGCAGCGTACGTGGCTTCGCCGCGAACGTCCGCGCGCCCCGTTGGCGTCTCTTCCGAACGCAGCGCCTGGCGCAAATCCAACAGATTCACCCAGCCGCGATAACGGAAAGTCCATTTGGGGTCGGCAAAATCCTTCATCTCCGCCTGCGCGTCCAGGTGCGAGCGCATGGCGTTGAGAACGCCTTGCTCCAGAGTGAACCCCTCACGCGATAACGTGAATTTCGCAGAAAGATTCACGGGTATCGGAAAAAAGCTGTTCGCCGTGAATTGAAACGCCTTCCAATCGAACGTTCCCAAATACACCGGACGTTCCGCAGTGCCGCTGCCCTCCAGGACAAACTGCAAGTCGCCGCCTTCCACCGCCAGCGGCTTGCGAACATCGTTGTACAGCACCCAGCCGTCCGCGATATTCACGCGGTGGACGTGCATGGCAAAGAGGGTTGCGCCCAGAGATTTGTTTGGCGTGGCCGGCAGATGCAAGAGCGGCACATTCGACGAGCCGTCTCGTGCGACGCGGAGATGCACCGCCGGTTGCCGGAGAAATAAATCGTTCAGCGAAATTTTCCGTCCCCAGAACGAATCGACGCGTAGCCCGGCGTGCACTTCTTCCGCGGCGAAGAGCGCTTCCGTGCCGGCAGGTTCGCTTCCATGAATCACCAAGCCATTCAGGGTGACGCCCAGCGAAAGCCACTGGATCGACAGCGTGCGCAACTCGACGCGGCCCCCAGTGATCTTTTCCAGGCGCCGAACGAGGACGCGGCGAATCAATGGATTGCCGGCGCCGCTGCCAAAAAAAACGATCACTGACAGGATCGCAATGGTAGCCAACACCCAGGGCGTGTGGATTACCCAGCTCCAGATCGGGTGGCGGCCTTCACGCTTCATGGCGCACTCGGCTTCAGCATCTTTTCCACGTGTACGCGTCCCCGGCTTTCATTCAGCCAGCGCTCCGCTTGCTCGTCGATGCTGCGCTGTACCAGCGCTTCGCGGATGTAGTCGCGCGCCGCATCCAAGGTGGGTGGTGTTTGCCCGCGGGCTTGCGCGCGGGGGATAACCGCCTTGTCGTAGAAGTCTTCCACATCTTTCGGCTCGACTTTCGCCGACGGGCGAAAACGCGAGTCAAGATAGTTGCTCAGATAGAGTTGTCCGGCGACCATATTCCGGATGTCCGCATCCGTCAGCCCGATTTCCTTCTTTCGCGCTTCATATTCCGCAGGCGACGGGAACGATTTCTGCACCCGCTCGACGCCCCGCGTGATGTCGTCATCCGAGGGCCGTGGGAATCGGGCTGTTTCGGCTTCGTTCCGCACGATCCATTGATCGATCAGACGATCCAGAAT
>JBEKWY010000213.1:0-7566 GCA_049512575.1 Candidatus Acidiferrum sp.
CCCCGCTGCGACTCCCACCAGCGCCAGCCGCGCACCCTGTCCCACGATCAAGTACAAAACTTCCTCGCGTCGCGCTCCCATCGCTATCCGGATCCCGATCTCCCGTGTTCGTTGCGCCACCGAATACGAGATCACCCCATACACGCCGATCGCTCCCAAGGCCAACGCGAGCGCAGCAAATACAGCAAACAGCGATGCCGTCGACCGTGGGCCCGAAATCGCGTCAGCGATCCACCCGTGCAGCGTTTCGATCTGCGTCACCGGCACGTCTCCGTTCAATCGCGACACAACGCTCTGCAAGTCGCCGGCAAACTGGCTTGGCGCTCGGCCCGTGCGTACGACTAGCGTCAAATCCGCTGGAGGCCCTTCCGGTCCGCGGCCGGCAATTGCGTGCGGGCCATACGGCGTGTAGATCTCGCCGTCCAGCCATTCCTCCAAATTTCGCGTCATACTGTCCTCGCGCACGTCCCCCACCACCCCGACAACCGTCCACCACGGATCCAGCCAGCGCGGCTTGAGATGCTGGCCAATCGGGTCTTTCCCGGGCCAATAGCGCTCCGCCGTCGATTTGCTGATGAGCACGACGCGTTCTGCATTTGGCGCCGTGTCAGCTTCAGTCAGATCTCGGCCCTTCAACAGTGGGATTCCCATCACGCGCACGTAGTCCGCCGTGACGACGCGCTCCATCATCATGGGCACGTGCGCCCCAGCAGGTATCGCGAAGCCTTCAACGTCCGAGGGAATCACTTCAAACCCTCCGCCGAGTGGCAGCCCGTTGACTCCAGCCGCTTCCTTGACCTCGGGCAACGAACGAACGCCTGCCAGCAGATCGTTGTAAAAGGTTTGGCACCGTCCCGCCATCTCGCAAAACGATTGGTTCGGCGTGACGCGCGCCGTCACGATGTACTCCGCGTGAAAACCTGGGTTCGCATTCGATAGGTTCCACAAGCTTTTCACCAGCAGCCCGGCGCCAATCACCAAAACGACGGAAACCGCCACCTCACCGACCACCAGCAGCCGGCTCAACGCCGTGTTACCCGAGGTGCCGCTGCGATCACCCGTCTTGAGTGATTTCGTCAAATCGACTTTCGAAGCTCCCACGGCCGGCGCAAGACCAAACAGAATCCCGGTCAAGACCGACAGTAGCCCCGTGAACACCAACACCCGCGTGTCCACGGAAACATCCGCCAAGCGCGGCATATCCGCGGGCAAAACGCTTTTCAGAATGGAAAGTCCGTACTTCGCCGTGACAAGCCCCAGCGCTCCCCCACATACCGACAAAAGCACGCTCTCGCTGATCAATTGCCGGACGATTCGCCACCGGCTCGCTCCCAGCGCGGCCCGCAGCGCCATTTCCTTCTGCCGGGTCGTCGCCCGCGCAAGGAGAAGATTCGCGACGTTGGCGCAGGCGATCAGCAACAACAGCCCAACCGCGCCCAGCAGCACCAGCAGATTTGTGCGCACATCGCCGACGATCGCTTCCTGCAACGGGATCACTCGGGATTTTATGTAGGAGTTGTCGGGCATCCGCCACGCGAAGGCCGCCAGAATTTTCGGCCGTAGCTCGGCCAGATCGCCTTGCGCCTGATCGATCGTGATTCCCGGGCGGAGCCGCGCAAGGATCGGCATATAGCTGCTGCCCCAATAGTCACCGATCTGTCGCGGATCAAGATCGAGGGGAACCCACAGCTCCGTCTTCGGCGAAAGAAATCGAAAATCAGTCGGCATGACTCCGACAACCGTTCTGCTGACTCCTTCCAGCAAGAGCGTACGTCCCAGGACGTTGGGGTCGCTGCCGAATCGATGCTCCCAAAGAGAGTGACTCAGGATGACCAAATCATCTTTCCCGGGTTGATCGTCTCCGTCCTGAAACGTGCGGCCCATGGCCGCTTGCGCTCCCATAATCTTGAAAAAGCTCGCCGATACCTCGGCTCCCGTCAGCCGAACCGGCAAGTCCCGCCCCGTAAGATTAAAGGCCGAGCCGTCTCTAATCGCGATCACATCCATAGTCCGGCTTTGATCCCGCATCACGACAAACGCACCCTTCGGATAGTCCGCGTTCATGGCCACGAGCCGATTCGCATCGCGGAACGGCAGAGGGCGCAACAGCACACCGTCCACCAGGCTGAATATCGCCGTGTTCGCTCCAATCCCCGACACCAGCGTCACTACCGCGACCAGCGTCACTCCCAGATTGCGCCGCATCATGCGCGCCGCGTACCGCAGATCCTGCATCAACTCTTCGATCCACACCCAGCCCCATTGGTCCCGTGTCACGTGTTCGACCAGCGCGACGTTTCCAAATTCGCGCCGCGCCGATCGCGCGGCTTGCTGTTCCGATTCGCCATGATCGAGGCGATCGCGCTTGGCCATCTGAAGATGACTCTCGATTTCCTGTTCGAGCTGCTTTTGCCGCTTGCTGCGCCAGAAAGGGAATCTCACGCTTCGCTCTCTTTCTTTGCGGGTTCCAGGACGCCAGCGATCGCGTCGGAGAGTTGCGCCCAGCGGGACCGTTCGGAGAGAAGTCGCTTCTTTCCGGCCGCGGTCAGGCGATAGACGCGGACGCGCTGCTTGTTTTCCGAGAGCTTCCAGTCGGCGGCGATCCACTTCTGGCGCTCGAGGCGGTGCAGCGCGGGATAGAGCGAGCCGGTGTCCACCTGCAGAATGTCTCCTGAATTCAGACGAATGGCCTGGCTGAGGCCGTAGCCGTGCTGGGGCCCCCAGCGGAGGGTTTGCAGGATCAAGAGGTCGAGCGTGCCTTGCAGAAGCTCGATGCGATTCTGGTAGCGGTTGGCCAAGTCGATCTTCCTTCTCTCCGCCGCGGAGGCAGCCAGGAGGTAGAGAGCCTACATCCCTGCATGTAGGACGTCTACACCCCTCGAAAGGTCAGCATGATGCCTGCCGATTTTTTCAGAGAACTCAACCGATTGTGGAGAAAGCGGTTAGAGGAATGCCGGGCGCGGGCCGCGGTGGCGAGGTTGACCGCTTTTGGGACGCGATGCGTCGCAACCGGACAGTGCGTCCGCGACGCATCCACACCATCCAGCGAAGTGCTTCTGGACTTACCCTCAACGTTTGGGGGAACCTGTGGCGTGCTCCCAGGGAAAACAACGGCATGAAATTGGGTTTGCGAAAGGCCGCAACCTCTCTGTTGTTGATTGTGGTCGTGGCCGCCGGAGCGCGACTGGCGTTCGCGTGGGATCAGGCGCGAAAAATTCCCGAGCTGGCCCTTGCCACCGCGCCATTCGAGCAGGAAACCGGAAGCATCGCGCGATCGGTTGCCGCCGGAAACGGGTTCAGCAACCCGTTTGGTCGAGCGACCGGGCCGACTGCGTGGTTGACGCCGGTGTATCCGCTGCTGGTCGTCGCGGCGTTCAAGATCTTCGGCGTGTTCACGGTGCGGTCGTTTTTCTTTTTGGTTTTTCTCAACATTGTTTTCTCCTCGGCCGTGTGCATCCCGATTTTCCATGTCGGCAAACGGATCGCTGGCGTTGGCGTCGCCAGCGGAGCGGCGTGGCTGTGGGCGGTGTTTCCCAACGCGATCATGACCCCGTTCGAGTGGATCTGGGACACCTCGCTGGCGGCATTGCTGGCCGCGACGCTGCTCTGGGCGACAGTGGAGTTGGCCGAATCGCAACGCCTGCGCGACTGGTGCGGCTACGGTTTGCTTTGGGGCTTCACCTTGATGACCAATCCGTCGCTGAGTTCGCTGCTGCCGTTCCTATTGGGTTGGGCTGCATACCGAGCGTGGTGGCGCAGTGATTCGCAGCCGAAAGACTGGGGCTGGATCGCAAAACCCGCACTTGCGCTAGGACTCGCAATCTTATGTTGTGTCCCGTGGACCATTCGCAACTACGCGGTGTTCCACCGCCTGGTGCCGCTACGCTCGAATTTTCCCCTCGAGCTCTACATCGGAAACAACGAGAACTACGACGACAAGCACGCCCATTCTCCTGGGCCGATCACCAAAGATCGCGAAACCCTTCGTTATTTCCGCATGGGAGAAACCGCGTTCATGGACGAAGAGATGCGCAAAGCCAAGAAGTTCATCGTGACGCATCCACGCATGGAAATGATTTTGTTTGGCGACCGCTTCGTGGCCTTTTGGGGCGGAGTTCCGTATCCGATCGACGTCTTTCTCGCTACGGATTCGTGGCTAGTTCGCACCGGCATCCTCTGGGCCACGTTTTCTGGGATCGGAGCGTTTTTCGGTATCGTTCTGCTGATCTGGCGGCGCAGTGTCTACGCGTTTCCACTGGCCGCGTACCCGGTCATTTTTCCATTTTTGTACTACATCACGCACACGTCGCTGCGATATCGCCATCCCATCGATCCCGTCGTACTGCTGCTCACCGCGATCGTTGCCGGAGCCCTTGTGCAATCCGTGTCGCGATGGCGCTCATCCAAAGAACTGCACGCCGCTTCGGACGCTCGCGCTGTTTCGGCGGGGCCCACGTAGCGTCGTACATCCGCTCAAGGTGATCAGCGGTCCCGAACATCCGGCGTCCGTCTTCGATCCCACACCTCCGCCCGCCGGAAATGCAGTCCGCCGGGTATAATGCCCACCCATGATTGCTTCCGCAGCCCTTTCCAAGCGCGCTCTCAGCATGTTCGGCCGCGTCTTCCCGCGCTGCAGCATGATTGCGCAAGCGGTTGCCTACAATTTGTTCCTCGCCTTTTTCCCTACACTGCTGATCGCGGTAGGATTCGCAACCAGCCCGATTGGCGATCGCACCAACCTTTTTGATCTGATCATCTACCTGACACGTCTTCTTCCCCCGGGCAGCCAGCAAATCGTATCCGAGTTCCTGGTTAGGCGCGGCCCGGAAGCCTGGAAGTGGGCGTTGGTAGGCTTGGCCGGCACGTTGCTGGCGGGCACGCAAGTGATGAGGCTGTTGATGGAGGGCATCCAGACCATCTACGGAGACCACGGCCGGCCGAGCTACTTGCAACGCCAGTTGCGAAGCCTGGCGCTGCTGCTGGTGACCATCGCTCCGTTGCTGGTCGCTGCAGTTCTCAGCGTTTTCGGCAGGCCGCTGCGCCGTTGGATCGCGCAGGAGTTGGGCAAGAGCAGTTCCATTCAAACGCTGTGGGGATTCTTTTTTCACGGCACGGCCATTTTCCTGGCTATGGTGGCCTTGACGGTCATTTACCGAGTCGCTCGCCCCAAGGAATCAAGCTTGGGCAACGTACTGCCCGGCGCGATGGTCGCGACGTTGCTTTGGTGGGTCTCCGACGTAAGCTTCGGATTTTACGTCCGCAGGGTGCCGTACAACGTCGTGTATGGCGGGCTGGCCGCGGTCATCGGTTTGCTGATCTGGATGCAACTCTCCACCGTGATCATTTTTCTCGGCGCGGCCTGGAACGCGGAGCGCGCTGACGCCCGCAGCAAAGCACATGGTTGACATACTTGTTCGCGTCGAATGTTACTGCGGCTATAACGCCGACGAGCGCCCGGTCCGCGTATTCCTCGGCGGAAAAATGGTCGACGTCGCAGCCGTCGAAGACATCTGGTACTCGCCAGGCGTAACCTATTTTCGCTTGCTCCTCGGCAACGGAGAGCGCTACGTCCTACGTCGCCAGGACGCGCAAGACGTGTGGTCGCTCGAAGCCTTCCGCGCAAAAACCACTGAGGGCACAGTAACTTAGCGCACCGTCTGGCCTGACGCTGGCAGGCTGAGGTATCGTTGACACAAAAATAAATGGCGGCGTATAGTCACACTACTGATCCGGGTCGAGTGGTTCTCTTGCTCTCTGTTGCCACGCCCAGGCCAAAGCAGCAAAGGCAAGAAAGGAACGCATGGGGCGTTCTGTGGAAATGCGATTCGATCGGCGCGCGATTGGGCTTCTCGTCACGCTCGGGCTGATGGCTTTCGCGTCGTCTCTCCGCGCTCAAACACCCCCCGATCCGAGCTCAGCCCCCAAAACCGATGCCGCGCCGGCCTCTTCGCCGGTGCAATCAACCCCAGCAGCACCGTCAACCCCGGCTGCGAATACCAGCGGAAGCAATCAGAGCAGCGCGGAAGTGTCGAGCCACGACACTTCCCCCACATTCAAAGTTCGCGTGAACCTCGTGCTGGTGCGCGTCGTGGTGCGCGATCAACAAGGCAACGTCATCCCCAATTTGAAAAAAGAAGACTTTCAGCTTCAGGACAATCGCAAGCCGCAAACCATCTCGACTTTCAGCGTTGAAACACCGGCATCCCACGCCATCGTGCCGGCGAGCCCAGCGACGGTAACGCAGGCCGAAGAACCTTCGTCCGAGCCTCCTGACGCGGCCGCCACGCTACCCCAACGTTTTGTCTCCGTGGTTTTCGACGACACCAACATGCAGACGCAGGACACGCTTTCGATTCGCGCCGCGGCCTCTCACTTATTTAGTTCCTTGGCGCCTTCCGATCGGGTCGGCATCTATACCACTTCCGGTCAATTCAGCCTGGAGTTTACTTCCAATTCCGCACAGCTTCACGAGTCCCTGCTTCACATTGTGCCGCATCCTCTGGCGACTGCACCGGGCGTGCACGAATGTCCGGACATCAGCTATTACCAGGCGGATCGCATCGTGAATTACAGCGACACGCAGGCGCTTACCATTGCCGCGCAGGACGCGATTGCGTGCAGTGGCGGCTCAATACCCGCGTCGGCTGCCCAGGCCTTGGCCCAGACCGCGGCTGAGCGCACCGCAAGTATAGGAGATTCGCAAACCGAGTACGTCTACCGTCATCTGCAAGATGCCCTTCGCCGTCTTTCCGCCATGCCCGGGCAGCGCGTGATGGTGTTCGTCTCTCCGGGTTTCATCGTCACGACCAACACGCGGGAGGGCGGCGACTTCATCGATCGCGCCAATCGCGCCAACGTGGTAATAAATGTCATCGATGCGCGCGGTTTGTACACGCCCGACCAGGGCGACATCTCGCAGCCGACCCAGGGAAGCCCTCTGACCATGGGCCCGAGATCTACGTATCTCCTCGAGGCCCAGTTCGCGCAATCCGATATCCTCGCGCAGTTTGCCGATGGCACCGGTGGCACTTACTTTCACAATCGCAACGACCTGGACCAGGGCCTGCGCAACGCGATCGTAGCTCCGCCGCTTTCTTATTTGATCGGTTTCTCGCCGCAGAACCTCAAAGTTGACGGTCGCTATCACATTCTCAAGGTTTCGCTGGCGGGCAAGCAAAAGTTCCTCGTCCAGGCGCGCCACGGCTAATCCACGACGTGCCTATCGACTTGCAGACGCAATTTTTCAAAACCGATCCGACGCAGGCGCGCCTGGCGGTGCTCACCCACGTGGACGTCAAAGGCATTCATTTCCGCAAAGCGGAAGGGCGCAGCCGCGACGACCTCACCTTTGCCACGGCGATCTTCG
Organism: Candidatus Acidiferrum sp.; assembly: GCA_049512575.1. GTDB lineage: Bacteria > Acidobacteriota > Terriglobia > Acidiferrales > UBA7541 > Acidiferrum. Next base: position 7,367 of record JBEKWY010000213.1, read on the forward strand.
ACGAAAACGGAAACTTCGTTACCGGCGGCGAGAAAGTCGTGGAGATGCGCCTGCTGGACCCGACTTTGGACCGCCTCAACCATGCCGGCTTCACCGTGAAATCGAGCTTTGATGTGAAGCCTGGCACCTACCTGGTGCGCATGGTGGTGCGCGACGCCGAAGGATCACAAATGGCGGCGCGCAATGGCGCCGTCGTGATT
>JBEKWY010000214.1:0-7061 GCA_049512575.1 Candidatus Acidiferrum sp.
TCTTCTGGGTAGGCCCCCTGGCAGGCGGCTTCCTCGCCGGCCTCCTCTACGACTCCCTCTACCTGAAGAAGCCCTAGCCCCTTTCTTTTGGTCCCTTCCCACTCCTCGGTCTTTTCCCTTCTCCGTGCCTCTGTGCCTCAGTGGCAAATCCTTCCGTTCTCTCCCCTCCACTGCCCACCCGCGCAGTTAACTACCGCGCGACGTATCGCTCTGCATTTCTTGCCCGCCCATCCCTCGAATGCTAACTTCGCTGTATTGCGCCGTCATCGCGGAGCCTACATTCATGGCATTGAACATCGACGATCTCCTACGCCGCGCGGTAGAAAACAAGGCGTCCGACTTGCATCTGAAAGTCGGCAATCATCCGTACCTCCGCGTAGATGGCCTCCTGACTCCGCTCACCGACGTCGCCCGCATCACCCCGGAAGAAATGCTCTCCATGGCGTTCAGCATGATGACCAACCGCCAGAAGCAAAAGTTCAAGGAGACCGCCGAGCTGGACATGGCCTACGGCGTAGCCGGCCTGGGCCGCTTCCGCGTCAACGTTTTCCAGCAGCGCGGCAACGTCGGCATGGTCCTCCGCGTCATTCCCACAAAAATCCGCACCACGGAGGAGCTCAATCTTCCGGCAGTCGTCAATCGAGTTTGCGAAGAGCAGCGCGGCCTGGTCCTGGTCACCGGCACCACCGGTTCCGGTAAGTCCACCACCCTCGCCGCCATGATCGACCGCGTCAACGCCAGCCGCTCCGACCATCTGATCACCATCGAAGACCCCATCGAATTCTTGCACCGCGACAAAAAGAGTTTCATCAACCAGCGCGAAGTCGAGGTGGACACCGCGAACTTCTCCACCGCGTTACGCGCCGCGTTGCGTCAAGATCCCGACGTAATTCTGGTCGGCGAAATGCGCGACCTCGAAACGATCTCCACTGCCCTGCTGGCCGCTGAAACCGGCCACCTGGTTTTCTCGACCTTGCATACTCTCGACGCCACGGAAACCATCCAGCGCATCATCGCCGTCTTTCCGCCGCCCGAGCAGAAACAGATCCGCCTCCAGATGGCCGCCACGCTGAAAGCCGTAATCTCCCAGCGCTTGGTCCGCCGCGCCGACGATGCGGGACGCGTGCCCGCCGTCGAGGTCATGATCGCCACCGCCTACATCCGCGATTGCATCATCAACCCCGACAAAACTCGCCTGATCCGCGACGCCATCGCCGCCGGCGGCAGCCAATACGGCATGCAGACCTTCGATCAATCGCTCTTCGATCTCTATACCAAGCAGCTGATCACGTTAGAGGAAGCCCTCTCCCGCTCCTCCAACCCGGACGAATTCCGCCTGCGCATCCAGGGCGTACGCTCCGCCTCCGACTCCGCCCGCGAAGAAATGGAACGCCAAATGGCCGACTTCGAGCGCTTCGCCCGCAAGTAATTTGATCGTAGGGTATTCGTGTCTCGCATCTCCTTTCCTCTCAGACCCGCGATCGTGGGCTTTTGCGTCGGTATCGCCCTATGCGGATACGCGTTCTATCTGACGTCTCACCACGAAATCGGCAACTCCCTCTCATTCGTGATTCTCTGCCCACCGTCTATCTTGGCAATGGCCTTGGATAACGCTGGCACCGCAGAAGGGCTAGTTGGATGGCTCTTCATCGCTTGCGCCAACGCCGGCTTCTACGCATTCATCGCGGCTTTATTTCGGCGCTCGACAGCCAAGTCTCAAGGCCAGTTAGGACCTGGGCCGAAATAACAGAGGAAACGTGTCGCGTTCTTGCTTGTCCTCGCTCTGTGCCTCCGTGCCTCTGTGGCAGTCCTGCCTTTTCTTGCCTGCGCGCGCTGCTCGCAGTATCATCCCACCACTGATCGCGACTCGCCCATCACTTCACAACCTGGAGAACGCCATGCTCCCATCGGAACGTCTACCTACTCGCCGCAGCTTCCTCAAATTCGGCGCCGCTTTCGCCGCCGGAATCTCTAGCATCCCGCTGCTGCCCGAGCCCACCGCCGCGCAGGACGACGATTCCTGGGTCGTCGGCCCCAAGCCCGGCTTCACTCCCGAGATCGGCACGCTCGTCTCCATGCTCCATTTCACGCGGATGCAGGTTGAACACAACGTGAAAGGTATGTCCCAGGCCGATCTCGATTACCTTCTCGACGCCAAGGCCAACACCATCGGCGCGCTCCTCTACCATCTCGCCGCCACCGATCACTACTACGGCTTGAACACCTTCGGCGGCATGAAGTGGGATTCTTGGCCGGATGAAGAAAAAAAGAAGTGGGATATCCCCATGAAGCTCGACGAACCCGCGCGCAAAGCCATCAAGGGCAACAGTCTCGACTACTACCTCAACATCCTCCACGAAACGCGCGAAAAAACTCTCGCCGAACTTAAGAAGCGCGACGACAAATGGCTGACCATCGTCGACAAAGAATTCGGCGCAAACAATTACGGTAAATGGTTCCACGTAGCCGAACACGAATCCAACCACGACGGCCAAATCAAATTCCTGAAGAGCCGCCTCCCCGGCGCCAAACCCGCCAGCGAATAAGAATAAGTCAGCGGCTTTAACACAGAGTTCACAGAGGCCGGAGCGCAGAGAGTGACCGAGACTCTACTCCCCGGTCGCCGTCTCTCTCTGTGACCTCTGTGTTCCCATCTCCGTGAACTCTGTGTTAAGAATCCCGCCTTTGCCTGTCGCCTTCTCCCATCTTTACTTCGTTACTTCTTTCCTTCCTATCTCCGTGCCTCAGTGGCTAATCCCCTCTTCCTTTCCCTCTTCGCCGTTTCCCATCTTTACTTCGTTACTTCATTACTTCTATCCTTCCTAATTGTGTTCTCGAAATCCAAAACCCTCGACACCGAATCCGAACTCTACGAAGTCGCTCTCCGCGCTCTGACCCGCCGCCCCCACTCCGTCCACGAAATGAAAAAACTCCTCGCCCGCCGCGCCTCCAGCGACCTCCTGGCCCAGGTAGTCCTCGCCCGCCTCAAAGAAAACGGCCTGCTCGACGACTCCCGTTACGCCAAACAATTCGCCCGCCAGCGCACCGAAATCCGCCGCCAGGGCAAATTCCGCATCGCCCGCGACCTCCGCGCGCGCGGCATACCCGACCGCCACATCGAAGCGGCCATCGCCGAATCCACCAACGAAGCCGCCGAAACCGCCGCCGTCCGCCAGCGCATCCAGCGCAAACTAAAGCTCTTCCGCGGCCCCATCGACCAAAAGAAAATCGCCTCCCTCTACGGCACCCTCCTCCGCGCCGGCTTCCCCTCCGACACCATCCGCCGCGAACTGAAATCGGTAACCCCCGAAGACCTGCCAGACGCCCCCAACGACGCCGCGTAAGTTTGTTGACCTCCCCGGCGAACAACCCGCGAATTCTTGTCAATCGGTATTGGTCACAATCGCCCGAGGTTGTCATCCCGAGCGGAGCGAGGGATCTGCTTTTTCCCACGCGCTCCATACCCCCGTGAACGCGCGACTGCATTTTGCTCTTTGCATTTTGCTCTTTAGGAGGCCGGGGCTTTAGCCCCGGCGTAAGGCGACTCACACGAGGGGCTTTAGCCCCTGAAGGCTGCTTTTTCCCGCGGAAAGCTCCTACCGCCCGCGAAATAATTTTTGGTGGATGTCCGGCCAGAATTCTTCGAAAACGTTGCCGACGCCGTCGTTCAGAACCTGGCTCGCCCATCGTTCCATGGTTTCGCCCGCGCCCTGCCGTTCCCCGCGGGGATAATAGCGGCTGGATATCTCGGTGGCCACGCCGCTGCCCACAATCTCCGAGATATTGAACCTCGCGGCCCCTTTGTCACTTTTGGTGATCCACAGCCGACTGATGGCGTAGCCGGTGCGGCGGAAGAAGCTGCCGTGATAGAGCGTGTAGTAGCGGGGGTCCTCGTGCGTGATGGCGGGGAGAATCGCTCCGGTCATGTAGTTTTCGATGCCCGCGTCAGCGAAAGTGTGCCAGTAATAGCGGCCATACCCGGCCGCTCCTTGATGAAATTCCGGATACGTATTTGTCGCCTGCTCGATCGCCGCTTGCATGGCCACCGAGATGAACGAGGAATAGTCGAACGTACCCTGCGTGGCCAGCCAGAACTTTTGCTTCAGCGTGAGCGGTGGAAGGTTGGTGTTGGCGCTCACGGCCTGAAAATTAGGAACAATGCCGAGGATCCGCTTCGTCTGCTGGCCCCCGGAAGGGTCATCGGTTGGCGCGGCGTTGGTCGGCGTGGTGTCGCTTGGTGATGAACTGGGCGCTTGAGCTCCGGACGTGGCGGCTGGCGGGGCCTGGGGAGCCGCCGCCTGGGAATTCCCAGATTGGTCCTGGGCAAGCGAACCGGCTGTCGAATCTCCGAAAAAACTTCTGGTTTCGTCAGGGCACGGCTTCAGCCGTGCCGTCAAGTCTTTCTCTTCAGTCCCGGCTTCAGCCGCTGAGGTCCGTCTTTCGCAACGCCATACAAACTCTATCGGCGTTTTCAGCACGACGATGACGGGCGGCGATTGAGCGGATAGTGAACTGCCCAAGACCATGGCGATCGGTATGCCAATCGCGACGCCCTTTGCTAGGGAAAGGAGGCCTGGTGACACCCTGTGGGAGACAATTACTCGGTTTTTGAGCATTCCGGGGTAACCGTGGTGTAGGACGTTGCGAGACGAGCGATTGGTTGCAAGCGAAGCCGCGTGGAGTCTTGCATGTGCGCAAAAGGTCATTTGGACGAAAAGACCGGTCACCACCAGGATCGCAGCCTCTAGGGAGAAGATTCCTCCCTGCCCATCCAAGAGTTCCCCCTTCCTCGTCCCTAAAGGCCGCCTTCGATCCTTAAGGGCGGTTCTTTCCTTTTCCGAGGGTGCCCCACCCTTTCGTTTCTAAAGGGTGGGTCTTTCTTTTCCCTCCCTCTACTACCGGGTGCCCCACCGTTCCTCGTTAAGGGCGGTTCTTTCCTTTTCCGAGGGTGCCCCACCCTTTTGTTTCTAAAGGGTGGGTCTTTCTTTTCCCTCCCTCAACCGCCACCGAAAGATTTCCGCTCCCCCATCGTTCGAACGATTGTACCGAAAAGTATCCCTTGACAGATCAGCTATCCCATGCTATACTTCCGCGTGAAATCGACCTTCCATCCCGTAACCCCCGCCCTTTCAGTGTCCGTCCCAAATCGGCACTCCACCCCTGCCCGCCCTGCCGTCGGCACTTCCGCCATTCTCTCGCGCTCCTCCGCGCGCCCCAATCCGCTAACCTCCCGACACACATGGATTTGCGCGATCTTCGACCAAACCACCGGGGGTATATCTCGAAGGAAGGACGGACGCGTCCGTCCTTCCTTCAATTTTTCTCGCCTCCGTGCCTCCCAGCCTCAACTCTGCCATAATCCAAAATTGCAACCATCCCCACATCCGAGGCTGACGTGACCGGCGACTCCACAACCCGCTCCTGGAGCGGCAACGACATCCGCGAGACCTTCCTCCGCTTCTTTGAGAGCAAAGGCCACCGCCGCGTCCGCAGCAGTTCCCTCGTCCCCCACGGCGACCCCACCCTGCTCTTCACCAACGCCGGCATGAACCAGTTCAAAGACGTCTTCCTCGGCCTCGAAAAGCGCGACTACAACCGCGCCACCACCGCCCAAAAATGCGTCCGCGCCGGCGGCAAGCACAACGACCTCGAAAACGTCGGCTTCACCAAGCGCCACCACACCTTCTTCGAGATGATGGGCAACTTCTCCTTCGGCGACTATTTCAAGGAGAAAGCCATCCCCTATGCCTGGGAGCTGATCACTTCGCCCGAGTGGTTCAACATTCCCAAAGACAAACTGTATGTCACCGTTTTCGGTGGCGCAGAGGTTGCTCCAGGCTCGCCCGCCGGGGCGGGCACAGTTCTTGGCGTTGATGAAGACGCCCGGAAGATTTGGCTCGACCAAAACGTTCCCGCCGATCGCGTCGTCCCCATCCCCGGCCTCAAAGACAATTTCTGGGCCATGGGCGACACCGGACCCTGCGGCCCGTGCAGCGAAATTTTCTACGACATGGGCCCGGAAGCCTCCGAAGAAGGTCACCCCGACTGCAAGTTCCCCTGCGACTGCGGCCGCTACGTCGAAATCTGGAACCTCGTGTTCATGCAGTTCAACCGCGACGCCGCCGGCACCCTCACGCCGTTACCGAAGCCCTGCGTCGACACCGGGCTGGGCCTCGAACGCACCGCCGCCGTCCTCCAAGGCGTAATCTCCAACTACGACACCGACCTCTTCGTCCCGCTCCTGAAACGCGCCGCCGAACTCTGCGGCGTTGATGAAGAGAAAGAAGAAAAGCTGGAAGAGGGCCGCGGCGGCGCCGCTTCCCTTCGCGTGATCGCCGATCATGCCCGCGCCACAACGTTTCTCATCAGCGACGGTGTGGTGCCATCGAACGAGGGCCGCGGATACGTTCTTCGCAAAATCATGCGGCGAGGGATTTATCATGGCCGCGTTCTCGGCGCGACGAAACCTTTCCTGTTTGAGATGTCCAGATCTGTGATCGAGTTGATGGGCAAGGCCTATCCGGATCTAGTCGAGAATTCGCTTCGTGTAGTCGAAACGATCCGCGGGGAAGAAAATCGGTTCGCTCGTGCGATTGAAGTCGGCCTTCCTCGCCTCGAAGAGGATCTAAAATCACTGGGCGGATACGGGGTCGGTGTCTACGGTGTGGGCGTGTACGGCGGGGACAAGGCGTTCAGGCTCTATGAGACCTATGGGCTTCCAGCGGATTTCATTCGTGATGTTGTCCGCGATCGAAACTTGAAGTTTGATGAAGAGGGCTTCGAGAACGCATTCGCGGATGAGAGAAAGCGAGCGCGGGCCTCGTGGAAGGGTGCTCACAAGGACGCGGCGAATCCTGCGTTCGCCAAGATTGCGGAGAACGCCAAGACTGAGAAGGATTTTTATCACGCCACTTCGACCAAAGATGCTCGCATCGCCGCGATCGTCGGTAAGGCTGGGCCCATCGGCGAACTCAAGGCTGGTGAATCCGGCGAGGTCGTGCTCGATCGCACCGTAATTTATGCCGAATCTGGCGGACAGATGGCCGACACCGGCGCGTTCT
>JBEKWY010000215.1:0-6982 GCA_049512575.1 Candidatus Acidiferrum sp.
GCTTCCGCCGGAGCCGCCACTCCCACCGGTTCCGCCGCTTCCGCTGCCGCTACCGCCGCTGCCTTGGCCGCTTCCGCTGCCACCGGAACCACTGCCGCCGGTACTACCGCCGCCACCGCTTCCGCTGCCGCCACCGGAACCACCGGAGGATCCGCCGATGACGGTATTCGTAGCCGCGCCGAAAGTATGGCCCGTGGACCCGCTGAACGCGTAGAGAACGGCAACAATCACCATGGCGATCCCAACAATCAGGAGTGCATATTCGGCTGCATCTTGGCCGGATTGCTGATGCCAAAGTCGCTTGAGGGTCTTGCGCATGACGAACACCTTGAATCAGAGGGGACTACACCAGGATTGCGATTCCGTTAACGACCTAGTCTAGCGCGTTCTGGGGAGCGGCACAAGATGCCTACCGCCGCAAATCGCTAGCGTACTAGTCGTGGCGCAGGGCGATCATGGGATCGACCGTCATGGCGCGGCGCGCGGGGATCCAACACGCGGCGACTGCGACCAGCGTGAGTGCGATGGCGACGTCGGCGAAAGTGAGCGGATCAGTGGGGCTGATTCCGAACAGGAGGCTGCTAATGAAGCGTGTCAGCACGAGCGAGGTTCCGAGACCGATGGCTACGCCGGCGAGCGTGAGTTTTAACCCGTGGGCGATCACCAGCCGGAGGATACCATTCGGTGCGGCGCCGAGGGCCATGCGGATACCGATCTCGCGCGTTTGCTGCGAGACCAAGTAAGACATTACCCCGTAGACGCCGACCAGCGCGAGGATGAAACCGAGCCCACCGAAGATGCCCAGGAGCATGCTCTGCGACTTGGGCGCTGCGTTGTGTTCCGCCATCTCCGCGTCGATCGTTTTAATCGAGGTAACGGGCCGGTCCTTATCGAGGGCCCAAATTCGATCTTGAATTCCTGCTGCGATGGGCAGGGGATCGGGTTTGGTGCGGACGACAATAAAGACTCCCTGCGGGACACTGGTTTGCGAGAACAACGGCAAATAAATCTCGGGTTTGGTCGTGGGCTGGCCACCAGGACCAAGGTCCCGCACGTTTGCGGTAACGCCAACAATCTCGCCCCACAAGAAAGAATTACTTTTATTGTCTGCGGTAAGGCGCTTGCCGAGCACATCGAGGGAGCCGAAGACCTTGCGTGCAAAGGCTTCGTTCACAATATATACGGATGGCTTATCGCGGGTGTCGGACTCGGCAAAGTCGCGGCCAGCAAGTAACCGGATGCCAAAGGTGCGAAAGAAATCCGGCGCAACGCGATTCACGCGAACCATTTGGCGTCTGGACTTGGGGTCTTTCGCGGATTCCTCAGTTGCGAAGACCGTTTCCGCCGCGAGATCGCCCATGGGAAAGAGCAAACCGGCAGACGTAGATTCCACGCCGGGAATGGAGCGCGAGCTGTCGAGCACCTGCTGAACGAAGCCGGTTGCCTGCTCGGCTTTGGCAAACCGAAAGGCGGGAAAGTCGATACGCATGGTCACGAGGTGATCGGGACGAAAACCGGGATCCAAGCTGAGGATGCGCGCAAAACTTCGCACCGCGAGAGTCCCGCCGATCACCAGCGTTACCGCTAGTGCGATTTCTCCCACAACCAATAGCTGGCGCAGCAGGTTGTGACCGGCACCGGCGTTGCCTGCAGCGGCACTCTCCTTCATGGCTCTGCCTACATCCTGGCGCGAACTCAGCAGCGCCGGAGCGAGACCGGAGAGCAACGCGGCCAGCAACGACACTCCTACGGTGAAATACGCGACGCCGCTTTCGACGGCGATGCTTTGCAGCCGAGGGGTGTCGGAGGGGAGCAAGGCGAGCAGGCTGTGAGTGGTCCACAAGGCAATCAGAAAAGCGCAAGCGCCACCGATCAGCGCGACGAGGAGGCTTTCGACGAGTTGCTGACGCAACAGCGCGCCGCGAGTGGCTCCGATCGCGGAGCGAATGGCGAATTCGCGGCGGCGTGCCCAGCCTCGTGAGAGAAATAGATTGCTGACATTGGCGCAGGCGATCAGCAGGACAAATCCAACGGCGCCGAAAAGAATGAGCAGGGGAGTGCTGGCGTCGCCGAGCAAGTTCGATTTGAGAGACTCGGCGTGGAGGCTCCAGCCTTTGTCCGCGTCGGGATAGCTGGCGGCGAGGCGAGCGGCGATGGTGTCGAGCTCTTTTTGGGCTTGTTCGACGGTAACGCGTGGCTTCAGCATCGCGAGCACAAAGAGATAGTGATTTTCGCGGGCGGTGCGTTGTTCCTCGGTGGGTACGAAGGGAGTCCAGACCTCATCGTCGGTAGGGAAATCCAGCTTCGGCAGTTCGGGCATGACACCGACGATGGTTTGCGATTGGCCATCGAGGAGCAGGGACTTGCCCACCGCAGACGGGTCGGCGCCGAATCGTTCGCGCCAAAGGCGATAACTGAGAATGACAACGTGTGCGCCGGTTTGCATGTCCGAGGCAGTGAATCCGCGGCCGTAGAGCGGCTTGATGCCGAGAAGCGGGAAGAAATCTTCGGTGACGTCGGCGCCTTCGACGCGATCGGGTTTGCCCCCGGCGACGAGTTCCTTCGAGGACCATTGGTAGGGCGAGACAGTGGCGAGGGTGCTCGAGGTTGCGCGGATGTCATTGATGTCCGGCAGGGACACGCCGAGATGGGTGAAATCGAAGAGCGTGCTGCGGGCGCAGACGTCAAGGAGGCGGGGGGCATTGGGGAAGGGCAGCGGGCGAAGGATAACGGCGTTGACTACTGAGAAGATGGCGGTGTTGGCACCGATGCCGAGTGCGAGGGTGAGAATGGCGACAATCGTGAAGCCGCGATTTTTGCGCAGGGTGCGGGCGGCGAAGCGGAAGTCTTGGGCGAGATTGTCGAGCCAGGTCCACGACCATTGATCGCGGGTTACGGTTTGGATCAGGGCGAGGTTGCCGAATTCGCGGTGGGCGGCTTGCGTGGCTTCGTCGGGGGAGGCGCCGCGATTGATGCGGTCTTGCGCGGACATTTCTAGATGGGCGCGGAGTTCTTCGTTGAGTTGGGTTTGACGGTGTTTGCGATGCCACGGAAATCTCATGGACCTTGCTCCTGCTTACGCCCGGCAAAGGCGCGTCGTTGTGGATCGATGTTGCCAAGATGGGGCACAGCAGTGCTGTGCCCCTACAAGATATCCGTCGATCAATGTTGGGTTGGCCAAAGTTCGGTCGATCAAGCCGTGGTCACTCATAGCCGAGGGCCACCAGCGGATCTACGCGCATGGCGCGGCGCGCTGGGATGTAGCAGGCGGCTAACGCTACGACGGCGAACAGCGCGGCAACAGCCGCGAAATCGATTGGGTCGGTGGCGCTTACGCCGTAGAGCAGAGTGCCGAGGAAGCGCGTTAGCGCGAAGGCGGCGAGCAGGCCTCCGACGATGCCCGTCAGAGTCAGCGAAAGACCTTCGTTCACTACGAGCTTAAGGACATCGCGGCGTTGAGCGCCCAGGGCCATCCGGATGCCGATTTCACGCGTGCGCTGGCCGACGAAGAAGGAGACTACGCCGTAGATTCCGATGATGCCGAGAATCAGGGCCAGGGCTGCGAAGGCGCCGAAGAGTGAGGTGATCGATCGCGGCGCGGAGGTGGCATCGGTCAGAATCGCCGGCATCGATTTCACTTCGCTGACGGGAGCTTCGGGATTCAGAGAGGAGGCGAGGTTGCGAAGGGATTGTTCGAGTTGGGGCGCGGCGGAGGCGGAGCGAACGACGAGCGTCATTTCGGCCGGGACGCTGCCGTTTTCGAGCGTGGCGCCGGGGCCGTAAGGAACGTAGACCAGGCCGTCCATGAAGTCGGGGATATTTTGGCGCAGATTGTAGCCGCGGACGTCGGAAGCGATGCCTACGATCGTGCACCAATCGTTTTGTCCGAGAAAACGCAAGTGCTTTCCGACGGCGTCCTGGCCGGGCCAGAAGCGCCGCGCGGTTTCGGCGCTGATGATGGCGGTGCGCGGATTGCCAGTGGTGTCGGCTTCGGTGAAGTCGCGTCCGCGCAAAAGAGAGATGCGCATGGTGCTGAAATAGCCGGGAGAGACAGCGTTGAGCCAGAACAGTGGCGCGGGCTTGTCGTTGGTGGGCAAGTAATCTTCGACGTTGGCGGAGCGCTTGCTGACTCTTCCGTCGAGCGGAAGCGTGCTGACGAGCGCGCCGTCGCGGATACCGGGGAGCGCGCGAACTCCGCCGAGGAGATCGTGATAGAAGGAAAAGCAGCGGCCGGCTTCGCCGCAGAACGATTCATTGGGCGTGACGCGCGCGGTCAAAACATTCTCGGAGCGGAAACCAGGGTTGAGGTGGGACAGCGCGTAGAGGCTGCGAATCAGCAGGCCGGCGCCGCTGACGAGCAGCACCGCGAGCGCTAGTTCGGCGATGACCAGGATGCTACGAACCCGGCGGCTGGTGGAGAGAGTGGCGCCGCGGCTGCCGGCCTTGAGAGATTCGGTGAGCTCGGCGCGCGAAGATTGAAAAGCCGGCGCCATGCCGGAGACGATTCCGGTGAAAATTACCAGCACGGCGGTGAACAGGAGAACGCGCCAGTCTATGGCTACGTCGGTGAGGCGCGGCGTGTCTGCGGGTAGCGCGGACTTCAGCAGCGACAAGCCAATTCCGGCGAAGAACAGGCCGAGCATTCCGCCAATCGCGGCCAGGAGGACCGTCTCGGTGATCAACTGGCGCACGATGCGATGAGGCGCGGCTCCCATCGACGCGCGAATGGCGATTTCTTTTTCGCGGACGGAAGCGCGGGATAGCGTGAGGTTGGCGACGTTCGCGCACGCGATCAGCAGAACGAGGACCACGGCGACGAGCAGGATCAGCAGACGTGTGCGCACATCGCTGACGAGGCCGGCCTGCAGCGACACGGCGGAAAGACTGGCGTTCCAACTGTTCGGCATAGGCCAGGGAAACAATGGCGGGAGTTGCGATTGCAGCAAGTGGATTTCGGCGTCGGCCTGTTGCGCAGTCGCGCCCGGGCGCAAGCGGCCGATCACCGGCATGAAGTCGCCGGCCCAATACGTGGATGTGTTGCGCGAGTCCATATCGAGGGGAATCCAGACGTCGGATTGCGGCGATGGGAAACGGAAGTCGCGCGGCATCACGCCGACGATCTGGCGCGCAACGCCTTCGAGGTTGATCGAGTGGCCGATGATGTTGGGGTCGGAGGCAAAGCGCCGCTGCCAGAGAGATTCGCTCAGAATCACGAAGCTATTTTGGCCGGCGAGATCTTCGCCGGCCCGAAAGGTTCTTCCGATCGCCGCGTCCGCACCGAGGACCGAAAACAGTTCAGCGGAAACGAGGGTGCCGTTCAGCCGGATGGGATCGCCGAGACCTGTGAGATTGAACTGGTAGCCGTCGACATAGCCGGCCAGATCCATGGTGCGGGATTGTGCGCGAAGGGCGACGAGGGCGCCCTTGGGATAGGTGGGATAATTGGGATAGGTTCCCGTTACGCTGATAAGCCGTTCCGGGTGCGAATACGGCAGTGGACGCAAAAGGATGCCACTTACCAGGCTGAAGATCGCGGTGTTCGCGCCAATGCCGAGAGCGAGGGTGAGGACGGCGATAAAAGTGAATCCTGGATTGCGGCGCAGCAGGCGCGCGCCGTGACGCAAATCCTGCAGCAGATCTTCGAGCCACGTCCACGCCCACTGATCGCGGGTGACATTTTCGATTAGCGCGACGTTTCCGAATTCGCGGCGGGCGGCGGAGTCAGCATCCCGGGGCGAGGCGCCGCGATCGATGCGATCTTGGGCCGCCATTTGCAGATGACTCTTGATTTCCTGCTCGAGATTTTCCTGCTTGCTTTCATCGTGTCCGAACGTCATTGCGCTGGCACCTTTCGCTGCGGCAGGAACGGGCTAAAGCCCGTCGCCTTACATAAGGATTCCCTACGGATTGAGGGTGGTCACTCATAGCGGAGGGCCACCATGGGGTCGACGAGCATGGCGCGGCGAGCTGGGATGTAGCAGGCGGCCAGCGCGACCAACGTCAGAATTATGGCCACGCCGATAAACGTGAGCGGGTCGGTGGCGCTCACGCCGTACAGCATGCTGCCCATCAGTTGCGTCAGCGCGAGCGAGGCGGCGAGTCCGATGACCACGCCAATCGCCGCCAACTTTCCGCCCTCGCTCAGGAGCATGCGCAGCACTCCGGTGCGGCTCGCTCCTAGTGCCATGCGCAGGCCGATCTCGCGCGTGCGCTGGCCGACCAGATACGAGATCACGCCGTAGATGCCGATACTGGAGAGCAACAGCGCCAGCGCTGCGAACACGCCAAGCAGAATCGTGGAGAAGCGCCGCGCTGCCAGCGTGCCGGAAATAATGTCGTCCATGGTTTGCGGTTCGTAGATCACTTGCTCACCGTTGATTTGCCGGTTCGTCTGGCGTAGCGCGTCGAGCAGGTGCGGCGCCGCACTCGTGCTACGCACAACCATGAACGTCCCGCCTCCACCCGGCACCGCGGCGATGTAATCATCCGGCATCTGCATACAGTTAAGGTACATTTGGGCGCGGAGTTCCTGAGTGCCGTCGGAGTCCAGACCCCACTGGTGCACGTGCCCAACAACGCCGACAATCTGGACCATTCTGCTGTCGCCGCCGACGTTGACGTGATCCAAGCGAATGCGCTTTCCCACTGCGTCTTCGTCGCCAAAATATTTCCGCGCGAAAACGTCGTCTACCACGGCGACGGATGGCGACGGCACATCGTCATGGACGCTGAAGAAGCGTCCGCGCTCCAGCGGGATACCCATAACCTTGAGATAGTCCGGTTGGACGACGTAGCTGAGCGTCCACTTCATGTCGTTTTCGTTCGTAGGTTTTGGCTGGCCATCGATCCAGAAGAGCTGCTCATCATCAGACCCCATGGGGAAGGCGCCCCAGGACTGCGAGGCTGCCTCGACGCCGGGCGTCGCCGCGAATTTGGCGTCGAGATCGCGGACGTAGGCGCGGATTGCGGCGGACGGCGCGTT
>JBEKWY010000216.1:0-6883 GCA_049512575.1 Candidatus Acidiferrum sp.
TGCGTGTTGCGGGCGACCTGTTCGGGCGTGCCGGTGGCGATGATTTTGCCGCCTTGGTCGCCGCCTTCGGGGCCCAGATCGATCAGCCAGTCGGCGGATTTGATGACATCGAGATTGTGCTCGATGACGACAAGAGATGCGCCGGATTCGAGGAGCTTGCGGAAGGCGGCGAGGAGCTTGGCGATGTCGTCGAAGTGCAGGCCGGTGGTGGGCTCGTCGAGGATGTAGAGAATTTCTTTATTTTCACTGCGGGTGAGGTGGGAGGCGAGCTTTAAGCGCTGGGCTTCGCCGCCGGAAAGCGTGGTGGCGGATTGGCCCAAGCGCAAGTATCCGAGACCTATTTCGTTGAGGACCCGGAGTTTTGAAATTACCTTGGGGACGTTGATAAAAAACGTGAGCGCTTCGCGGACGGTCAGCTGCAACACTTCGTGAACATTCTTGCCGTGATAGCGAACGTCGAGTACGGAACTCTTGAAGCGCGTGCCGCGGCATTCTTCGCAGATCAGTTCCACGTCGGCGAGGAATTGCATCTCGACCGTGACGGTGCCGTCGCCCTGGCAGGTTTCGCAGCGGCCGCCGGGCACGTTGAACGAAAAGTGGCCTGCAGTGTAGCCGCGGCGCTTGGCGTCTGGCGTGTCGGCGAAAACTTCACGGATGGCGTCGAACGCTTTGAGGTAGGTCGCGGGGTTCGAACGCGGCGTGCGGCCGATGGGCGATTGGTCGACGATGACGACTTCGCGGATCTCGGAGTCGCCCTCGATGCGGTCGCAGAATTCCTTGACGCTGGAACCGTTGCGCTTGGCGGCGAGCGCCTTGTAAACGACGTCGTGGACGATCGTGGATTTGCCCGAACCGCTCACGCCGGTGACGACGGTGAACGTGCCGAGCGGAACCATCAGGTCCACATTCTGCAAATTGTGGACGTGCGCGCCGTAGAGGCGGAGGAATTTTCCATTGGGCTTGTGGCGGCTGTTGGGAACGGGGATGCGGAGTTCACCACTCAGATAGCGGCCGGTAATGGATTTCGGCTCGCGCAACATAGCCTCATAGGTGCCGGAGAAGAGAAGCTTGCCGCCGAGTTCGCCGGCCCCGGGACCCAGATCGATGACCGAATCGGCCGCTTCGATCGTATCGGGATCGTGCTCGACCACGAGAACGGTGTTGCCGAGGTCGCGAAGAGATTTGAGGATGTCGATCAAGCGCTGGGTGTCGCGCGGGTGCAGGCCGATGGAAGGCTCGTCGAGGACATAGAGCGCGCCGACCAAGTGCGAGCCCAGCGACGTGGCGAGCTGGATGCGCTGGGATTCGCCGCCGGAGAGTGTGGAGGTGAGACGGTCAAGGGTGAGGTAGTCGAGGCCAACTTCGTCAAGGAACTGGAGGCGCGAGCGGACTTCGTCGAGAATTTTGTCGGCGATTTTGGTTTGCGCCGGCGTTAACTCGAGCGTGGCGAAGAAAGCCCGAGCTTCCTTTACCGTGTACCTGCAGATCTCGGTGATGGATTTGCCGGCGACGCGAACGGCGCGGGCTTCGGGGCGCAAGCGCGTGCCGCCGCACTCCGGACAGAGCGCGTAACCGCGGTAACGACTGAGGAAAACGCGGACGTGGAGCTTGTATTTCTTGCGCTCGAGATAAGTGAAAAAACCCTTTACACCGCCGAAATCGCTCGCTGGATCGCCTTCGAGAAGCAGGCGACGCTGGTCGGCGGTGAGGTGACGCCAGGCGACGTTGGTGGGAATGCCTTGGGCGCGGGCAAATTTTTTGGCGTCCTGGAGCAAAACACGGTACCGCGGTTTGGTCCAAGGCTCAATGGCGCCGTCGTCTAGAGACTTACTGGAATCGGGGACGACCAAGTTAAGGTCGAAATCGATGGTGTTGCCGAAACCCTGGCAGCGCGGGCAGGCGCCGTAGGGATTGTTAAAAGAGAACAGGCGCGGTTCCGGCTCCTGGTAGATGATGCCGTCGTTTTTGCATTCGAAGCGGTCGTTGAAGACGAGGCGCTGGGCGGGATTTCCCGCGGCGTCGGGAACGAACTCCAGAATCGCTTCGCCATTCCCCTCCCGGTAACAGATCTCGATCGAGTCGACGAGCCGGGATCGGGATTCGGCGTTAACGGCAAGACGATCGACCACAACCCAGACGGGTTTCGCGAAATCGATCTCGAGCAGCGTCTCTGGCGAGGAGAATTCGTGGAGGCGTCCGTCTTGATAGAGGCGATTGAAGCCGCGCTTCTGGATGTCGCTCAGGGCATTGCGCAAGACATCTTGATTCGGAGGCGCGTTTTTTTTCTTGAAAGGGCGGCGTCCCGATGCGGGTTGCGCCCCAGTCTCAATCCGAAGTTGATAGACGACGTAGAAGCGGCGGCCAGGCGCGAGAGACAAAACCTGGCTTGCGATCTCCTCGGGACTGTCGCGTCGGACTAGAGCACCGCATTTGATGCAGAAAGTCTGGCCGCAGCGCGCAAAGAGAAGCCGCAAATAGTCGTAGATTTCGGTGGCCGTTGCGACCGTCGATCGCGGGTTGCGCGTGGAGTTTTTCTGGCGGATCGCAACGGCCGGGGCGATGCCGGAGATTTCGTCGACATCGGGCTTCTCCATACGCTCCAGAAATTGGCGGGCGTAAGCGGATAGGGACTCCACGTACCGCCGCTGCCCTTCGGCGTACACCGTGTCGAACGCGAGCGAGGACTTGCCGGAACCGCTGACCCCAGTGACAACGGTGATGGCGTTGTGGGGAATCTCCACGCTGACGTTCTTGAGATTGTGAACGCGAGCGCCGCGGACGGAGATTACCTCCTGGCTCGTGCTCGTGTTGGCCGGGATGAGTTCGTTGGTCGCCAAGGGAAGTCCAGACAGTGCGCACAGACAGTGTGATTGCTGGCGACTGCCTAAACTTTAAATTATACGGCTCGCTTGATTCTGGGGCAAATGAGCCTTCGAAGCCCGTCTAAGCCTCTGGGATGAGGTCGATCTCGCCGATGCCGCCTTCCACTTTCAAATGAATCGTTGCGGGAGTCTTGCCATAGACGTCGTTGGTATACTCGTCGTCTTCGTGTTTCAGGCCGTGGGCGTTGATCGTTCCTATTCCTCCCGACGCGTGCACCACCACGCCGACTTTGGTGGGCAGGTGAATCGTGGCCTGGCCGACGCCGCCCTCAATATCGGCGTCGAGATCTTTCTTGCGATCGCCGATAAGATCCACGTCAACGTGGCCGGCGCCAATATTCACGACAAGCCTGGTTATCGGCACATCGCGAAGGCGCAAACGCCCTTCTCCCGCGCCCATATCCACTTTCAATTCCAGCGGAACGTCGTTGCTGAAACGCAGGTTCCAATCGTTGTGTGACAAGCCGAAGTCAGAGCTGCGGTCATCCTGAGCAACCGTGAGCTGTCCGACGCCGGAAGCAACCTGATAGTCGACCCGTGGAGCAGCATACGAATCGCTGAAGCTGAAATCGGCATCGAGGAGGTGGTTGGCACCGCCGCCAATCGTCAATTTACCGGAGGATGCCTGCACGGAGACATTGGCCGATTTTGCGCCTTGCAACTCTACCGTCCGGCTTTCGTGGTGCAGATAGGAAGAATCGTGGCGTCCCCTGGAGAAGGCGCGTCCATGCCAGAGCACTACCCCGAGAACGCAAATAAAAGCCACCACCGCGACAGTCGCGCCGATCGATGAATTGGACGAACCGCCTGGATTCTGACGCGCGCGCATCGAGTCCAGCATCTTCCCTAAGCCAACGAAGATGAGGATCAGCGGCCAATAGGTCCGAAGAATAAGCCAAGGATCGAACGTTGGTTGATAGTTCGCGTAGAGGAAAAGGGCGCCCAGGACGATGAGGATGATCGGGACGGCGAGCGGCGGCCTTTGGGTTTGGGCATTTTCGGGCATCGCGGACCTCGTTGTCTGTTAGTACGCATCCTTCTATGGAAAAGTTTCCCTGGGTCCCGCGGGGAGTTGTCGTTGGCGGGAGCATACCTTTGGAAATGCCAGCGAGCAATATCGGCAGCAGAGTTGCCACGAAGGGCTGTGCTAGAGTTCGGTGAGCACCGCAGAGGCGACGCGATGGGACCTTTCGAAAGAGTCGTTTGGATCGTGCTGGATAGTGTGGGGATTGGAGCACTGCCGGATGCGGCCGAATATGGCGACGTCGGGCGCAACACGCTCGGCCATATCGCGGAATCGCGGCCGCTGAAGATACCGAATCTGGTGCGCATGGGATTGCCGAATATCGCTCCCTTGAAGCGTCTTTCGCCCGCGGTTGCGCCAATTGGCGCGTTTGGAAAAGGTGTGACGCGGTCGCCGGGAAAAGACACCACTACGGGTCATTGGGAAATGGCCGGCGTGTGGCTCGACCAAGCCTTTCCGGTTTATCCGCATGGCTTCCCGCGGGAGATTATCGACGCGTTCGAGAAGCAGATCGGGCGAAAAACGATCGGCAACAAGCCTGCCTCGGGCACCGAGATCATCAAGGAGCTGGGCGAAGAACATGTGCGCACCGGCAAGCCCATCGTGTACACCTCGGGCGACAGCGTTTTTCAGATCGCCACGCACGAAGAGGTGATCCCCATCACGGAGTTGTATCGCATGTGCGAGATCGCGCGAAAGCTGCTCGATGGGCCGAATCGCGTTGGACGCGTGATCGCTCGGCCCTTCACGGGCAAACCGGGCAACTTCGTGCGCACACCGCGGCGCCACGATTATGCCGTCGATCCTCCCAAGCCGATGCTGCTGGATGTTCTGCAAGAGCGGTCCGTTCCGGTGTTCGGCATCGGCAAGATTCACGACATCTACAACGGACGCGGCGTCAACGAGTACGTCACCACAAAAAATAACGCCGACGGGATGGAGAAAATGACTGACGCGGTTCGTGAGCGAAAACACGGACTTATTTTCTGCAACCTCGTGGATTTCGACATGCTGTACGGACACCGCAAAGACGTGGAAGGATTTGCAAAATCGCTCGAGGAATTCGATAGCCTGCTGCAGGAATTTCTGCCGCTGCTGACGTCATCGGACGTGTTGATGATCACCGCCGACCACGGTTGCGATCCGGATCTACGCTGGGAGACGACAGATCATTCGCGGGAGTACGTGCCGATCCTGGCCTATTCGCCAGCGGGTGGCGCGGGCGTCAGTCTCGGCATTCGCGACACGCTGGCGGACATGGGGCAGACCGTCGCCGAGAATTTTGGCGGCACCATTCCGCGCGGTAAGAGCTTTTTGGGAGAAGTGAGCCAGCGCTCGGCGCAATCGGCGCGATGACCGATATGGCTCGCGTATAGCCGCCCTCTTTGAGAGGGCGGGGTTTAGATGTGGCAACGCCCGCGGGCTGTCACTGCACGCCGCAAGTTGTGCGAATCAATTACCCGAGGTGGCGCCCGCTGGGCCGCCCGGAGCGTAGTAGCCGTTGCGGGTGCGGGCGGTCAGCTTGCCGCGGCCGCGAGGTGGAATGACTTCCACCTGTACGGTTCGAAAGGTGCCGTCGCGCTTGGAATTTGTGGGATAGTACGCGAGCGTGTATTGGTTGCGGATGTCGTGCGCTACGTTTTCGCAAATCTCCTTCACGTCGGAAACATTTTCGGGGAAAAAGGCCAGACCGCCAGATGCCTTTGCGATATCCTCCAATGCCCTTTTGGCACGCTTGGCGTTTTTCTTGCTCTCTTCGCTGAGCAGGCCGATCGTGTAGATCACCGTATCGGTCTTCTGAATCTCGCGGATCGTTTTCTCGAGCGAATTGTGACTGGTATTGTCTTCGCCGTCGGTCACTACTAGCAGAACTTTCTTGTCCTTGGAGCCCTTCTTTACGTGGTCGAGTGAGCCGATGATCGCATCGTAAAGCGCGGTGCTGCCGCGCGAGTCAATGCGCTCGAGCGCTTCCTTGAGCTCTGGAATGCTGCTGCTGAAGTCCTTGTCAAGGTCCAGGTAAAAATCGTCATTGAAATTGACCACGAAGGCTTCGTCCTGCGGATTGCTGGCTTCCACCAGCGTCAAGGCGGCAGCATTCACGCGGGGACGCTTATCGCGCATGCTTCCGCTGTTGTCGATCACCAAGCCCATGCTGACCGGGATGTCTTCGCGCTTGAACACCGCGAGCTTCTGCTCGGCCTTGTCTTCCAGAACTCGGAAATTCTCCTCCTTGAGCCCATCGGCGAAACGCCCGCGATCATCCAGCACCGTGGTGTGCAGCACCACGAGGTTGACATCCACGCGAATCCTGGGATCTTGCGAACCGGCGTTAGCGCTTTGGCCCGGCGGGAGAGGCTGCGAGTTGGGGGGCGGAATCTGCGAAGCCGCCGGCAAGGCGCTCAAGAACAACGCGCACAAAACAAAAATCGACAGGGTTACGAGCGAGAAGCGCTGAGAGGCCGATCTAGTGACTCGGGGCGTAATAGCCGGTCTTGGAGTACACGTTGAGGGGAGGAAGACCCTTTGGCGCACGCAGCTTGATCTTGATCTTCCTCCAGCGCGCATCATGTGCCTTGTTGCTTGGCCGATATCCGAGGACATATTGATTACGCAACTCCATGCCGATCTTTGAAGCGATATCCGGCAAATCATTCAGGTTCTCGACGGCGAAAACACGGCCGCCCGTCATTTCCGTGACTTCACTCAATAGAGACGGGCCATTGAGCTCTTCGGGAGTACGGTTGCGAAAGCCAAGCGGATCAAAAATGCCAATGGCGTACAGCTGCGTGTCCGCTTCCTTGACCAGCCTCTTGATGTCGCTCTCGTTGTACCGGCTATGATTATCTCCCCCGTCGGATAGGATGAGCAAGGCGCGCTTGCCGTTCTTGGCACCCCTCATCTGGCTAAGACCTAGATAAATGGCATCCAGCAGCGCGGTCCGCCCCTTGGGCGCCGTCAGCATCATGCGGCTCTGCAG
>JBEKWY010000217.1:0-6819 GCA_049512575.1 Candidatus Acidiferrum sp.
GCCTATCTGGTGGAGTGGATTGTGACCGGCGTCGTCATCGGACTCATCTACCGGCCTTTGCGCTGAGCAGTTCGGCGATCTCCAGCCGCATCGCGCGCGCAGGCCTAACGTAAATTCAGGATTCGGCAGCGGCCAACCAGGCGCCGCCAAAGATCAGGCCGGGCCCGAGCGATGCGAGGAAGATGGGTTTGCGCGCGGCGAGCGGGCAGCTGCTGAACATTTGCAGGGCGGCGTGCAGCGCGGCTCCGCAGGTAGAGGAGCCGAGGTTGCCCGCGGTGCGTGCGATCGGCGGAAAGGTTTCTACCGGTACGCCGGATACTTTCGCCAACAGGGAAAGCAGGCGCGGGTTGGGCTGGTGCGTGGCGAAGGCACCGACGGCCGTGCGGGGAATCGCGCTCAGCTTTTCGAGCGCGGAAAGAACTTTTTCCATGCGGGTGATGGCCGCGCGGGAGAGGGCTTCGCCGTCGAAGACTACATCGAGGGTGCCATTCGGCTTGTCTTCAACCTTCACTGCCTCCGAATACTGGCCTGCGCAGCCGAAAAGAAATTCACGGAGACGGTAGCCGAGGCTTCCCGTCTTTGGCTCGGCGTTGCGAAGAAGAAAAGCACTGGCGCCGTCACCGAATAGTCCGCCGAACTCGCCCGCGACGCGGCCGGGAACGAGCGTGCGGCTGTGCACGTCGGCAGTGACCACGGCGACGGTGCGGGCCTGGCCCGAAACGATCATCGATTGCGCTACCGCCAAGGCGTTGACCAAGCCCAGGCAGGCGCCACCAATATCGAATGCCCCGCAGCTCTCGCGCGCGCCAATGCTGGAGTGTAACTGGGCCGCGAGCGACGGGTAGACGTGA
Organism: Candidatus Acidiferrum sp.; assembly: GCA_049512575.1. Lineage (GTDB taxonomy): Bacteria > Acidobacteriota > Terriglobia > Acidiferrales > UBA7541 > Acidiferrum. The sequence goes on from JBEKWY010000217.1 coordinate 852, forward strand.
TGGGTCTCGCTGGTAGCGACGATGGCATCAATCTCTTCGGCGCTGCAGCCCGTGGCTTGAAGCGCCTCCTGTGTAGCTTGCGTACCGAGCGTCAGTTCGGTTTCGCCTTCCGCGGCATAGGCTACCGACTCGATGCCGGCGCGGCTGCGGAGCTTGCCGATGGGCATGCCAAACGCGCGGTCGATTTCTTCGGAAGGGAGGATGCGGGAGCCCGTGACGAAGCCCGAGCCAGCCAGAAAAACGGCAGCCTGCGGGGCGGAATTCTGCTGGCGATCTTTCACTTGTTGGTCCGTCATCAGCATCGGGTTTTGGGCGCCGGCCTCTCTGGGGACACGCTTGGGGCAGCAAATATCATCCGGCAGAACGCGCAAAGTTGCCAGCGAAGTCGTGGGCAGAGTGCGGGTCGTGTGGCGGAGTCAGAAACAGCATAGTACTGAAAATAGGATGCAGCGGGCATGGAGAGGAGATGTTCCATGGATGAAATGAACGCGATGTTGCGGTCTGGTTACAATTCGCCGGAACACGGAGGGTTGCATCCGATAGGCGGCTCCAGCGCTGACCGGCGGGAGAGTTCCAAATCGAGAATGAACCCTTTCGGTTTTAACGCGCGTGTTTAGTGGCCACTGTTTAGCGACGACGCGATTTGGCGAGCAGACGCAAAATTTCGAGATAGAGCCAGATGAGCGTGACCATCAGGCCGAAGGCGCCATACCATTCCATATACTTTGGCGCGTTGTTGCGGGCGCCGGTCTCGATCATGTCGAAGTCGAGCACCAGATTGAGCGAGGCGATGACCACGACGAAAAGGCTGAAGCCAATGCCGATCCAGCCGCTGCCGTTGACCGCCGGGACGGTAATGTGGAAGAAGCCGAGGGCCATTTCGGCAAGATAGAAGACCGCGATGCCGCCGGTTGCAGCGATCACGCCCAGCTTAAAACCCTGCGTGGCACGAATGACGCCGGTCTTGTAGGCGAGGAGCATGACGAACAGCACGCCGAAGGTGAGTCCGATGGCTTCAAAGGCAATGCCGTGATAAGACTTTTCAAATACGGCAGAAATACCGCCCAGGGCGAAGCCCTCGAGAAGCGCATAGAGCGGGGCCGTGACCGGGGCCCACGTTTTCTTGAAGATGGTAACGAGCGCGGTGACGAATCCGCCAATCAAGCCGCCTATCATCCAGGGGAGGGCGTTTTCCGGGTTGGGGGAGTACGAGAGACCCCAAGTCCAGGCGGAAGTGGCGACGACGAACAGGAGGAGCAGACCGGTCTTGTTGACCGTGCCTTGTACGGTCATAGCTTCGCCGGCGGCGATCTGGCCCTGGAAGGCCTTCTCGTTTAGAGCTGGATTTGCGGTGCGAAAGGGGTTAGGCATGTTGTGTTTCCTCTAAGATTTCAACCTCAATTGTACTCTTACCCGGAAATTGGTTCCAATCGGGTCGATCCGCGAGGTGTTCAGGGAGTTGGTAGCGCTAACGGGAATCGAACCCGTATTTCGGCCTTGAAAGGGCCGCGTGCTAACCGTTGCACCATAGCGCCAAACTTGGTGGGAACAGCACTTAAATCTTATCAGACCACGTGGAATTCACCGAATTGTATTGGCAGGAATCGAAGCTCGAAAAGCGAAATTCGAAACTCGAGCCCCCACGGTCTGGCGATATCAACTAGCCTTGGCGGTCCTGGAATTCTTCGTGCCACGCCATTTGGATGGCTTCGAGTTTGGCTTCGTTGGAAGCTTGCGGATCGCCGGTAAAGCCGGGGAGCTCGGTGATCCACTTGTGCATGTCGGTGAAGCGGACGGTTAGCGGATCGATGTCGGGATGCTTGTCGGTGAGGCCGATGGCAATGTCGTCGAGATTGTCCCAGTCAAATGTTGCAGGCATGTCCGCTCCTTAGCAGAAAAACGAAGACAAGAAGATTTGCCACAGAGACACAGAGTCACAGAGAACTGCAAAAGGATTTTTGCGAATCCGGCCCGGCGCGCTTACCGATCACCTAACGCTATTCGCTCGCGACCATCGATCGGCTCTTCACCAGTCACCAGTCACAAATCACCAGTCGCCGCTTCTAGTGATCCGCTTCCTTGGCGTAATTCTTGTTCCAGTCGGGAATCTCTACGACGATGTCGGTGGTGCCGTCGGGGACGGTTTGGCAGCCCAGCCGCGATTTCGGCGTGATGCCGGGGGCTTCGTCGAGTTCGTCGAGTTCGGCGTCGGTGGCTTCGTTGCAGGATTCCAGGCCGGAGCGCACGATGACATGGCAAGTGGAGCAGGCGCAGACGCCGCCGCAGGCGTGATCCAGGCCGGCCTTGATGCCCTCGGAGATGTCGAGAATGCTGCCGGGGATGCCGTTGTGGCCGTAGGGGATCTGCGCCGGATCGACTTCGATGGTTTTGCCACTGGGCAGAAACGTGACTTTGTATTTCTGCGTGGCCGGCTTGTATTTTACTTCTTCAATGTATGGGTTGCTGCCGCCCATTTTTTGCTCCTTCTGAAAATCGAAACGAAAAACCTGCCTAAAGTTTACTGCTTGCCGAGCTGGGGCGCAGCAGTGCAGCGCCCCTACAAAGTCCTTACACTTCCGCTAGTTTGCGGCCTTGTAATGCTGTTGATACTGCGCCGTTCATGACCAGTTCCGCAAGGTGCGTTGTGGCTTGGTTCAGTTCGTCGATGCGCTTGCGGATCAGTTTGTAATCGTTGCCTGCGACGGATTCTGTCAGCGCGGCGACGGATTGGTCGATCGTGGCACGCTCTTCGGTCGACAATGCCGCGGACGTTGAGCTGGCCAGCGCCTTTTGCGTTGCCGCGAGGATGGCTTCAGATTCGGTGCGCGCTTCGATCACCTGGCGCTCGGAGAAATCCTGCTCGGCGTATTCGATCGACTCTTCGAGCATGCGCTCGATTTCGGTGTCGCTGATACCGTAGCTTGGCTGCACCTCGACGGAGTGTTGCTGGCCGTTGCGGAGATCTTTCGCGGCGACTTGCAGGATGCCATTGGCATCGATCAGGAAGCGCACTTCGATGCGCGGAAGGCCTGCGGGAGCCGGCGGCACCTTCAGCGTGAAGCGGGCGAGGGAGCGGCAATCCTTCGCGAGTTCGCGCTCGCCTTGGAGGACGTGGATGTCAATGCCTGTCTGGTTGTCCACGCCGGTGGTGTACATCTCCTGGGCGCTGGCGGGAATGGTGGAGTTGCGCGGGATCACTTTGGCGACGGCGCCGCCGTAAGTCTCGATGCCCAGCGATAGCGGCGTTACGTCGAGCAGCAGCATGTTTTTCACGCCGCGTTCGAGGATGTTGGCTTGCACCGCGGCGCCGAGCGCGACGACTTCGTCGGGATTCAGCTCAGTGTGTGGCTTGCGGCCGAAATATTCCTGCACGGTGGCGCGAATGAGTGGTGTGCGCGTTGTGCCGCCGACGAGTACGACCTCGTCGATCTCCGCCGGCGCGAGGTGCGCGTCGGCCAGCGCCAGCTTTACTGGAATCATAGTGCGGTCGACGATGGGACGGATCCAGCCCTCAAAGTCGGCGCGCGTAAGGCCGCTCCAATAAACAGCTCCCGACGGCAACGTGAGACGTACTTCGGCATGATCCTTTTCGGAAAGCTGATGCTTGGCCTGAATGAATCCCTTTCGCAATTCCTGCACCAGTTCCGGGTGCCGGCCAATATCGAATTTATGTTGATCGACGATTTCTTGTTGCAGGTGGCGCATGAACAGGTTGTCGATGTCATCGCCGCCGAGATGCGTATCGCCGTTGGTGGACAGCACCTGGTAGATATCGCCTTCACCGGTGGAAATCAGCTTGAGGACGGAAATGTCGAAAGTGCCGCCGCCGAGATCGTAGACGGCGACTTTTCCGCGCTGTTTTTCGTGAAGACCGTAGGCGAGCGCCGCAGCGGTTGGTTCGTTGACCAGGCGCAAGACTTCGAGTCCCGCGATTTTGCCGGCATCTTTCGTGGCCTGGCGCTGGGCGTCGTTGAAATACGCGGGCACGGTGACGACGGCGCGATCGACGGTGTCGCCGAAATAGGCTTCGGCCCAGTTTTTGAGTTCGCGAAGAATAAACGCGGAGATTTCCGGCGGCGTAAAGAATTTATCGCCGAGCTTGATGCGAATCACGTTCTTGCTTGTGGTGTCGATGCGGAACGGGAAGATCTTCAGTTCGCTTTGGATATCGGCAACGCCGCGGCCCATCAGCCGCTTGACGGAGTAAATGCTGCGCTCGGATTGCGTGAGCAGACGGCGGCGGGCGGGTTCGCCAACGATGATGCTACCGTCGGGATCGAGGCTCACGACGGAGGGGCAAAGGGTGCTGCCGCTGGGTCCCGGCATACACTTTGGCGCGCCCGTCTGCGGATCGGTATACGCGACGAGACTATTCGTGGTGCCGAGATCGATTCCTACGATGCGTCCCATGTTTGTGACTGGTGACTCGTGACTGGTGACTGGAAAACCTTCGCCGCCGAGTCTCGCTAGATCAGGACTCAGTCAACTCCTTTGCTACATTGTTTACCAGATTCCGGATGTAGGAGCGGCGGTTTAGCAATTCGTTCAACCGAACTTTGATGGCCGCGCGGTCAGAATCGCCTGCGTTCGCTTCGATTGCGGCATCCCATTGCTGCGCCGCGACTTGAAGCTGTTGGTCGACCTCGCCAAGCTTCTGCTGAAAATTCTTTTGCGCGGATTCCAGCCGGGCTTTCAGCGTTGAAAGATCTCCGCCTGCTTCTTTCGCTTCCCGCAGTTCGTCCAGGGACTCATTCAGCTCGAAGACTTCCTCGAGAAGCTCTGGTGGAGCTTGTTGCTTGTGCTCGCCCTCTTTGCGGGCCCCTTCAAGCTCCAACAGGTATTCGACACGAGCGACGGGGTCGCGCAGGACGCGATAGGCGTCGTTTACTTCCGAACTGCGCTGGAGCGACAACTCGCGCTCCTGCTCGGTGGCGTTGACGAAATTGTCGGGGTGCAGCTTCCAGCTCAACTGCAGAAATTCGCGCTCGAGGCTACCCAGATCGATCGAAAGTTTGCGCGGCATTCCGAAAAGGGCGTAATAGTCGGTGCCATGACGCCCCTTTTGCAGCTTGCCGCAGCTGGAGCAGAAGTGCGTGCCGAGCGTGCGCTCGTGGCAACTCCAGCAGACCAGCGGTGGATCGGTCATCGATGTGGACGGTGCAGTCATGGCATTCGAACACTCGAAGCATGGACGGACACGTCCATCCATGCTTGCTAAAACAAGAAAAGTGGTTGGCGGGTGCGGCTGCCAACCACTTGTCGGAGCAGCCTGGAACAGGCTGAAGCCTGTGCTACCTTACGCAGTGAACGAGCTGCCGCAGCCGCAGCTTCTGGCGGCATGGGGATTCTGGAAGACGAATCCCTGGCGCATCAGCGTTTCTTCGTACTCGAGAACGGTGCCGTTTAAATACAATAAACTCTTTGGATCCACGAAGATGCGGGCTCCGTGTTCTTCAAAAACCTTGTCCCGATCGCGAGCCTGGGTGTCCAGGCGCATAGCGTAGGACAGGCCGGAACAGCCTCCGCCTTGAACACCGACACGCAGGCCGCCCTGTTCGGGCGAGACGCCATCTTTTTCGAGCAGCGCGCGGATTTTCTTGGCGGCGCGCTCGGTGAGATGGATCGCGGCAGTATTCGGACTGATTGTTTCTGTTGCCATCGTTAAATGCTCCGAGACTTGACGCCCAATTCTACCCAGGACGGGCACGGCCGTGCCGTGCCCCTACGGGGACGCGCACACTTGCGACGATTTTAGTGCGCGGCCTTTTCGGCTAGTGGGACTTCGATGCCGTGCTTCTTCTTCCAGTCGCCGATGGCGGCCTTGATGGCGTCTTCGGCCAGCACCGAGCAGTGAATCTTGACCGGGGGAAGCGAGAGCTCGCGGACGATGTCCGTGTTCTTGATGTTCAGCGCTTCTTCGACGGTCTTGCCCTTCACCCACTCGGTGGCGAGCGAGGAGCTGGCAATC
>JBEKWY010000218.1:0-6768 GCA_049512575.1 Candidatus Acidiferrum sp.
CGCCGCGCGGTGGAAATTGCCCAAGGCTTTCTCGATTCCAAGCTTCGCTTCAACTGGACCTTCCAGGCCTCCACCGATTTTCTTTGCCGCATGAGCGACGACGACGTACGCATGCTGGGCGAAAGCGGCGTCTCGCACATGGGCTTCGGAACCGAGTCCACCTCCGCTGATGTTCTGAAGCTCATGAACAAACGCCACCAGCACCTCAACGAAATGTACGAGACCGCGCGAAAGGCCGCCCTTGGCGGCATTCACGTCACCTTCAATCTCATTTTTGGATATCCGGGCGAAACCGAAGCCAATCGCGTCGAAACCCTCCGCACCATGAGCGATATTGCCAGGCAATTCTGGAACGTCAGCTTCTCTCCCAATATCTTCACGCCGTACCCCGGAATTCCTATCTGGCCCCAGCTCCGCGAATTGGGCTTGCGCGAGCCACAATCTTTGCAGGAATGGGTCGATCTTCCGCTGGGCAAGAGCTCTCTGCCCTGGCTCCAGGGAGCGGAACTCGCGCGCCTGCGCAAAATGCTCGAATTCTTTTTGCTGAACAATCAACTGCGTAAAGCCACCAGGAACTATCCCAGCTTGCGCCAAGGTCTGCGCCGCGCTCTCGGCGCTCCACTTCGCTGGCGAATTCGTTCGAACAAATATTCGTTTCCGTGGGAGCTTTGGGTGGCGCGTTCCTTCGAGCGTATCGTGACCCGTCGATCCCTGCTCACCGGTCAACCCCTCAGCACGGAGGTCAGCGAATTGTGCTGAGCCTCATGTCAATGCTCGCGATCTCTTTTCCAGGAAAATCCCGTGGCTGATGTCCTGCTGACGCATTCCTATCACTTGCCCTACGACCGCAAGCAATTGCGGAAGATGCAGCCGTATCCGCCTCTCGGGACTCTGTACGCCGCCGGTGTTCTCCGGCAGCATGGGATTTCCGTCGCAGTATTCGATTCCATGCTGGAGGAACCCGAGCCTGGGTTTCGCATGGCCCTCCGCAGCAACAGCCCAAAGATCGTCGCGATTTATGAAGACGATTTCAACTTCCTGACCAAGATGTGTCTGACGCGCATGCGGGAAGTCGCCTTCTCGATGATCGATGAAGCCCGCCAGGCGGGAGCGCGTGTAATCGTGCACGGCTCGGACGCTACCGACCATGCCATTGATTATCTCCGTCATGGATGCGAATTCGTTCTGGTCGGCGAAGCGGAGCATAGCCTCCTTCAAGTGGTGAATGCCATTCGCGAAGGGGGCGACGGCCGCCAGATACCGGGAGCGGCCACGTTGCAGCGCGTCGGCGCGAAAGAAGTGTTTGAGAAGCGCGCGCCCGCGCCGGCGCGCCCGTTTGCCGGCTTTCCGCTTCCCGCCCGCGATTTGATCGATATCCGAAAATACCGCGATGCCTGGAGCGCCGCCCACGGGACATTTTCCCTCAATCTGATCGCCAGCCGCGGTTGCCCCTTCCGGTGCAACTGGTGCGCCAAGCCGATCTTCGGCGACAACTTCCATGCGCGTCCCGCCGCGGAAGTCGCCGAGGAGATGCGGTACCTCAAGGAAGTCCACGGCGCGCAGCATCTCTGGTTCGCGGATGATATTTTCGCTCTCAACCGGCATTGGACTCAACAGTTCGCTGTGGAAGTAAAAAGGAGAGACGCCGCGGTTCCATTCAAGATTCAGGCCCGCGCCGACCTGCTTACCCCGGAAACCGCGCAATCGCTGCAGCGCGCTGGATGTGCCGAAGTTTGGATGGGAGTTGAGTCCGGGTCGCAAAAGATCCTGGATGCGATGGACAAGGGGCTACAAGTTGAAGAAGTTGTCTCCGCGCGCCGAAGCTTGCACCGCGAAGGGATCCGCGCTTGCTATTTCCTCCAATTCGGATATCCGGGCGAGACCTGGGAAGACATTCAGAAGACCGTCGCGCTCGTCCGCGAAACCCGGCCCGATGACATTGGAGTCTCGTTCTCCTATCCCCTCCCGAACACGCGCTTCTACGAACGCGTGCGCCAGCAGCTCGGGCCAAAACAAAACTGGGCCGATAGCGACGATCTCTGCGTCATGTTCAAAGGCGCCTACACCGATGTTTTCTATCGCGCGATTCGCGATGCACTGCATGCGGAGGTGGATTCCTCGCGGGTCGGCTCGGATGCTCAGCAGCTCGTTGAGCTCCAAAGGCTGTGGAAGCGCGTAGCGCTCCTGGAACCGATCAGCCGAAATTCGGATGCGACGGAGCTCGCCGAGGCGGAAGGTTCCGGCGCTCCTTGCAACTCACGACAACAACCACAGCTTATCGCCGTCCACGGACTCGTGAATTCCGCGAGAGGGGCTTGAGATGTCCGATCTTCTCCTCACTCACGGTTATTTTCTCTACGATGATCCGAAAGAGTTAAAGATCATGAAGCCCTACGTCCCGCTGGGCATCCTTTATATTTGTTCGCACCTGCGTAGCAAAGGATTCGACGTCGAGGTTTTTGACACCACCTTCTCCAACCTTCAGGACCTTACTCGACGTTTGCAGACCGAGCCCCCCTCCGTCTTGGGTGTCTATGCGAATTTGATGACGCGTAAAAAGGTCGTCGACATCGTGCGCATCGCTCACGAAGCCGGCTGGAAGACCATCGTCGGCGGCCCGGAACCTGGCGCTTACGTTCGCGAGTATCTCGAGTCCGGAGCCGATGTTGTCGTCCTCGGCGAGGGCGAGATCACCATGGAAGAACTGCTTCCCGCGTTACAGCGAAATTCGGATTCAGCGCTTGCGAGCGTTAACGGCATCGCCTTTCTCAGCGAAGATGGGCAGCTCCGCCAGACGCCTCCGCGCACACAGATTTCCGACCTCGACTCCCAGCCGTGGCCCGCCAGAGACGCCATTGACGTTGATCGCTACGTCCGCACTTGGCGCGATGCACACGGCCAAGGCTCTCTTTCCTTCATCACGGCCCGTGGCTGTCCCTACCGCTGCAAGTGGTGCAGTCACCAGGTTTTCGGCATGACCCACCGCCGCCGCAAGCCTCTCGCGGTGGTCGACGAAGTCGAGTGGCTGCTCTCGACCTATCACCCCGACATGGTTTGGATTGCCGACGATGTCTTCACCATTCACCACGGCTGGCTCCGCCAGTACACCGCGGAAATGCGCCGTCGCGGTCTGCGCATTCCCTTTGAGTGCATTTCCAGAGCCGACCGTCTGAATGATGAAGTCGTAGATTTGCTCGCGGAACTTGGCTGCTTCCGCGTTTGGATCGGCTCCGAGAGTGGCTCGCAACGCATCCTCGATTCCATGGATCGCGGCGTCACTGTTGGACAAGTGCAATCCGCGATTGCCGCCTGCAAAACGCACAGCATCCAGACCGGCATGTTCTTGATGTGGGGCTACGAAGGCGAACAGTTACAGGACATTGAAGCAACGATCGAGCACGTCAAGCGCTCCGACCCGGACATTTTCTTTACGACGATTGCCTACCCCATCAAAGGCACCCCCTATTACAAAAGCGTTGCGGATTCGCTCGTTCAACTCAAGCCTTGGGCCGAAACCTCCGATCGCGAAATCGTCATGACCGGGCGTCGTCCAGCCCGATTCTACGAGTGTGCCGACCGCCTTCTTCGCGATGAAGTTCAGCTCGTGCGCCTGCAGCGCGCCGAAATAAAAAACGCCGCCGAAGCTGAACTGCGCATGCGCATTCAAACTGCACGCGAAAGCTTGTACAACTCCATCAACGCGGTGGAAGCATGATTCAGGCGGCCTCACTTGGCGAGCACGGCGCATCTGCTGCCTTCGATCGTATGGCGGACACCTACGACGCGACCTTCACCGAATCCTCGATCGGCAGAGCACAGCGCAACGTCGTCTGGAATTCACTGAAGAAAGCGTTCCGCCCAGGCGATCGTGTTCTAGACTTGAACTGTGGCACCGGCGAGGACGCCTTGTTCCTCGCCAAACGTGGAATCTGCGTGCTTGGCTGCGATGCTTCCGTTCGGATGATTGAAGTCGCCGAACGCCGCAAGGCCCTCGAAGCGCCAAACGCGTCTCTGCAATTCCGTCTGCTCAAAAACGAAGATGTCGATGCTCTCTCGTCGACCGCCCCTTTCGACGGCATGCTGTCGAATTTCTCCGGCCTGAATTGCGTTGCGGAACCCTCGCAAGTGGCCCGGAACCTCACGCCACTTCTGAAGCCCGGTGCCGTGGCGCTCATCTGCATCTCCACCCGGTTTTGTCTCTGGGAAATAGCTTGGCATGGCGCCCGCGCCAATTTCACGAAAGCGTTCCGGCGACTCCGTGGCAGCGCCCTCGCGCGGCTGAACGAAATCACCGTGCCCGTCTGGTACCCCACAATTGCCCGCATGCGCGAATCATTCTCGCCATGGTTCCGCCTGCGCTCCACGCGTGCCGTCGGCTTATTTGTGCCGCCGTCCTATCTCGAATCCTGGGCCCGCAAGCACGCGACGGTCCTGGCGTTCCTCGAAGCGATGGACAGAGTCTTTTCCGCGTGGCCGATTCTTCGCGGTGTTGGTGATCACGTTTTGTTGGAATTTGAGAGGACAAGCCAGTTTCCATAGGCCGGCCTGAGCGGTAAACACGAGGGCCGTACTGTTTCGCGGCCAGGAAAAATACAACCTGAGGATCCAATGATTATTCTGTACAACCCGCGCTCCACAAGACCCCGCAACAGGCGTTTGCCGCTCTCCGTCCTGGCTCTTGGCGCCGTCCTCGAGGGCAGGGAAGACTACGAAATCGTCGACGGGAACCTCGACGACAATGCCACCGGCACGATTCTGCGCCTGCTGCAACAGCACGAAGTCGAGATGCTGGGCGTAACGGTCATGCCCGGCCCCCAGATGGCCGCCGCCGTCGAAAGCTGCATTGAGATTCGCCGCCTCCATCCTAAGGTGCCGATCGTTTGGGGCGGCTATTTCCCCTCGATTTATAGCGACGCAACGTTGAACGCAAAGTATGTTGACTACGCCGTCCGCGGCCAAGGCGAAGACACGCTCCTCGAACTACTGGAAGCTCTCCGCGGCAAAAGAAAATTCGAAACAATCGCCGGTCTTTCCTTCAAGGACATCTTCGGCCTTCATCGTCACAACCCCGAACGCCCCATGAAAGGCCCGGACGCATTCCCTTGGACTCCTTTCCACAAGCTCCCGGTAGAAAAATATCTGCGCCCTTCCTTCTTCGGCAAGCGCACCGCCGTGCATCACGCCAGCATCGGCTGCCCCTTCCGTTGCAGTTTCTGCGGCATCCACGCCGCCTACGGTAATCGCGAGCGCATGGAAAATCCGCAGCGCACCGAAGCCATCTTGCGCCACCTGGTCACGCAATACGGCGCAGACTCCGTTCAGTTTTACGACATGAACTTCTTCCTCCGCGAAGACCACGCCATGGAACTCTGCGAGCGCATCACCCCGCTCAACTTGCGATGGTGGTGCGAAGCGCGCATCGACATCGTGAACAAATATTCCGACGCCACGCTGGCCGCCATCCGCCGCGCGGGTTGCACCATGATCTTCTTCGGCGCCGAGTCCGGCTCGGACTGGGTCCTAAAGGAAATGGAAAAAGACATCACCACCGAGGAAACTCTGAACCTCGCCAAACGCATCCGCCAATTTGACATCATTCCCGAGTTTTCCTTCGTCATCGGCAATCCTCGCGACCCGGAACGCGACACGCGCGAAACGCTCGGCTTCATCCGCACCATCAAGCGCATCAACCCCAAATCCGAAATCATCATGTACCACTACACTCCAGTTCCCCAGCGTACCGCCATGTACGGCAACATCGATGGCCAGATTGCGTTCCCAACCACTCCCGACGAATGGGCCTCGAAGCGCTGGATGGACTACACGCTGCGCATCAATCCAAACACGCCTTGGCTCGCCCGCAAAACAAAGGACCTCATTGACAACTTCGAAACCGTGGTCAGCTCGCGGTGGCCTACGGTGCAAGATATCCGCGCTCCCCGCTGGAGCCGCGCTCTGCTCAAGACTCTCAGCGCGTGGCGCTACTCCGCGCGAATCTACGCATATCCAAAGGAACTCCGTTGGGCGCATCAATTCATCAATCTCCGCAAACCGAAGGCCGAGAGCCTCTAGTCCGCGCGGACGTCACAATCGCAAGCCCATCGCCCGCTTCGGGTCTCTCTCCGAAAGACGGTTATCGCGTGGTCTCGTCCGTCTACGACACAGAGCCCAATCCGATGCTTTCCCTCGAGCAGCGTTTCCTCGAGCAACTTCTGCCCGCGATCAAAGCCCTGGATGTGGTCGACCTTGGTTGCGGCACCGGCCGCTGGCTCGCCAGGCTCGCCGGGAAATCGCCTCGTTCTCTGCTGGGCGTGGATTTTTCTCCCGAAATGTTGTCTCAAGCAAAGTTGAGGGTCGGCAGCTCTGCAAACCTGGTGTTGGCAGATTGCAGCGACCTTCCGTTTCCGCGCTCCTCAGCCGACATGATCGTTTGCTCCTTCCTCGCAAGCTACCTGCCGGACCTCGCCCCTTTCGCCCAGCAGATCCGCCGGCTCCTCCGTCCGCGCGGATCGATTTTCCTCTCTGATCTCCATCCGGCGACCACCGCCGCACTCGGCTGGCGCCGCGGATTCCACGTCAACGGATCCTTGGTAGACATCGCAGCGTTTTCGAGGCCGATCTTGGAGGTCCTTCATTCCTTCGAAGCGCTCGGCATAGAAGCCGAATCTCTGATCGAACCAAGCTTCGGCGATCCAGAATTCGACCTCTTCAAAGGAGCAGGAAAGCTGGATGCATTCAACGCCGCGACTGGTCTACCCGCCATCTATA
>JBEKWY010000219.1:0-6736 GCA_049512575.1 Candidatus Acidiferrum sp.
CTTTGGAAGGATTAGTCTCCGCCGGTCGGTTCGGGATCTTGGTTGTCTTCGGGGTCTTTCTTTTCCGACTGGGCTTCCTGCATCGCGGCGAGGAGCCACTTCTTGAGCAGGGCCTGGTAATGCGGTTTTACCTGCCGGAACACCAGCCCCATGCCGAGGTTCCGGTTGGCGTAGATCACCGTCGCGTCGGCCTCGAAATAGGCGCCGGCTGCCGCGAAAATTTTCACCAAGACGCGGGTTTTCGAGGCTAAAGGGGCGGTCGAATCCAGATAGCATCCAAATAGGCTCAGCTCGGTGACATTGGCGCCGATAGGAGTGCCCGACTCTGGAATGACTGCCGCCGGTGCTGAAAACGGGTACCTTGGTACTCTACGCTGTTGCTGCTCTTCTCCTTGGTCCATTGAGCTAAGGCTAACGGCAGCAAGTACATGCGTGCCATCAGGAAAAATGCGGGCATTGCGGGGGACGAAACTGTACAGCAGCGTATACATTACTAGGTTCAAGTCCTAGATTCAGGTCCCGCCGGGTTGACGTCGAAAACCTGGCACGCGCGATTGCCCAAAGGGGTCCATCAGACATCCGAAAACCCGGATCTTGTTGAATTGTCGATTCGATGGGGCCTGTTCTCTTGGACGGTTGCGGTTCCGCGTGCGCCTACCAGTTAACCTCCTAAGCCACTGAATCAAAAATATTTACGACCAAAATGGAGGGCCGATGGCCTGCCGTACCATTGTTGATGTCCGTCCATACTCCTAATTTAGCCCCAGACCGCACGGCTGCTTTCCGCCGAGCGGGAATGAGGCAAACGGATGGGCAGTGAGTACGGGAACCCGGCGGCGAATTCAGATGGCCACGGTGCCAAACCACGTTTCTTCAGCGTGGTACGCCGCTACGGGGTACCCGTCTTAGCGCTGGCCGCAGTCTCCACACTCGCCGGCTTTGAGGTTGCCCGTTTCCAAGGCGGCGCAGTTTGGGGCAGCAGAAATCTCGTGCAAGCTGCTTTGTTGACCGACATTCCCAGTTCTGGCAACGCGGTGGACCCGAGCGTCAATACCTTCTCGCGTTTGGGTCCCCAAGAGCAGGCGGAGCACTTGCTGGAGCAGGCCATCGCTCGCGACCCCGAATCCATCGATGTGATTGGCAAGAATATCGACGGGTGGCGCGGCCATCTGCAGAATACCGATCGTTTGTTCGATCTCGTGCACACGGCACTGAACTCTGACGATCTCCGGGTGCGAAGCGCGGCGCTGGAAATCGATCTCGCCGCCAACAATCTGAGCAAATCGCCTCAGAGCGTCGCGCATCTGGTGCAAGAACTTCGCGCCGATCCTTCGGAGCGCTCATCGATCCTGTGGCAACTCGGCGCGCTCGGCAATCGGGGCGTCGAACCGGACCTTGTCCTCGCTCAGCTCCTGACCTACGTGCATGACCGCAACGAAGATACCCGTTACTGGGCCGTCGAAGGATTGGGAATGCTTGCCACCGACGCGGCGGTCGACCCGCTGCTCGATCGCTTCGCCCATGACCCTTCCGCCAAGGTCCGCAAGCGCGCCGGTTGCAACCTGGCGAAGTCCGGCATGCTCACGAAGGAGCAGCGCCTCGCCGCAGTACCCGATCTACTGAACTTTTTCGACGACGACGCGCTCGACTCGGCGACCCGCGGTTGGGTCTACGGCGCCCTGCGCCTGATCACAGGGACGGAACTGGGTAATGACGCCAATGCTTGGCGAAAGTGGTGGGCCAATCGCAACTCAGCTCACAAACATCCGATCGATCGTAGCGGCATCCTCTTCGCATAGCGCCTTCGCTGGTTTTTCCGCATTGCTCTTGCGGCAATACAATCGAATCGCAGTTTGAATGGACAAACTGAAATAGAACTCGGCACCGGCCGGGCGCCCCCCGCTACCAGCAATCCTGTGCGTCCACTTTCAACTTCTCACTGCCTATGTTCGACGGTATAGTTGCGCGCGCATGGCGCGGAGGGCACGCCTATGGAACTGTGGTCACGCCGAAAGTTTTTTCTAACTTCGCTTGCTAGCAGCGCGGTTGCGGGCGCAAGCAACCTTTTTGGAAACGCACCTTCGTCTGAACCCGGCCTCGCGGCGCCTGTTGCTGCGCAGGGCAAGCGGCCGTTGATTATGTCCAGTATGAATGGCTTGCACGCGCTGGATAAGGGCATGGACATCCTGAAGAAGGGTGGAGACACGTTGGACGCGGTGATTGCGGCGGTTACCGTGGTGGAAGACGATCCAAATGATGATTCGGTGGGCTACGGCGGGTTGCCCAACGAAGAGGGCGAAGTGGAGTTGGATGCGAGTTGCATGCATGGGCCGACGGGTCGGGCCGGTTCGGTGGGGTCGGTGCGGCGTATCAAGAATGTGGCGCGGCTGGCGAAGACGGTGATGGAAAAGACGAATCACGTGATGATCGTTGGAGATGGGGCGCGGCGCTTTGGCGTGGCGGAGGGTTTCGAGGAGATGAATCTCCTCACCGAACATTCGCGGCTTCTTTGGCTGGCTTGGAAGGCGTCTACTTCGGTTAACTGGAGGCCAGGAATCGATTCGCCGGAATGGAAAGAGCATGTTTCCGCGATCTTTGATGGCGACGCGGAGAAAATTGCCTATGCGGAACGCGTGATCGCGCATCCGCCTACCGGCACGATTCCGTGCATGGCGATCGATGAAAAGGGAGACATTTCGGCGACCACGACTACTTCAGGGCTGGCGTGGAAAATTCCCGGGCGGGTTGGGGATTCACCGATCATTGGCGCGGGATGTTTCGTGGACAACGAGGTGGGAGCGGCGGGTTCGACGGGAAAAGGCGAAGAAAACATCAAGATCTCTGGCGGGCATACCATCATTGAAATGATGCGCAAGGGAATGTCGCCGAAAGATGCCTGCCTGGAGGCGCTGAATCGAGTCGCGCACAACTACAAGAACGACAAGAAGAAGCTGGCGACGTTTCACATTTTCTTTTACGCCTTGAACAAGGACGGAATGCATGGCGCCGCTTCGCTGTGGCGCAATACCTACGACCGAAGTCATCACGCGACGTACGCCGTACACGATGGAACCGAGGCGAGACTGGTCGATTGCGCGCCGCTGTTCGATGATATTGGCGGCACCCCCTAATTGCCGAGGCCGCAGATGGCAGGCGCTGACGCGGGCCTGCGTCGAAACTTTCGCGTTCAAAACTTTCGTACACTGTCGTTTCTGCTTTATCCTTTTAGGCTATGGACCAAGCCAACATTCTGATTATCGGGGGCGGCGTGATCGGTTGCGCTATCGCCCGCGAGGTCTCGCAGCGGTGGCAGGACGTGTTTCTCGTGGAGCAATTTCCGAAGCTGGGCATGGCTACGAGCACGCGCAACAGTGGCGTGATTCACTCGGGGATTTATTATCCGAAAGGGTCGCTGAAGGCGCGGCACTGCGTCGAGGGTAATCGCCTGTCTTACGAATTCTGCGAGAAGCACAACGTTCCCTATCGGAAGACAGGAAAGCTTGTGGTGGCGGCAAACGCGCACGAGGAGCATGAACTAGAAGCGCTCGCGCAGCGCGGACGCGAGAACGGCGTTGAGGGGCTTACCATCGTCGGTCCGCAGGAGATTCAGGCACGCGAGCCACACATTCGCGGCACAGCGGCGTTAGTCGTGCCCTCTACCGGTATTTTGTCCGCCGAAGACCTGGTGCGCACGCACGCGCGGCTGGCTATCGAAAAGGGCGCGAGCATTGTGACGCACGCGAAAGTTGTGGCGCTTACCCCGACGCCTGGCGCGATTCGAGTCGATCTCGAAATCGGCGATCAAGGCGATATACAGAAGGAATCGATCGAGGCGCGGTGCGTGGTAAATGCGGCGGGGTTGTTTGCCGACGAAATCGCGGCGATGCTCGGCAATAAGTCGTGGCGGATTTATCCGGTGCGCGGTGAATACTGCGAGATCCGTGGTGCACGATCGAACCTGATTAACAGTTTGGTTTATCCGCTGCCGCACCACGACGGATTAAGTCTCGGAGTCCACTTCACGAAGACCTTGTGGGGAACCGTGCTGCTTGGGCCGACGGCGACTTACGTCGAAGGCAAAGACAATTACGAGCGCGGCCGGCTGCCGATTCGCGATTTTGCCGAAAGCGCAAAGACGCTCTTGCCGGAAGTCGAAGAGCGCGATCTGCAGCTGGGTTATTCGGGGCTGCGGCCAAAACTGGTGCCTCCTACGGGGAAGGGCATCGCGGACTTCGTGATCACTCGCGATCCCGCGGTGCCGCAGGCGATTCATCTTGTCGGTATGGAGTCGCCAGGCCTTACGGCGGCTTCCTCCATCGCAAATCACGTCTCCCAACTCGTGGCTGAAACGTTCGACTAATAATTGGTGGCAAAGGGAGGTGAAGACCGAAGGCCGGAAACTAGAACAGAAGCTACTTGGACCCGCGCGAAGCGTCCGGCAATTTTCCCGCAGCTTCTACTACTTGCTCCGCCAGATAATTCCTCACGCGTGCTTCGTCGCGTGCGATGGCGAGATACGCGGACCGCAGCAACTGCTCTTTGCGATTTCGCAATGTGTCGCGGATGGTCTGCTGCACTTGGGGATCGGAAATGTTTCGTTGGCCAGGAGATTCGCGCGTCACCAACTTTAGAATCCGGTAGCCGTCTTTGAGACTCAGCGGCGGGCTCACTTGCCCCGGCTTCATGCCCATGACCATCTTCTTCAACATCGGATCGGACTGGTTCAACGCCGACTCTGGGACGTATCCCAAATCGCCGCCGGTGGCAGCCGAGTTCATGTCCTCGGAATAATCCATAGCCAATTGAGCAAAATCGGCGCCGCTGTTCAGGCGATCCATCAGCATCTTCACCTTGCGCTGCGCTTCGGCTTCATTGGTCGCGTCGTCATTCTTGCGATTGCGGATCTGAGGTTCTTTGCGAGGCGTCACGACGATCTGCGCAATGCGGTACTGGGGTTCCGCCACGTTGAACTGCGCCTTGTTGGCGTTGTAAAAGTCGGTCACGTCCTGATCGGTGATCGAAATCTTGGCCACCACTTCGCGGTTCAGGAGTTTGGTGATCGACAGTTGACGGCGCAAATCGTTCTTCAAGTCGCTCACGGAGACGTTGCGCTCTTTCAACTGCCGCTGGAATTCGTCCTCGGTGTACGGACTTTTCAGCTCCGTGAATTTGTCTTCCACTTCGCCGTCGCTGGCTTCCAGGTTGAGTTTCTTGGCGCGCTCCAGCAAAATTTCGTTGTTGATCAGCTCATCCAGCACGTTGAGCTTCAACGAAAGAGCCTCTTCCTGCGATGGCTCCTGCCCCTCGGGATTGACACGCGTGCGGTAATACTTTTCGACGTCGGCGCGCTTGATCTCTTTACCATTCACGAGCGCCCACACGTCGGGCGAATGCTCTACTTCCTGCTTGCAGCCAGCCACACCCAAGGCTATTGCGCCAGCCAGCGGCAGCAACACCGCTACACGGCGCAATCGAGTCGAGCGCATCTTGAAAAGGATTAACGCCAAGGCCAGAAACTCAGGCAGCTTTCTTTACGCGGCCGTCGCGGATGCAGGCCGTGCAGACACGGATGTGCTTGGTCGCTGCGCCCACTACCGCGCGAACCCGCCTGAGGTTAGGATTCCACCGCCGCCGCCGCGTGTTGTTCGCGTGGCTGATTACGTTTCCGAATGCCGGGCCTTTGCCGCACAACTCACACTTCGCCATCGTTCATCCTACTTTGCAGTAAAATTGTTCAGGTACAGAACGTCTAAGTGTAACAGACCCAGGCCCAACAATGTAATGCCGGGGTTGCGCGTGGTGCGAGGCGGATTGTAGCCATTGGAACAGCGGCCGGCGCGACGCGCCGAGCGGGAACCGGGGTTAGCGCGATTCCAGTGCTTCCTGCCCAACCTTTGCCATCATGGCGAGCGCCGCGACGTAGAACGGTTTCAAAAACTCGGCCGCCAGCGTTGCGCTTTTGGACGCCTGCTCACCGAGTATTCCCTGCAAGTGGCCGTCTTTCAAGAAGATCGTTTGTACCAGTATTGCCGCCGCCGCCTCGTGTCCTGTTTCCATCTTGATTCTCCTCAATTCCATTGCGTGACGAGTCTACCACTTCGCAGGGCCGGGACTACCGGCTTCGGAGCCAGTCTTGGCTGTTTCAAGGCGATCGGAGGATGCGCAGCGCTTGAAAGTGTTTTAGTATATATAAGTTGCGAGGATGGGCGTGTAGCTCAGCTGGGAAAGCACCTGCTTTGCAAGCCGCCGAGAAATCTCCAAACCCTCTATCGCTTCTCAATGCTGTTGTGCCTGTTCCGCTAGATGTAGTTCCCAATCGACACGGTTTCTTACTTGGCCAGTTTCCTCGGCACTTACCTGTTGTTTTCCCAATGGAGACCTGGCATCTTCCTGTTGGAAACCAAAATGACGGCCCTGCGTCTATCCCTTGAGACCGGCTCTTCGTCAGCTGGACCGGAGGCTCCCTTATGAAATCGGTAAGGCGGTTTTTCGCACGGCTCTTTCATTCCGCGACGCGCCAGACCCAGGACGGACGCCTGCGCGAAGAGATCGCGGAGCATATCGCTCTGCAGACCGCTGACAACCTGCGCGGCGGACTATCGCCCGCCGAAGCGCACCGCCAGGCCATGCTGAAGTTCGGCGGCGTGGAGACCGTCCGCGAAGACTACGCGGAGGAGCGGCGGCTGCTGTTCCTCGAAACATTGCTCCAGGATGTTCGGTACGGATTGCGCACTTT
>JBEKWY010000220.1:0-6933 GCA_049512575.1 Candidatus Acidiferrum sp.
GCCGACATCGCTACAATTGCCGCAGGACGCCGCGTGCGCATTTACGGCAATTTGCCGTATTACATTACGTCGCCGATTCTGCATCACCTTTTTGCGTTCGCCGACGTGATCGACGAGATGCACATCGTCATTCAGACCGAGGTCGCCGAGCGTTTGGCGGCTCAGCCCGGCAGCAAGCCGTACGGCTACCTGTCGGTCGCAACACAACTTTATGCCAGGCCCGAACTGGTGCTGCGCGTACCGCGCGAAGCATTTCGCCCGCCACCGGAAGTGGGGTCGGCGCTGGTTACCCTGCGATTTCCAGGCGAGCGTGCGAAGCTCGGCCTGACCGAAGACGCTGAGTTTCTAGATTTCGTGAAGCTGTGTTTCGCGCAAAAACGCAAAACGCTGGTGAACAACCTGCGATCGATCGCCAGCCCCGACGATGTTCGCAAAGCTCTGGAGCGGCTGGGTCTTCGGCTCGACGCTCGAGCGGAGCAACTCAGCCTCCCTCTCCTCGCTCAGCTTCATAAAAACATCCTACAAACGGGAGCCGCGAGGTGAACTGGGGCGAAGCACGGCAGCGCCCCAACTCGGCGGGATGTTTACGGCGTATTCTTTTCTTTTGGCCGCGCGGCTACTAACCGATCCGGATAATCGCTCATGATGCCGTCCACCCCGGCTTCAATCAGCAGGCGCATGTGTGCGGGCTGATTGACAGTCCAGCACACCACCTGCAAGTCCCTTTTCCGAGCTTCCGCCAGCAGCGCCGGTGTAACCAAGTCGCCGCGCACGGCGAGCTGCCGCGCCCCAATGTCCACTACGCGTTGCAGCGGTGAATCGATCTGACCGTCAAAGAGAAGGCCGGTCATCAGGGTTGGCTCGATCTTGCGCAGCGCCCCCAAAATGCCGGCGTCGAACGAGATCACAATGGTCCGTGCAATCTCTCCCGAATTGCGCAAGGCCGCGATCAAGGAATGCTCGCCGCCCCATGATCCAGCCGGCTTGAGCTCCAGATAAAACACTACATCATGTTTTTTCGAAAACTCGAGAATTTCGTCCAGCGTCGGAATCCGCTCTCCCGTAAATTCGCTGCCGAACCACGAGCCGGCGTCCAAGCGCCGCAACTCCGCGAGCGACAGGTCGTGGACTTTGCCCTGGCCATTGGTGGTGCGGTTGACGGTGTCGTCGTGAATGGCGACAAAGTGCGAGTCCCGCGAAAGCTGCAGGTCGGTCTCAATGAACGTGGCTCCCAACGCGAGAGCGCGCTTGAATGCCGCCAATGTATTTTCAGGCGCGTGCCCAGAAGCCCCACGATGCGCAATGACCAGCACAGCCTTCGGTTTCCTCTTTCTTCCAACGGGCTCGCAGCCTCAATTTCCGGCGGCAGACTCGGCCACGGAGTCGGTGCGAACCGTACGTCACCGCACCGATATTTCCCGCGATGACCAACCCATGCTAACATCCGCGCCCTCGGGTTCCTCGTGCCGTCGTTCGGACTGCATCTTGAGACTAAACTCGAGAACCACAGGGAAATTCTAAATCTCAGGAGAAAACATGGCTGCCTACTGCCGTATGCTGCTCGCTGCCCTTCTGATCGTTACGCTTTTCACCTCCCTGCCCTATGCATCCGCGACACCGCAAAACCAGAATGAACCCAAAGCCGAGCAAAACCTGATCAAGGAGGTGCGCCACCAGCTCGTGCTGCTGCCGTACTACTCGGTGTTCGACAACCTCGCGTTCCAAGTGCAGGGGAGCAAGATCGTTCTCGTCGGCCAAGTGGTTCGACCATCGCTCAAATCGGATGCGGAAGCCGTGGTGAAGAACGTCGAAGGCGTGTCCAGCGTCGAGAACAACATTGAAGTATTGCCGCCGTCATCGATGGACGACCAACTGCGTCGCGCGCTGTTCCGCGCCATCTACAGTGAGCCGGGATTGTCTCGCTACGCGCAGTCGGCCGTTCCCTCGATTCATATCATCGTGAAAAGTGGAAACGTGACGCTGGAAGGCGTGGCTGACAACGAGACCGACAAAAACCTGGCCGGCCTTCGTGCCAACGGCGTGCCGAATGTATTTTCGGTGAAAAACAATCTGGTTGTGCCAGCGAAGTAGCTTCGAAATGAATTGGGCGAACGGCGCCATGCAGGTGTCCCTCTTCGCGGGCGCGTAACTTTCAGTTTGTCTCTCGGCGCAACGGCCGCGACGAATAGGCTGCGCCCCCTCGCGCCGCCCCACTTTGCCGCTCGGCGAAGGGCGATTGTGCACCCGATGCTGATGCTCGGAATCCCAACCAATTTCGCGCCATGTTGACTATCACGCACCGAGTGGACCGGACGTACCATTAAAGTTCCTCGCCTTTCTGCCGATGATGATCCTGCCATGCCGAACCTCTACTTCTGCCAGCCCCACGCTCAGAATCAGGGCATGTTACGCGCGGTGCTTTCCCTCGCCGACTTCCAGCGCTTGATGGCGCACGCCTCGGCTACCTACGTTGGGGACGCCTTTCCGAAGGTTTACGAGCAGGACGGTCAAACCGGCGATTTTGCCGTCTTAGGAGTCAGCCCTGACGAAGCAACCCCAGAATGGCGCCACGGCTACTACCGCTTTGAAGCGGACCTGATGGAGCTGAACGCGCAAATCCTGACTCTTTCGCGGTAGTTCCTACTAATTGAGACTTCGAGGCATACGCAAGCTCGCAAATCTGCCTCGCCAAATGGGGACCGTTTGCAGTAAATCTCCGATACCTGCCCGCGATGGTCGGTTCTGATTAATTGGCCAGAAGTCCCTCTACTCACGAGCGGCCTCGCCCACTATACTTTCCAGATGCGCCCCCGACGCCTCGCCCCAGTAATCGCGTTGTTTTTGTTTGCACTCACCATCGCGGCCGCGCCGATCCCGGCGCAAGAAGCGACTTGGCAGCAGGATCTTGCCGTCTGGCGAACGCAGCACGTCGCTGACCTGCAAAAACCGGACGGCTGGCTTTCCCTAGCAGGCCTGGAGTGGCTCTCCCCCGGCGACAATACTTTCGGTTCCGCTGTGGACAACAAAATTCATCTGCCCGCCAGCGGTCCGCCGCACGCCGGCGTTTTGCACCTGGAGGGCACGACCGTTACGTTGATGCCTCCGTCGGGCGGCTTCGCGCAGGGGCTACTGCTTGACGGCAAACCCGCGCAATCGCAGGAACTCCGCACCGGCGCGGACACCGACAAGGGCAATCCGCGTATGACCATTGGCACGCTCAATTTTTACGTGGTGCGGCGGGCCGATCGCTTTGCGTTGCGCATCAAGGACGCGCATTCTGCGGCGCTTGCGGGCTTTCACGGGCTTAAGTGGTTCCCACCCGATCCTGCCTTCCGGCTGCAAGCCCGCTGGATTCCGTATACTCCGCCGAAGAGCGTCACGCTCGCGACGCTCATCGGCACCAGCTACGATCAACCTGTTCCCGGTGCGGCGGAATTCATACTAGGAGGAAAAACCTACAAGCTTGAGCCCGTCATGGAAGACAATCCCGCCACGAAACTTTTCTTCATTCTGCGCGACACCACCAGCTCCACGACGACGTACGCTGCGTGCCGCTTTCTGTACACGGGCCTTCCTTCTAACGGGCTCGATAAAGCCGGCGAGCTTGTGCTCGATTTCAATCATCTGGAGAATCCGCCCTGTGCGTACACTCCCTATGCGACTTGCCCGCTCCCACCGCCGGGCAATCGCCTGCCGGTTCCCCTTCCTGTGGGCGAACAGCGCTACCATGACTGAAGCCCCTTGAGCCTTCCTGGGGATTGGTCGCGCATTCGTGCTCCTCTGTTGAGACTTTCGAACGCACATTTGGCAATCGACGGCCTCTTATCGCACAATAAATTGTCGCGCCAAGCGCTGCGGCAACCATGACTGCCTCCAATCCTTATTCCGCCGATACCGGCGGACCTGCCAATCCGGCCCGTGAAAAGCTCGTCGCGCTTCGCCTGGCGCTGCTACAACTGCACAAGACGCTGCTCGACATGGAACGCCGTGAGTACGAGCGTGTTCATGGAAAGGTCAATACCGGCGAGCTTTTCCGCCTGGTGATTGATCACGAGCAATTTGCCTGGTTGCACAATATTTCCGAATTTGTCGTACGCCTGGATGAAAGCCTGGCAGGTGAAGTACCCGTCACCCCCGAAGACACTCGCAGCGCGATCATGCTGGCCCGCAAAATGTTCGCACCTTCGGAATCCGGCGACGCTTTCCAGAAACGCTACTTCGACGCCATTCAACAGGATCCCGCCGTGGTCATCGAACACGCGGAGCTCGCGCGCCTGTTCGCGAACGAGCCGGTAGACCCGAGCCCCTCGTAGCAGACCCATGGGACCGGCGTAGACGCGCTTCCGCCAGCCAGTCGTTCCCTGCAAGTTCAGCGTGCGCGATTACCCGCGACTCCTTATAATCCACTTCTGCGGGAACGGCGCTGGCCCACCGCCCGACCACCATGACCGGACCTCGTACGTCCATTGGCGTTTACCTCAGCCGCAACGTGCTGCTTATTGCGTTGACGTTCGCCGCGGGTGCGCGAGTCATGCTGGCACAGCAGGCCCCGCCCTCCGCTCCGCCGCCGCAACACCCGAGCTCAGCGATGCCGCAGCACCTGTCGCTGCGAGCGCGAAGAGAAGTCTTCGAAAAAGTCTGGAGAGACATTCGCGACCACTATTACGATCCCTCCTTCAATGGCGTGAACTGGGTCGACATTCACACCCGCTATCGCCCGCTGATCGAAGCCGCCAAAGACGATCAGCAGTTCTACTCGCTGATGAGCCAGATGACCGCCGAACTGCATGACGCACACACCCGATTTAATTCGCCCGAGCAATGGAAAAACTTTAGGAAACAACAAGGGGTCGGTTCGGGCATCAGTGTGGACGACGTGGATGGGAAGGCGGTAGTGACCGCCGTCCGGCGCGATTCGAGCGCGGCTCATGCAGGAGTCGAGCCCGGCATGGTGATCCTCAGCATCGACGGCAAACCCATCGCGGAGCGGGTGGCGGAAATCGAAAAGAGCAGACCGCCTTCGTCCTCCGAGCGCGCAACCCGCATGCTCAGCTACGGCCGGCTGTTCGCCGGGCCGCCGGATAGCGAGATGCAACTTGCCCTGGAACGCGCGGACGGCTCGCGCTTTGACGCCACCCTCAAGCGGCAAATCTATTCCTCGGCCCCCGATGTCGCCACCGACGTCCTGCCTTCGGGCAACGCCTACATCCGGTTCGACGGTTTTCAGCCCGCAATCACCAAGGAATTCCGGCAGGCCCTCGAAAGATTTCGCAATACGCCCGGGCTGGTGATCGATCTGCGCAGAAACGGCGGCGGCGACCTGGGCGTGCTGCTCCCGATTGCCTCCTATTTCTTCGACAAGAAAACGCTGTTCGCAAAGGACCAGACGCGTTCGGGCAAACCGCTGTCGGAGTTTGCCGGAATTTTCCGGCTACCGCTCGAGCTCTACGTCGGAAGGCCTGGCGATCAGATTTACTCCGGGCCTGTCGTGATTTTGGTGGATGCGCGCTCCGCGAGTTCGTCGGAGGTGTTTGCGGCGGGGATGCAGGACTCCCGGCGCGCGAAAATTGTCGGAAGCCAAAGCTGCGGATGCGTCCTGGGAATCGCCAAGCCACGCGTGATGAGAGGCGGCGGCGTTTTGGAGATGAGCGAAGTGTTATGGTTTTCTCCGAAGGGGCGCAAGCTGGAAGGCACAGGCATTCTGCCGGACGAGAACGTCGCTCCCACTCTGAGCGATTTGCAGAGGAAGCACGATCCCGCGATCGAAGCGGCCGATAAGGCGCTCCTGCAAATGACGGCTTACGCGCGGCGCTTGCCGAGATCCCTGGATCAGGGGAAACGAAACCCGTGAGCAAGGCGTCGGTCATCGCCCAACGCGCCGTGGTTTCGGTGATTCTGCTGTTCGCGCTGGTCTATATTGGCGACTATCTTCTGGTGCTCTGGAAAATGGCGCACCCCAAAAATGGCCAGGCATTTGGAACGGTCCACATGTACCGCCTGTTAGCGATCCCCTTGAAGGACGGAAAGACCGAATACGAGTTCGACGCGCAACAGCCCGAGGTCAATACGCCCTGCGTGCACGCGCTGTTTCCGCACCTCGGCGACTCTCCATGCTGGTACCTCCAGCGCAACAGCCAGAAGCCCATCCCCATGTAATTGACGTGAGCCTAGCCGGGCACGGAGATTCCCGCGCACTGGAGGTTACGCGCTTAACCTGATAAGATTCGCGCGGCAAATAGATCGGCGCTCTTTTTTCAATATATCAGCGGCGAAAAGGACCACCATGGACCGACGCGATTTCCTGAAGACCACCAGCACGGTGATTGCCGGCGCGACCCTCGCGCCTGGGACTCTGGCGGGCCATTCCGCCGCGGCGACGGCAAGTGGCGATGGGCGCATCGTCCTTCCCATCAATCGGAATTGGCGCTACAGCAAAAAGTTCGCCCAGGGGGCGCACGGCCGCGACTTTGACGACTCCGGATTTGATCGCGTCGTAGTTCCTCACACCAATGTTCGCTTGCCGTGGCACAGCTTCGACGACAAGACGTACGAGTTTGTGTCTATCTATCGGCGCCGCTTTAAGCTGCCGCCCGAAGCCCGCGGCCGCCGCGTGTTCGTCGACTTCGAAGGCGTGATGACCGCGTCCACGGTGTGGATCAACGGTGTGAACCTCGGCGAATACAAAGGCGGCTACACGCCGTTTTCCTTCGACCTGACGCCGCATATCGATTTCGACGGCGAGAACGTATTGGCCGTTGATGTGGACTCCACCGAGCGGCCCGACATTCCGCCCTTCGGCTACCAGATCGACTACCTCACCTTTGGAGGAATTTACCGCGAGGTTTCCCTGCGCATCGTGCCGGGAACCTTTATCGAAAATATCTGCGCCAAGCCTAAAGACGCGATGAGCGGGAAGCCCACCCTGGATGTGGA
>JBEKWY010000221.1:0-6526 GCA_049512575.1 Candidatus Acidiferrum sp.
GATGGTTTCAAGGTCGAGGTTGCTACGTTTCGTTTCGATGTTAACTATTCCGACGGGCGGCGTCCGGACCAGGTCGTTTACGCCAAATCGCCTGAGCAAGACGTAAGGCGGCGCGACTTCACTATCAATGGCTTGCTCATGCGGCCCGAGACCGGCGAAGTCCTCGATTTCGTGGGTGGGCACGCTGATTTGAAGGCGGGCGTGATTCGCGCCATCGGCGAGCCCGACCGGCGATTCACCGAAGACAAGCTGCGCCTGATACGCGCGGTACGCTTTGCGGCGCGATTCGGGTTTGCCATCGATCCGGAAACGTTCGCGGCCCTCCGCCGTCATGCCAGCGAGATCACTGTCGTGTCCGCGGAGCGCCTGCGCGACGAATTGACCAAGCTGCTGACCGAAGGCGCGGCAAAACAGGGATTCGAGCTGCTGGATCAAGCTGGCTTGTTGGAGGCGGTGCTGCCAGAGGTTGCTGCCATGAAGGGTGTCGAGCAACCCCCGCAATACCACCCGGAAGGCGATGTCTGGACCCATACGCTCCTGATGCTCGAAGGTCTTCCGGCCAGATCGCCTGCGACGCTGGCGTGGGGTGTCTTGCTCCATGACGTCGGCAAGCCGCCTACATTTCGTTCGGTGACGGAAACCGGCGATCGGATACGGTTTGACGGACACGTAGACGTGGGCGTTCGCATGGGCGAGGAGATCTGCCGGAGGTTCCGGTTCTCCAACGAAGAAACGGAACAAATTCTGGCGCTCATCGCGAACCATATGAGGTTTAAGGACGTCGAACAGATGCGGCCCGCCACGCTAAAGAGGTTTGTGCGGCTGCCTCGGTTCGAGGAACACATGGAGTTGCACCGGCTGGATTGCTCCTCGAGCAACCGTCGCCTACAGAGCTACAATTTCGTGAAGAGGTTGCTGGAGGAAACTCCTCCGGAGCAGATTCGCCCAGCTAAATTATTGACGGGCAATGATTTACTTGATATGGGGTACAAGCAGGGTCCCATGTTCAGCCAAATCCTGGCATCGCTCGAGGATGCTCAGCTGGAAGGCAAAGTAGAAACGCAGGACGAGGCCAAGAGGTACGTTTTGAGCAAGTTCAGGCCAAAAATCAACGAAAAGCCTGAAGCATGGTCTCGGGCGACCGATAAGAAAGAGAGACTTCCCGGCAAAACGGTTATCGGTAACTGAATGGATTCACGTGTGTTAAGTAGTGTTGGGAATCGTCAAGGTGCTACGTATAATCGTTTAGTGCGACACGCTAAGATTTTCTGCATTTTGTCCGTGCAACTGTGTAGATCGTTTGCGAGCTTCGTGCATCTAAGCTGGAATAGCGTGATTGCTTCAACGGCTTCTCTGACCCGAGAAGGTCAGCACGCTTAAGATTGGGGACATCATGGCTGAAAAGAAATTTGTGGTGCCGCAGGTCCTTCCGATCCTGCCCGTTCGGGACACGGTCCTGTTTCCCGGGGCGGTGCTGCCGCTGACGGTTGGACGGGAAAGCTCGCTGGCACTGGTAAACGCTTTGGAGGGCGAGGACAAGCAACTGGGCGTGGTCGCCCAGCTTGATCCGCGTGTGGAAGACCCTTCCGCGGCTGACCTGCACAAGGTGGGCACGCTGGCGAAGGTCCACAAGACCGTAAAAATGCCGAACGGCAATGTGGTGATTTTTCTGGAAGGTTTGCAGAGAATCCAAATCACCGAATTGATCACGTTGCGGCCGTATCTGCGAGCGCGCGTCGAAGCGCAGCCCGACATTTCGGGTGACGTGGACGCCGAGCTGGAAGCATTGCAACGCAACGCCCAGGATTTGTTCCGCGACGTGGTGAGCCACTCTCCGCAGCTATCCGACGATTTGCAGTCGGTGGCCACGGCGATTGACGATCCAGGCCGCCTCGCGGACTTCATCGCGGGAACGCTGCCGTCGCTTTCGACTCTCGTCCGGCAGGAATTGATCGAAACGCCGAACGTGCGCAAGCGTTTGGAAGCACTGATCCGTGAACTCTCCAAGGAATTGGAAGTTCTGGAGCTGCGCTCCAAGATACACGAGCAGGTTCAGGAGCAGGTGAGCCAGAACCAGCGTGAATATTTGCTGCGCGAGCAGATGAAGGCCATTCAGAAGGAACTCGGCGAATCCGACGATTCGATGCAGGAGATCGACGAGCTCCGGAAGAAAGTGGACGAAGCCGGAATGACGGCGGAAGCCAAGAAAGAGTGCGATCGCGAATTAAAGCGGCTGTCGAAGATGACGCCGGCTTCAGCCGAATACATGGTGTCGCGCACGTACCTGGAATGGATGACGTCGTTGCCGTGGGCCAAGTCGTCCGGCGCGGAAGAAATCAACATTGCGAAGGCGCAGACGATTCTCAACGAAGATCACTACGACCTGGAAAAGGTCAAGGAACGCATCCTGGATTACCTGGCGGTGAAGAAACTCCAGCCGGGGATGAAGGGGCCGATTCTGTGCTTTGTCGGGCCTCCGGGCGTGGGCAAAACTTCGCTCGGTAAATCGATTGCGCGGGCGCTCGGACGCAAATTCGTGCGCATCGCCCTGGGCGGCATGCACGATGAAGCGGAAATTCGCGGGCATCGCCGGACGTACATCGGTGCCTTGCCGGGTCAGATCATTCAGGGTCTGAAGCGCGGCGAGACCAACGATCCCGTCATGATGCTCGACGAAGTCGACAAGCTCGGCCGCGATTTCCGCGGCGATCCGTCGTCGGCGCTGATGGAAGTGCTCGACCCGGAGCAGAACAACGCGTTCCGCGATCACTATCTCGACGTGCCGTTCGATCTATCGAAGGTGCTCTTCATCGCCACCGCGAACTGGATGGATCCCATTCCAGAGCCGCTGCGAGACCGCATGGAGATCATCGAGCTGCCCGGATACACCGGCGAAGAGAAGCTGCACATCGCGCACAAATACCTGATTCCGAAGCAAGCCGCGGAACACGGTGTGAAAGTGCCGGACCAGCTGGAATTCACCGACGAGGGACTGCGCGAGATCATCCACAGCTTCACGCGCGAAGCCGGTGTGCGCAACCTGGAGCGCGAGATCGCTACAATCACGCGGAAACAGGCGCGACGCATCGCGGAAGATAAGACGGAAAAGATGAGTGTCACGCCGGAAGTCGTAAGAGAATTTCTCGGCGTGCCGAAATTCCGCACCGAAAAAGAAGTCGAGGAACGCGTCAAGCGGCCCGGAGTTGCGGTCGGCTTGGTGTGGACCCCGGTGGGAGGAGACATCATCTTCATCGAGGCCACGCGCATGCGTGGCGGGAAACAATTCACGATGACCGGGCATCTGGGCGAAGTGATGCAGGAGTCGATGACAGCGGCGCTGACGTGGACGCGCGCGAACGGCGAACGCTACGGCATCGATCCCGACTTCTTCCGGAAGCAGGACATCCACATCCACGTGCCGTCGGGCGCGGTTCCGAAGGATGGACCCTCGGCTGGTGCGGCGATGGTGACGGCGCTGGTCAGCCTGCTCAGCGGGCGTCCGGTGCGCGATCGACTGGCGATGACGGGTGAGATGACTCTGTCCGGAATCGTGCTGCCGATCGGCGGCGTGAAAGAGAAAGTGCTGGGCGCGAAGCGTGCGGGCATCAAGGAAGTGCTGCTGCCTGCCGACAACGAACCCAACGCCGTCGCGGATCTTACGCCGGATATTCTCGGCGACATGAAGATCACCTACGTACGCACGCTGGACGAAGTGCTCGAGCACGCGCTGCAGAAGGAGCCGGTGGCTCCTCCGATCGTGCCGCCGACCGAGCCGAAAGCGAAGCGGCTGCCTTCGGATGGGCCGCGCGCAATTCACTAAAAACGTTTGACGATGCGTGGAGCGCGGAAGATCGCGCTCCGCACCAGAGTCAGATCATTTCTCTCAGACCCCGAGGCCCGGCGCCCGTCGCTGGGCCTTTTTTTTTAGGAGGCCGGGGCTTCAGCCCCGGCGGACGCTCGCCCGAACCGGATGGGCTTTAGCCCCTGAAGGAAGCTTCTTCTTGTTTCGTCGCGTCTTTTCCGCAGCCCGCACTGCGTGCCGGTGCTGAAGGTGGGCACACAAAGCGGTGTCTGTGCTACTACTATGGGCACCGTGGAGCGGGCCAAACACAACACCATCGACGCACCGGCAGAGCTGCCTGGGCGGCTGGCGGAAGCGCTAGTGCGCGAGCGCATCGTGCCGCGATTCGTGGACTCGTATGTCGAAGAGCACGGCCGCTATGGCTTGCAGGTACACGCGGCGCTGTACCGGGATTTGCTCGGATTGTTGCAGCGCGAAGCACTGATCGCTATGACCGTGCATGCGCTGGAGGTGGCCACCACGGAGCTTCTCCCAGCGCGGGGAAAATCCAAGCCGCGCGCGATGCCTCGAAAAGACGTTGCCGTGTTTCGCAGGAAATTTCTGAATGCCCTGACCCGCCAGCAGAAGTGGAGCGTCAGCGATGCGCTCGATTTTCAACGAGACTTGCAAATGTACGAAGTGCTAATCGCGCGAAGCGGGACGTCGCGGCGCCGCAAACCGTTCGAGGCGGCGAACCACCCCTTCGTCGATCGTTGCGCATTTTTGCTCGACTCCTCGTTTATGGAGAAGGCGCGCATGGCCGCTAGCCGCGCGCTGACGGAAGTCGAGACGTTGAGCGCGAAAGTGACCGCGGAGGTTTTGCACAACGGCGCTAAGAGTGGGAGCCTCTGATTCTGACGGCTGGGGGCTGCGGGCACGGCGGTGCCGTGCCCCTACGGGCTGGATCGGAACATACCGCGATTCGTTACCCACACGGAACGGCGTGGGCCGTTATTCGAGGAGTTCATCCTTCCATAACGGCTTGCCTGCCAGCGAAAGATAAAATCCCCATGCCCCGAGCGCGACGAAAATGAGGGCGATGAACAGGCAATGCACCGCGTACCAGTTCGAGAAATCCATCGTGTACGGCACATTCAGCATAACGTTGGCCATGAACACCGCAACTCCGATCACAATTAAGCCGAAACGGACTACGGCGACAGCGGCGATGATGTAGACCGTCAGCCACACAAAGGTGTCGGCGACAAGGTGCTCGCTAGACAAAAGTTGTGGCACCGTGGATATCAGGACGAACAGCGCCGCGGCTATCCAACGATTGCGGACAAGGACGCGAAGGAAGACCAGCGTAAAGAAGAACAGCAATGTGCCACGGATGGAGTTCACGGCAACACTCAGCAACATCGCCGCAGCTTCTCGCGCCCCGAGAAGGTAGTTGCTTCCCGCGAATTGAAAGGATGCGCCATCGCGGATATCGAACAGGTAGCCCAATTCAAAAACTAAAACCCAGGTCATGCCCAACAGAACGCCGAAAACGAGATCGCGGCCAACCAAGGGGTCCCGGACACGGCCGGACACCAAACGCGTCCAGGAAATAATCGTTTGCGGCCAATTGCGGCGGACGTATGGCTCCAGAGCAATGTACAGCACCCACATCGCGCCCGATGCAAATAACCCGATACTGATGGCCAGTACCATCAGAAGCAGCATGTCCATGACAGGGACGAAGTGCGCCCGCAGGAGAAACGTGGCGATTTCTATCGCAAACACGACACAAGCCAGCCGCCATGCGCCTTTTCGATCGCCTCTGCCGCGGGCGATATTCCGAAGCGCGAACCAAATCCCACCGAGGGCCGCGGCGACGATGAACGACACGCTGAAAATATTCGTGGCCTTGGCCTTGCGATCATCGTCTTCCTGCGGCATACGATCGGGCTTGCTCCAGGGGCCGGTGAGCGAAAAGAAAACCGGTTTGCCACGCCACGCGGCAGCTTCAACGTGCAGTGGGCGGCTGCTGCCGGGCCATATCCCGTCCCACGCCTGGCGCGTGTCCGCAGCAGCCAGCGAATTCCAGGAAGGCGCGACGGGGTGAAGTTGCGCTGGGTCGATTTCGGCGGCGGCGAACAGGGCGCTCCAATCGACAGATCGCGGCGCGGTCTGCGGTTGCGCTTCGGCAGATTCCACCTGCGGGGGAATCGCTTGTAGCCATTGCAAGCGGCCTTCGCCATCCATCCAGACGGTGATCATCCCGGATAGGGTCGGTTCCGGGTCGTCAAATGTAACGACACCGGGAGTTAATGAGGCTCCCCAAAAGTCTTTCGCAACCATTTCGTGAGGACTTTGCCGGTACCAATATTCGAGCATCAAGGGCCGTTGCGAAACGATCTGGCTCCAATTGGGATCGGGTTTGTCATTCTTCGAAACGTAGTTCAGGAAGTCGTAGTTGTAGCCGAAACCGGACGCTTTATCGACTGGGCGCTCCGCATAGCCGAGTTTGGCAAGAATTTCGCTCGCTCTGTTGGCCAAGACCTCGGGGGACTTCGTAGGGTGCAGCCGCTGGACTCCGTTTTCTCTTACACCGAGGTACGAGAAGACAATTGTGCCGAGGATGACAGCCGCGAGGCAGGCGACGGCGATGCGCGGCGCGAGGCCAGCCGTTTCTCCCGCAGCAGCGACCATCTGCGGCGAAGGCGTTTCACCCGCGGCCAGCGCTGCAGCCAATGGATC
>JBEKWY010000222.1:0-6481 GCA_049512575.1 Candidatus Acidiferrum sp.
CGCGGTATTCGAGGATGTCCGAGGGTTCCAGGCCGAGGATGCGCACGGATTTGACGCGAACATCCTGATAGGCGGGAGCGCCGGCGACAGCGGAGTTCGGCTGGTCGGTGACGGCGCTGGGGAGGATGTCGGCCGAGCCGCCACTGGCGTGGGTGATGTGGACCAGTGGTATTTCGATTTGTTCGTAGGATCGATTGAAGTCGAACGTGAGGCGAGAAAATTGGCGAACGCCGAGCTCGCTGTTGATATGGACGCGAACGTGAACTTCCTTGCGACAGGTGCCGTTGGCCTCGAAGCGTATGCGGGTTTCGAGGAGCTCGATCTGGGCGGGCGCTTCGGGAGTGGCGGGTTTGGCTTCAGGTTTTTCGGTGGCTGGCGGCGCCGCCTGCTGGCAGCGGGCGGGTGGGCACACAGACAGCAGGGAAATTGCCGCGAAAAGACGCAGCGACTGGAGAGAAATTGACTTGCGAGTCACCCTTGCAGTTTAGGGTGCGCGGGGAATAGGGGTAAAGGCTGGGTTCGGGTTGGGTTGCGAGGTTTGCACATCGGGTGGGATGTGAAGGAGAAAGAGAAGAGCCTTAACACAGAGGGCACGGAGGTCGGAACACAGAGTTCACGGAGACGGCTGGGTGGCTGGGAAAGATCGGCGGGGAGCCCGCAGGGATGCCCTTCGAAGCTCAGGACAAACTGGCGCTGCCAGTTTTGCTGTGCGTGGGTGGGGAAACTGATTGGCAGGGGGTGCATCTCAAGGGATGATGGAGTCTGTGCGTTTGATTGAGGCTAGGAGATTACGGATGACGAAGGTTTGGGTTGGGATCGCGGCGGCGACGGTGATGGCAGCGATGTTGGCTGGCGGGGGGGTGGCGCGGGCGGATGATCGCGCGCCGAAAGGTCCTGCTGAGGACGGGACGATGCCGGGGCTGGTGAAGATTGCCGGCGAAGGGGAGATGAATTCGCACGCTTTCGAGTTTTTGACGGAATTAAGCGACGACATTGGGTCGCGCGTGACCGGAACACCCGCGGAGCGCAAAGCG
The DNA here is from genome assembly GCA_049512575.1 of Candidatus Acidiferrum sp. GTDB lineage: Bacteria > Acidobacteriota > Terriglobia > Acidiferrales > UBA7541 > Acidiferrum. The sequence goes on from JBEKWY010000222.1 coordinate 1,035, forward strand.
GAGGATTGGGGCGTCGCGAAAATGAAGGCGATCGGGCTCGAGAACGTGCACAAGGAAAAGTACACGATCTGGAAGGGCTGGACGCGGGGAACGGCGGATGCTGAGTTGCTGACTCCGGTACGGCACAAACTGCACGTGGATTCGATGGGTTGGACGGGCTCGACTCCGGCGGGCGGCGTGGAGGCCGACGTCGTGGCGGTGAATTTGTTTGACCTGGATAACGAGATCAATAACGTAGCGCGATTGAAGGGCAAGGTGGTGCTGATCGTAGCGAAAGGCCGATCGAATCTCGCTGGGTTGCAAATGTTCATTCATATGGCGGATTTGATACGCGCGGCTGGCCCGGCGGGCGCGGTGGCGATAATTGGCGGCCAGGGCGGCGGGAAAGCGATGGGGATGAATTTGACGCACACGGGAATTTTGGGATTTGACGCGGACTTTGCGATTCCGGTGGTGTCGATGACCGCGGAAGATCAAGGGCAATTGGAGCGGTATATCGATCGCGGGATTACTCCCCGAGTGCGATTCAACATTCAGAATACATTTACGAATGGTCCGGTGGAGACGGCGAACGTGGTGGGAGAAATTCGCGGCACGGAACATCCCGAACAGATTTTAGTGGTGGGCGGACATCTGGATTCGTGGGATTTGGCGGAAGGCGCGACCGACAACGGATCGGGAACGGCGGTGACGCTAGGGGCGGCGGATTCGATTGTGCGTTCGGGCCAGCGGCCACGGCGGACGATTCGATTTGTGTTATTTACCGGAGAAGAGCAGGGGCTGGACGGATCGAGCGCGTACGTGAAACAGCACCAGTCGGAGATGGCGAATCATCTGGGGGATTTGATTTTGGATGCGGGGCAAGGGCCGGTGAAGGGATTTCAATTGGGAGGGCGCGACGATCTGGTGGCGGAGTTCCAGCCGTTTGCGAATTCGCTGGCGAACATGGGAACGATGACGGTGGACGATAAAATCGAATCGGGTACGGATACGTTGCCATTTTCGATCGCGGGATTGCCGGGCATCAACATGGACCAGGACACGTCGGAGTATAAGTTTACGCATCACTCGGCGGCGGATGCGTTGGAAGCGCAGAAGCCGGGCGTGCTGGCGAAAAATTCGACGTTGATGGCGCTGGCGGCATTCTGGATTGCGGACCGGCCGGAGCGGTTTGCGGCACCTTGGCCGGCGAAGAGGACCGCGAGGATGCTGCGGGAGCAGCATGAGTATGAGGAGTTAAAGGCGTTTAATTTGTGGCCGTACGGGAACCTGGGCACGGACGACAAGGATGACGCGCCTCCGAATTAGACGACAACCTGTTTATTATCAATATGTTGAATGCTTATCCATGTTCGGATTTCACTCTTCGCGTTCAATCGGCGCGCAACTGCGAGGAGCACCGCCCTTTTAGACTGAGGGCAGGGCGGAAATGCCCGCACCTCGGTCCGGCGACGGCGAAACCGAGGCGAAGGTGCGGAACTCGGTGCGATAGTGTACAATAGGATTTCGTGACAGACGTTTGGGGCATGGTTGAGGCCAAAGTGCGGGTGGCTTAAAAGTTTTCCACTGTCTTGTGTCGAAAGTGATTTGACAGGGCACGTTGTTTTCCATATACTCCATTGTTTGTCAGGGGTAGTTTGTAGTGTTTGTTGGGGGACCGCGTAGTTGCGGTTCGGGTAGTTGGAAGGAATATCTTCGGTTCCGGAACAAAGTAAGACGGAATGGGATCGAAGAGCGGCCGGAATGGGGCGCCAGCCCCGCAAAGCCGAGTGAGCGTCTCCGAGTCGAAGCCAGAAGACGAGTTCTACCTTCTGGAGTGCGTACGGAGTTTCTTGCTTGTTGTCTCCGGATTCGCAGTAGACCTTTCAGCACTGCTGTGCGCTCTCGCGCAATTTGTTTGCGCGCCTGCGAGAGCCACGCACTTCCATGTGTTCGTTGCCGAACGCGTTGAGGGGCAAAAATTTTTGCGCGCGAATGAGGGAAGAACTGTGCCGACGTTTTCGCAGCTAGTACGCATGGGACGTGAGAAGGTCGTGGTGAAAACGAAGTCACCGGCGCTTGCGGGCTGTCCGGAAAAGCGCGGCGTGTGCATTCGCGTGTACACGCAGACGCCGAAGAAACCGAACTCGGCGTTGCGCAAAGTGGCGCGCGTGCGGTTGACGAATTCCATTGAAGTGACGACGTATATTCCCGGCGTCGGGCACAATTTGCAGGAGCACTCGATCGTTTTGGTGCGCGGCGGCCGTGTGAAGGATCTGCCGGGCGTGCGGTATCACATCGTGCGGGGAACTTTGGACGCGGCGGGTGTGGAGAATCGCAAGCAGGGGCGGTCGAAATACGGGGCCAAGAGACCGAAAGCGGCGCAGGCGAAGTAAAGAAGTAACGAAATAAAGAAGAAGCGGCGAATTAACGGAAACGGCTTCGAGATTTAGAGGGGGCGAGACACAGCAATGCCACGTAAAGGACTTGTTTTTCGGCGGCCACAGGCGACGGACCCGGTTTATGCCAGCGACATCGTGGAGAAGTTTATTTGCTCGATGATGTATGAGGGCAAAAAGTCGACGGCGCAGCGCGTGTTTTACGGCGCGATGGATCAGGTGGCGAAGAAGACCAACGACGACGCACTGAAGGTTTTCAAGAAGGCCATCGAGAACGTGAAGCCTTTGCTGGAAGTGAAGACGCGGCGGGTGGGCGGCGCGAACTACCAGGTGCCGGTGGAAGTGAATCCGTTCCGGCGGCAGTCGCTGGCGATTCGCTGGCTTTTGCAGTATTCGCGGGAACGCGCGGGCAAGACCATGATCGACAAACTCGCGGATGAGTTGATCGACGCGTCGAATGCACGCGGCGGGGCCATGAAGAAGAAGGAAGACGTACACCGGATGGCGGAAGCCAACAAGGCGTTCGCGCATTACCGCTGGTAAAAGGGAATTGAATAAGACTGGACTGAGATTGTGACTGAAGCTGTAGCAAATCGCGCGGGGGAGAAGAAGGCTTCTCAAGGAACTATGGGCCGAGCATTCAAACTCGAAGATACCCGCAACATCGGGATCATGGCGCACATCGACGCCGGAAAGACCACGTCGACCGAGCGCATCCTGTTCTATACGGGTGTGACCTACAAGATCGGTTCGGTGGATGAAGGCACGGCCACCATGGACTGGATGGAGCAGGAGCGCGAGCGCGGGATCACGATTACGAGCGCGGCGACGACGGCTTCGTGGGACCGCTTCGACAAAAAGTACCGCGTCAACATTATCGATACGCCGGGCCACGTGGACTTCACGGTGGAAGTGGAACGCTCATTGCGCGTGCTGGACGGGGCGGTGTGCGTGTTTGATTCCGTGGCGGGCGTGCAGCCGCAATCGGAAACGGTGTGGCGCCAGGCGGACAAGTATCGCGTGCCGCGCATTTGTTTCGTGAACAAGATGGACCGCATGGGCGCGGATTTCGATCACGTGATTCGCACTATTCGGCAACGCCTCGGTGCTCATCCCGTTCCGCTGCAGTTCCCGCTGGGCCGCGAAGACAATTTCATCGGCATCATCGATTTCATCGAACAGAAAGTGGTGGTGTGGCTCGAGGAAACGCTGGGCGCGAAATTTGAAATTTTTGAAGTCGATAAATTGTGGGACAAAGCGTTCGTGGATTCGCGGCCGGATGTGGCCGCGGCGCTGAAGGGCGCGGCGATTGACAAGAAATTCTACGACGAACATCGCAATAAGGTGATCGAGTATATCGCCGAGCACGACGATACATTGATCGACAAATACCTGAACGGCGAAGTGCTGACCATCGACGAGATGCGCAAGTCGATTCGCAAATCAACATTGGCGCTGAAGATTGTGCCGGTACTGGCGGGATCGGCGTTCAAGAACAAGGGTATTCAGCCTTTGCTGGATGCGGTCATTGACTATCTGCCGTCGCCCACAGACGTGCCTCCCCTGGAAGGCACGAATCCGGATACCGATGAAGTCGAGTTGCGGCGCGCGTCGGACGACGCGCCGTTCTCTGCGCTGGCGTTCAAGATCATGTCCGACCCGTTCGTCGGGCACGTGACCTACATTCGTGTTTATTCCGGCGTGCTGAAATCGGGCAGTTATGTGTACAACTCGGGAAAGCGCACTCGCGAACGCATCAGCCGATTGCTGCAGATGCACGCGAACAAGCGCGAAGAGATTGAAGAAGTGTATGCCGGCGATATTTGCGCTTGCGTTGGGCTGAAGAGCGTTAATACCGGCGACACGCTATGCGATGAGCAAAAGCCGGTCGTTCTGGAATCGATCGATTTCCCGGCGCCGGTGATTTCGGTGGCCATCGAGCCGAAGACCAAGGCTGATCAGGACAAGCTGGGCATCGCCATGCAGCGCCTTGCACAGGAAGACCCCACTTTCCGTGTGTCCACGGAACCTGACACCGGGCAGACGCTAATTTCCGGGATGGGCGAGTTGCATCTCGAAATTATCGTGGATCGTATGCTGCGCGAATACAACGTGCAGGCGAATGTTGGCCGGCCGCAAGTGGCGTATCGCGAGACGGTTCGCAAAAAGGCCGAAGCCGAAGGCAAGTACATCAAGCAGACCGGCGGACGCGGGCAATACGGTCACTGCGAAATCGTGCTGCATCCGATGCCCAGTGCGGCCCACGAAAACATGCATGACATGTCTACGGACGAACTGGACGCGTTGGCCAAGGAAATCGTCGGCGGACCTGCGGGTAAGTGGAAATTCGACAAGGAACACCGGTTTCTGTTTATCGACAAAATCGTCGGTGGATCGATTCCCCGCGAATTCATCGCGCCGATCGAAGCGGGCATCCGCGAAGCGCTGGACAACGGCATCCTGGCGGGCTTTCCGATGGTGGATATCGCCGCGGTGTTGGTGGACGGCAGCGCGCACGACGTAGACAGCTCGGAAATGGCGTTTAAGATCGCGGGTTCGATGGCTTTCAAAGCGGCTTGCGCGAAAGCGAAGCCAGTCTTGCTCGAGCCGATCATGAAGGTGGAAGTCGTGGTTCCGGAAGAATACATGGCGCCCGTATTTGGCGACCTGAACGCGAGGCGGTCCGAGATTCAGGGCACCGAAAACCGCTCGGGCTCGAACGTGATCCGGGTTCTGGTGCCGTTGGCGCAAATGTTCGGTTATGCGACCGATTTGCGCAGCCGCACGCAGGGCCGCGCGACGTTCACCATGCATTTTTCGCACTACGCGGAGACGCCCCCGAACATTTCGGAAGAAGTGATCAAGAAGATCAAGGGTACGAAGTAAAAGCTGGAAAGAATTTCGCAGCACACGATTTACGAAATTCGATTGAGGAGCTGAGGACGCAATGGCCAAGGAGAAATTCGAGCGCAACAAGCCGCACTGCAACATCGGGACGATTGGTCACATTGACCATGGCAAGACGACGTTGACGGCGGCGATTACCAAGGTGCTGTCGAAGCACAACCC
>JBEKWY010000223.1:0-6429 GCA_049512575.1 Candidatus Acidiferrum sp.
GCAAATTTTCTTTCACCAAGTCGGAACTATCTGTCGATCGATACCCAGTCGCGCCGTCGCGCGCCGTCCGCTGGCCACCGGCCTGCTCTTGCGCGCGAGCAACTCCACCAAGCCCAACAACGCAAAACAAAACGAGCGCCCCCAACGCAGAAATACGTCCGCTGTAGCGGCCGCCGAACGCCTGCCCTGAGCTTCGAAGGGCGGCGGGCGCCTTTACGCGCGGTCGACTCGTGGACCACACCATCGAGCTAATTCCCATTCCGTTCCGTTCTCTGCCGTCCGTCCAAGAAATCACGCCGCTCCTCCCACTCCTTGCGCGATATTCCGCATCACGCCCAGAATTCCCTCCTGGGAAGGCTCGATGTCGCTGCAATGGATATCCAGCTGAAGGGACGCCCAGTAGCACACGCTGCGGTTATGTTCGCTGGCCACCGCGATGATCCTCACGTCCGGGTGCGCGCGCAGCACCGTGTCGCAAATCCGGGGGCGTTGTCCCAATTCGTCCAGCGAGATCAGCAGCAAATCCGGCGCGGTCTTTCTCACCGACGCGGGTATCTCCGCCTCATTCGACACTTCCCCGACGATCTCGATGTCCGCGCGCTCGGCCAGCGTAGCCAGCAGCAACTCGCGCATCACCCGCGGCCGGTTCGCCACAAGGATCCGGATGACTTTGTCCATGCCGATCTCCTGCAACACACCTGTAAGTATTCGTGGAACGCGCGGATCGCACAGGTTCAATGACGCATCGCGGGAGGACTAACGAAGAACTAAGGGCACGGACCTAAATCAGCTCATGCTTTGACATTTGTTTGACATGCGCTTGACACGCAGTGGTGTGAGGAAAAAATAGACAAATCGAAGTAATTAAAATTGGCGGGAGGCGCGACGGTGATCGCTGCGGGACACCCTGGCGGGCAAGGAGAGAAGACTCAAAGATATTTTGGAGGCGCGAGGCGGAATCGAACCGCCGATAAAGGTTTTGCAGACCTTTGCCTTACCACTTGGCGACCGCGCCACCGGATCCGGAGGGAATCAATTGGCAAGCTCTGGCACTTGCGTTTCATTCCCTCCGGGCAAAATTGTAAATTCAGAGGAAAACCAAAGAGGTCGCGCCTGCCTGTCGCAGGCAAGCTAGAGCGCGCCCCTACATTGCGGCGCCAACCGCGTCAGTGCGCTCCCGCGGCCAACGACGCCGATGCCGTCTGGTTTGTCACCGGCGCGCCGATCAGGTTACCCCACTCGGTCCACGAGCCGTCGTAGTTCTTCACCTTGTTGTAGCCGAGCAGGTACTTAAGCACGAACCAGGTGTGCGAGCTGCGTTCGCCGATGCGGCAATACGCAATCGTCTCATCCCCGCCGGTGACGCCCTTGCCGCCATACAGCGCCGCCAACTCGTCGGCCGACTTGAACGTGCCGTCTTCCGCCGCCGCCTGCGCCCACGGAACATTCGCCGCGCCCGGAATGTGTCCCGCGCGCTGCGCCGTCTCCGTCATTCCCGGAGGCGCAATGATTTTGCCGCTGAACTCGTCCACCGAACGCACGTCCACGAGGTGACCCGGCGTCTTCTTCTGCACGATGGCCAGCACTTCGTCGCGAAACGCGCGAATCGAATTATCCGGCTCGCTGGCGTGATACGTCGTCGCCGCCACTCTCGTCGGCTCCGTGGTCACCGCCCGCTTTTCCGCCAGCCATTTCTTGCGCCCACCGTTGATCAGCTTCACATCCTTGTGCCCGTGATACTTCAGCTGCCAGAACGCGTACGCCGCAAACCAATTGTTGTTGTCGCCGTAGAGCAGAACCGTGGTGTCATTCGAGATTCCCGACTTGCCGAGCAGTGCCTCCAGCGCCGCCTTGTCGATCAGGTCGCGCCGGATGTTGTCCTGCAGCTGGGTTTGCCAGTTCCATCCCACCGCGCCGGGGATATGCCCCTGATCGTAGGCGGTGGTATCGACATCGACTTCCACCAGGCGAGTGTTCGGCGCATTCAGGTTCTTCGCCACCCATTCGGTGGAGACCAAAACTTCCGGGTGCTTGTAATCAGCCATTTTCCATCTCCTCTTTCCAGTTTCGATTCGCGTTTAGAAATTTGTTGTGCCACAAAAACCCGGCCCAAAAACAAAAAACCCACCGGCCATTTCGTTCTGACGGTGGGTCAAGAAAACCGAGGCTAATCTTGCGTTGCTAGATGCCCAGCCTCCCCGCGCCAGAAGACACACAAGGACAACAGAGACAGCAACAAGCTGTCGTGCGCTGCGTCGTCTGGGGGTTAGCCAACATTTTTCCAGCATACACGCGAACCCCATGCCACGCAATAGTACGCATGGCCAGTGTTTATCGGCCTCTCGCGACCCGCCCAGTAAGCAGAACCGGCGCCAATCTATCGGCGCTTGACCTGCAGGCACTTGACGCAACCCATGCCGCGGAGCACTATCGCCGATAGACGGGAGGGCGTGCCATGACGAGAAAACTCTGGGCTTCGCTTGCCCTGATCGCCGTGGCCTCCGTGGCTTCGGCCGGACCGAGGGGCACCGTGCCGCGCGACGATGCCGACAAATATCATGCGCACGCCGAACGCGACGGGCTCATCATCGGCGCGGAAGTGCTGACCTCCGATCAGGTCCACAAAAAGTTTTCCGCCAACCTCAATCGCTGCTGCATTGTCGTCGAAGTCGCCTTGTATCCGCTGAAAGACAAGCCCGTGTCCGTGCTCGTCGACGACTTCGCGCTGCGCCCCGCCGAAACCGACATTGCCGCTCGTCCGATGAGCCCCTACGTCGTGGCCGGCCGTCTTGAAAAGAAACCCGAGGTGCAGAGCCGCGTCGCCACCAGCGGCAGCGTGGGCGTCGGCTACGAGTCGGGAACCTACATCGATCCGGTTACCGGGCGCCCGGTGAAATACCACGGCACCGATACGGAAGCCGGCGCAGGCGTTGGCGTCGATCCTTCCGCCACGTCCTCTGGCACAACCGATCGCAGTCGCCCCGACGTCGAAACCGAACTCGCCGAAAAGGGCCTGCCCGAAGGCTCGGCATCCAAAGCCGTCGCGGGCTATCTCTATTTCCCCGCCTCAATCCGCGAGAAAAAGCGCAGCCCACTCGAGCTTACGTACAAACTAAAAGACCAGACCATCGTGTTCTCGCTGCAATAAATTTCGCCAGGCGCACTTTCCGAAACGATTTTTCGTCAGGGCACGACTTCAGTCGTGCCGTTAACGTTTGCGATTTCCTGGGCTTTAGCCCCTGAGGAGCATAGCGTTTACTTCGCCTTCGTCACCGCCGCCGCAATCGCCGCGCCCAAATCCTTCGTGCTCGCCCTTCCCCCAATATCCGGCGTGCGCACCTGCGCCTTCGCCAACACCTGCGTAATCGCGTTTTCGACCGCGTCAGCGGCCTCCGCCGCCCCCAGGTGGCGCAGCATCATCGCGCCCGACCAGATCTGCCCGATGGGGTTGGCGATTCCCTTCCCGGCGATGTCCGGCGCCGAGCCGTGAACCGGCTCGAACATCGACGGAAATTCCTTCTCAGGATTCAGGTTGCCCGAAGGCGCGATGCCAATCGATCCGACGACCGCGGGTCCCAGGTCCGACAAAATGTCGCCAAACAGGTTCGAGCCTACGACCACGTCGAACCAGTCGGGATGCCGCACGAAATGCGCGGTCAAAATGTCGATGTGGTATTGGTCGGTGCGCACGTCGGGATATTCCGCGGCGATTTCGTGGAAGCATTGGTCCCAGAACGGCATGGTGAAGATGATGCCGTTGGATTTGGTGGCCGACGTCAGATGCTTCTTGCTCTTGCGTGCCAGCTCAAAGGCGTAGCGGATCACCCGCGTAACGCCCCGGCGAGTAAAAATGGTTTGCTGGAGAGCCATTTCTTCCGGCGTTCCTTCGTAGAGCCGGCCGCCAACGTTCGAGTATTCGCCTTCGCAGTTTTCGCGCACGATCACGAAATCGATGTCGCCCGGCTTCCAGTGTTTGAGCGGCGTTTCGATGCCATCGAACAAGCGCACCGGACGGAGATTCACGTACTGCTGAAACGTCCGCCGAATCGGAATCAGCAAGCCCCACAGCGAGATGTGATCGGGCACGCTGGGATGCCCCACCGCCCCCAGAAAAATGGCGTCGAACGGCCGCAGTTGCTGCAACCCGTCGTCGGGCATCATTTTCCCGGTAGCGACGTAGCGCTCGCAACTCCAGTCAAACGGATGCCACGCGAACTGAAATCCAAAGCGCTTGCCCGCCGCTTCGAGCACGCGGACGCCTTCAGGGACGACCTCTTTGCCGATGCCGTCCCCGGCTATGACTGCGATCTTGAACGTTTTCATGGCCCCCATTATGCCGCGCATTCCGCGATTGGTGTTCGGAGGGTGAACGTCCGCCCGAACGATGTCCCTGTGGGCTCGGGCTGTCTTGAATTCAAGCCAAGCTTCTCGGCGAGGGCGGCTACAGAAAATTGGATTCTAGTTAACAGTTTACCCCCTCCCCCCACCCTTTCTCGGATCTGCGGATTCTAAAGGACTTTAAGTCCTTTGTTTTTGGATCTGCGGATTCTAAACGAGTTACGCGGCTATTTTTCGGAAGTGCGGATTCTAAAGGATTTACGGTTGGAATGGCGTTTGGCGGTCGGAAGTAAGAGGCGTCGACGCGTGCCACAAGCGTTCGAATTACTAGTTGAGATAACACGAAGAAGGATAACACACTGGTTACTATTTGTCAAGGACCATTTTGGGACACGGGTTCGATCATCGATAGATTTCCTTGCGATGTCCGACGCGCAGGACAAGCACGATCAGGCGGTCGTCCTCGATCTTGCAGATGAGCCGGTAATCACCCACGCGATATTTCCAGAACTCGCCAAGCCGCGAGCCGTGCAGCGCCTTCCCGACACTGCGGGGATTGTCCAGCTTGGCTACTCGCTCACGAAGGAATTTCAGGATGCGCTGGGCTTGCTGCCGGTCGAGTTTACCGAGTTCCCGGTCAACCTCGGCAGATAACTCAACGCGGTAGGCCATGGCGTTTCAGGGTGTCTTTCAGCGGGATGGTCTGCTCTTCGCCGCTGCGGATTCGGTCTAACGCGCCTTCCGCCAGATACATGTCCTCAAGATCCTCCAAGTGTTCGAGGATGGCTTCACGGACATAGTAGGTCTTGGTGCGGCCGGTGCGTCGCGCCAGCTTCTCCAGGCGTTTTTCGATGGACTGCGGAAGTCGAATGGCTAGCATCAGCTACCTCGCTATACAAGTATAGCACACGCGGGACAACTCGCTCAGTGCCTCCAGAAGATTAGCGTTTGCAGAAAATGGGCAGGTCCCGTTCTCTCCCGGAACTTTCAGGAGAAGTCGAACGGGCGAATTTGCGATTGCTCGTCAGGCGGGAGACTCGGGTTTCCGCTCGTCCTCAGATCGCTCAGTAGGATGCCCGACACCGTACGTGACGCCAGTTGTTTTGACTGCGATACCTGGTGAGTTGAGCAGAAATTCTTTATAGCTTTCAACTCGGTTATTTCTTAACCGCCATAATAATACCAACGACACCGCGATGAAAAGATAGGGCAGGGATCGAGGAAACTCAAAGTTCTGAACTGGTTGATGTATACCTGGCAAAACTCGAGTGGCGAGGTGATAGAAGGCAAAGAGCAGCGCAATTCCTATACCCAACCAATACTGTATTTTCAGGTGGGTTAACATCGAGGATTTAGCTCGATGCTTTCCAAAATAGTAATGGATGTCTTTCAGGTCGGTGACACCAAGGAACTGGCGTTCAATGTTCGCAATAATGACCAGATTTCGGTTATAGCAATACGGCGCATCATATAGGTGCGCGATCAGCCAGGCCGAAAGCATTATCATCAACGAGCAAGCATAGTCTATCGGGATCACATTCTTTTCCACCAGCGCGAAGACTGCAAACGCACCAACCACGACACCAACCGATTGCCAAACGACCAGGATATGCGTGTCGATATCGTTGAACATCTGGTCGTACATTCTTAGCAAAAATTCTTTTCTATGGTCTTCCATGACCTTCGTAACCGTTCCAAAGACCGTTTATGTTCCTGATTGACTCGCGAATGCACCGCTCAACGCCGGCACGGCCGTTCCGAAGAAGTTCGAGGACACCACGCTGGAGGAGCTGGACCGCCTGATCGACCTCAATATCCGCGGCACCTTCGTTGCGACGCAGGCGGCGCTGAAGCACATGAATAATGGCGGCCGCATCGTCATGATCGGCTCGTGCGTGGGCGAGCGTTGCATGACGCCCGGCCTGGTGCCCTACGCGGCCACCAAGGGCGCCGTCAAGATGTTCGCGCAGGCCTTGTCGCGAGAGGTCGGCGGCCGGGGCATCACCGTCAACAACGTCCAGCCGGGTCCGATCGACACCGATCTGAATCCCGCCTCGGGCGATTGGGCGCCGTCGCAGAAGGCCGCCACCG
>JBEKWY010000224.1:0-6405 GCA_049512575.1 Candidatus Acidiferrum sp.
CAAGACTCGAGTTCAAAAAACCGAACTGGGGCACCCTCTGCAAGAAACTCAAGAACCGCACCCTGAAGAACGAAGGGGGTGGCATCCAGCCGCCCTATCGACTATGGGGATGACGTCCGGATGGTAGATTCGCTTGGCGGTACGCCCAGATTTCTTGTCGAAAATTCTCTGCGTCGCCTGGCCCGGTAACGAGATTCCGCTCCGCTTTTTGGTATTGACATCTTCCAGCAGAAGGACTAAAAAGGACACACTATAGTCCTTTTATGTCCTTGTGCCGCGGACGCCGGGAGCGCCAGCAGGATACGCGGTTCGCCGCGATTCGAACGTTGAAAGGAGCAGTAGAATGGAAACGAACTTTGGAAACTGTCCTACATGTGGTGCCGAACTCTCGCGAATTAAATTTAATGAAATCGAAGAGAGGCGCAAGTACGAAGAGAAGCGAACCCAAGAAAAACTCGTGGAAGCTGAGCTTGCATTGAAGCGGCGGCTCGGAATTGAACACAAGAAAGAACTGGAGCAAGTCAGTCTGGCCGCAACCAAACGGGCAACGGACCAAGCTGAGCAAGAAATGAGAAAAGTCGTCGCCGAGCGCGAACAATTTGCCAAGAAAGTTAAAGAATCGGAGGTACGGGAAGGGCAGATTCGAAAGCAAGCACTAGCAGAAATCGAGAAGCAAAAACAAGTTGCCGCTAAGAAGGCCACGCAAGAGGCGGCGTCGCAAATCGCAAAGGTTACGGCAGAGCGTGATTTGGCAGCAAAGAAACTAAAGGAATCACAGGAAAGCGAAGCGGACACGCGAAAGCAGATACAGGACGAAGCCGAAAAACGGAAGCAGAAAGAATTGTTGCAGCAGCGTCAAGCGCTCGAGCAAGACAAGAAGGTTTCGCTCCTGAAGCAGCAATCGGAATTTAACCGGGAACGTGAATCGTACCAGAAAAAAGCTCAGCTTCTCGAATCTCAGCTACAGCGAAAAACTGCGAATGAACTTGGAGATAACGGCGAAATTGACGTGTTCGAATCACTGCGCGAGGCCTTTGATGGGAGTGGTGGCAAGACGACACGAATCCCCAAAGGTCAGCAAGGCCCGGACATTCTGCACGACGTGTTCCACAAAGGACAGGCATGTGGAAGAATCGTCGTAGACGCAAAAATTAGGCAGAGTTGGCAGAACAACTTCGTTACGAAGCTTCGGCAAGACCAGGTCGAAGCTAAAGCGGACCACGCTATCCTGGCAACTACGGTGTTCCCCGCTGGCAAAAAGGAGATGTGCATCGAGTCGGGCGTTATCGTGATGTCGCCCGCGCGGGTTGTACACATGGTTTCAGTCCTGCGCCAAGCAATAATCGCCATGCATGTAAAGGGTCTCAGTATGAAAGAGCGAACGAGCAAAATGACGCGACTCTATAAGCTGATAACATCGGAGGCCTACGCCATAAAACTGGCTGAAGCGGGCAAGCTCACTCAAGACATGCTCGAACTTGAGGTCCAAGAACAGACTGCTCACGGCAATGTTTGGAAGAAGCGCGGCTCACTGATGAAGCGAATGCAGAACGTATTGAGAGAGGTGGATTCGGATGTCGCCGCCGTAGTGGAAGGTAACGAAGAAGACGGTTCAGGCGCGTTCATTGTAGAAAGTGTCGTCGCAACTCCGCGCGGTTCTGAAAAACAGGAGAGTTTGTTATGGAACAAGCAGTAACAATCCAGTGGCAGGAGCGGCGGCTCGGACGCACGCTCCTGCGAACCTACCGGGATACCGTTAACCTGTTTGACGTTTTCCCAAACGACAAGCAGCCTCGAATGGGGCCGAAGGAAGACCCCGAATTGCAAAGACAAATAGAGGCCAATGAAGGAATCTTCGAACCCTTGCTATTGGAACCGCATCCAGATAATCGGGACAAATTCCGTATCATTGACGGCGACCGTAGGTGGACAAATTCGAAAATCTTGGTCGAGGTGCAAAAGAAGGATGAATACAAACTAATCCCTGCTGAAATTACGGACCGCACCCTCACTGATGAAGAGCGCCTTAGGGTATGGATTTACATTCACCGGCAGCGGCGCGAGTGGGACACGAAAGAAAAAGAGATGGTGGCGTACAGCCTCGTTAACATGGTTGGTCGCGCAAGCGCGGCAAATATCTTGGGCAGTACGGTTCGAGAAGTGGATAAACTTGTAGAAATCTACGACCTCTCGTTGAAGTTAACGAATCTTGCCGAGCCAGGTGCATCAATCACGTGGGCGCGAGAGATTAAGAATCTCAATAGGAAGATTTTGACCCCTACAATAACCGACAACATCATTCGGAAAATTAATGAGCAGGAAATCACAAATTCCAAGGACATTCGCAAACTACGCCTGATACTTAAAGACCCAATTGCAAAAGAAAGTTTCGTATCACCCGGTGGGACTATAGATACCGCCCTACGTGTAGTGGTACCTGCCCCAGCCAAGAAACAACACGGCCTTCTCGGCGATATCGAACAGATTTCCGAGTCGCTTCAACGATATTCGTGGACTACCCTTGCCACATTAAAAGGCAACCCAGAGGTTTTGCGTAAACTGGAAGAGACGGAAAAGCTTCTAAAGGAGTTAAGGAAGGCTCTGGCAAGGTAGGTGGGGTGTTACTCAGCCAAGTTCGTCGAGCCGGGCGTCCGTCGGACGAAGGCCTTTTGCCAATATAGAGAAGATAGGAGTCAGGAATGGCCAACAAATTGGGAAGAGTTAGGAACAACAAGACACACTTGGACTTGGTATTTCTTGATGCCGCAAAACGGAAGCGAGGAGAAATCCGATTGAAGCCGAATCGTGTTTTGTGGGCGCGGCCAAACGAAAAAGGTTGGCACGGAGTTTCGTTGCGCAAGTTTGAGGAGTTCATCAGAAAAGCAGGCAGGCACCAGACAAGATAGACCGGGCCCTAGCCGGACTCATTTTTTTCCTCCTTCAAAGCCCTTGACGAACTTCGGCCCGCCTGTTTCCAGATTTTCGGCTGCGGAAAAAGGCGCATTTGCCATCCCGAACCCGCGTCGTTTCCGGGTAAGGATCAGCTATTCGCAAGAAAACCAAGGAAAAAGCAGATTCCTCAAGCCGTTCAAAAACCGAACGGGCTTCGGAATGACAGGTTTTCGAGTTTTTCCAGAGTCTGTGAAGCCGGGCCCTGACGTTGGAGCACAGCCAGGAATGGCTGTGCCACCTTTCCCGCAGGGTATTTACCCGGCGATGGCGTCGGGCAAGGCGCCGCGGGTGCGTTCGCGATGATTGAATTCGTGGACCGCGGCCCGGAGGTCGTCGACCGTGAAATCGGGCCAACGTTTGGAGAGAAAGACGAATTCGGCGAAGGCGCATTCCCAAAGAAGGAAGTCGGAGAGGCGCTGCTCGCCCCCGGTACGGATGAGGAGGTCGACGTCAGTGGACCCGCCGCGCAGCACTTCGGAGAGGACGCTGCTGAACGATTCCTGGGAGAGTTCGGTGACTTTGTAGAAGCGGCAGGCGGCGCTGTAGATGGCGTTGCGCGCGGAATAGTCGACGGCAAGGCGCAGATGCAAGCGGGTTCCATGAGCGGTGGCGGCTTCGGAGTCGACAATGGCCTGGCGGAGGGTGGCGGGGATGCGGTCGCGGCGGCCGATGATGCTGAGGCGGATGCCCTCGTCGATGCAGTGAGAGGTTTCGGTTAGAAGATATTCGTGGAGGATTCTTAGAATGCCGGCGACTTCCGCGGAAGGGCGTTTCCAGTTGGCGGAAGACAATGCAAAGAGGGTGAGCGTGTGAATGCCGAGACGCGGCGCGGCTTCGATCACGGCCCGCGCGGCTTGAGCGCCGGCGCGGTGCCCAGCGGATCGGGGCAAGCCGCGGGAAGTGGCCCAGCGGCCGTTGCCGTCGGAGATGATGGCGACGTGGATGGGGCGCGGGGGCGGGAAAATGGATTGGAGATCGGGCTGGACTACGGGAATGGATTGCTGGGTAACGATGGGTTGCATGAGCATGGTCTTTTCTCCGCCGCTTACGCTGAGATCCTTCGGCTACCCTTGTCGGGTAGCCTCAGGATGACAGGTTTTCTTTATTGTCAAAGTACTCTACACTGCAAAGTATGTAACCAAAAAAATCGTTCGTTAGCCTTCGCGGGTCGCGCGAATCAGGGCTTCCATGTGGTTCAAGTAACGCTCCAGGGCTTTACGTCCCGAAGACGCCAAGCGATATTCGGTTTTGGGAAGGCGCCCGTCGAACGATTTCGTGCAAATGATGTAGTCGGCTTCTTCCAGTTTGCGTGCGTGCACGCTCAGATTGCCGTCGGTGGTCTTCAGCATGGCTTTCAGCTCGTTGAAGGTGAGCGAACGATTGACGGCCAAAGCGCTGACGATGCCGAGACGCACACGTTCGTGAATCAGGCGGTCGAGATCGGCCGGAACGGTTTCTTTCGAGACGCCCGGAGCGGCTGGCAGCGAGGCGTCACGATCTCTCGCGCGCTGGAATCGCTCGTCTCTGGCTGTGGATGACTTCGCCATAGAATTTCCTTTCGCGGAGTGCTCGTCTGGATAGGTCTTTTATCCTTGGCGCTCCCTCAAAGCCGGCTGGAAGCCGACGCTACCACGCTTTATCCTCCGTGATGCCGCGCGATCCAAAGCCCGAAACCTACTTGCAGAACTCCGAAACCGGCGGCCATGAAGGCGTCGCCCCAGGTTGCCGGAACGAAAAGGGCTATCGTTCCCAGCGCCATCAAGCAGAGGCCCATCACGGGAACCACGCGCACGGAGAAGGCGCCCCCGGTAACGATCGCGGTGCCATACAGCAGGAGCCAGACTGCGGGAAGTAACGTGAGCGCGCCGGCGTGGAACAATGCGAACGTCAGCAAGCCGCCTACGATGATAGGCGGAGCGAAGCTGAGCAAAAATCGCCGGCCTGGACCCGAGAATAGAGCCGCATTTGCACGATGAGCTTTCGTGGCCGCGGTTGCACCAGCGATTGCCACGGCGACGAACGCTTCGGCCAGCCAGACGGCAAGCCACGCACGCGGAGATGTTTGCTTCGATGCGGCAAACGCGGCGGCAATGGCGGTGATGCCCATAGCGACTCCGCCCCAGCCAGGCACGGCGGTGAACTCGGCGGCGCACTCCATGGTTTCGCGGATGTAGCGAAGGTGGTCGGCGGCGCGAGCGTCGATGGGGATGGGCTTGCTGCGAGGAGAGCGGAGAGGGCTGACGGTCGCCATGGGAGGAGGCTAACAAGAGCGGGGGAAGGTGTCAAGTACTTTGTGGTGCAAAGTATATCGGATAGCGGGCGCCGAGCCAGAGGGGCTGTCCACGGCGTAGATCGTGCCAAGCTGGGGCACAGCGGTGCTGTGCCCCTACAAGTTGATGGTGTTGGTGAAATATTTCGTTATTTGTGGCGGCGGGGATATTTGCCGGTCAGGGAATTCCAGCGAATGATAAATACATCGATGAACATCTGGATGCTGTCTCGCATCATGTTCACCTTGGTGGCGGGTGAGTGGCCCCAGCGAACGGAGATTTCAACGGAGTGCAAGCCGTGGTGTCGCGCAAGATAAAGCAGTTCGGGGTCGAAACCGAAACGTTCGATGGTCTGCTGCTCGAAAATAATTTTGCAGGGGACGCGGCGGAAAGCCTTGAAGCCGCACTGAGTGTCCACAAACGGCAGGCGGAGGATCAGGCGGACAATCTTGTTGAAGATGATTCCGGCGAACTCGCGGAACGGCGATTCGTGGACGGTGATCTGGCTTCGATCCATCGCGCGTGACCCGATGGCGACGTCATTCGTTTTCATTGCGGGAAGCAATTTGTCGACTTCCTCGATCGGCGCGGAAAGATCAGCGTCGGTGAACAAGACGATGTCCCCGCGAGCCACCTGCATGCCATGACGCACGCTGTAGCCTTTGCCACGATTTTTGTTGTTGGAAACCACGCGTAAAGAGGGGATTTCGTCGCGAAACTTTTCGGCGACGGCGACGGTGTTGTCGCGGGAGCCGTCATCCACAACGATCACCTCAATGTCGCGCTTCGACGAACGTATGTACGCGGCGATGCGTGAGAGCGTTGCGGGGAGCCGCAGCTCTTCGTTGTACGACGGAATGATGATGGAAAGCTCGGGAACCGGAGCGCTCATCGAAACGAGGATTCCTTCCAACCGTGAGCGCCGATCAGCGGGACGAAACGGCAGGGTTCGAGCACGATGGTCCGAAACGTATCATGGGTCCGCTCGATAAGCTGCAACTCCTGATTCTCCAGGCTGCCGACCGGTACAACCATTCTTCCACCCTCGGCGAGTTGCGCCAGCAGGGGACTGGGCAATGCGGGGGCGCCGGCTGCCACGAGAATGGCGTTGAAAGGCGCCAGCTCCGGGAGTCCCAGCGTGCCGTCACCCCAGTGGACATGAACATTGGCATATCCCAGGCGC
>JBEKWY010000225.1:0-6360 GCA_049512575.1 Candidatus Acidiferrum sp.
CGAGAACGACGCTGGAGGGAGACCCGCCATGAAGAAAAAGGGTAAGAAGGACGAGAAGGGCCCGAAAAAGGGCAAGTAGCAATCACTAGGTATCCGCACAGAAAAGGGCGCTGCGACACTCGCAGCGCCTTTTTTTTGTAAGGTCGAAATCAGATGCTATGCGGCTAGCGACGACGCAGGCGTTGAAGTTCAGGGTTCCTTCGTGACCTCTGTGTTCCGGTCCCTGCGATCTCTGTGTTAATTCCGACTCCGAGCCTTTCGCAACCCTGTAGCGCGCCTCAAACCGAAAGCGCCTCCTCGTGTGCCGGGCAAATCGCTTCGTAAGCGCAGGTGCGGCACGCATAGCCCGGCTTCGGTGAAAACTCGCCTGCCCGAATGTCTGCGGCGGCTTCCTGGACGATCTTCTGCGCCTCGTCGAGCTGCTTGGCGGTTCGCGTCGTGACCTGAGTCTGGTTATTCTGCAAATAATGAAAAACCAGCCGCACCGGGTTCAGTTCCAGAATTTCTTTCGCTGCGATCGCGTAGATGCTCAGTTGCAAATCCCTCCGGGCGTCCGCTTCTTTTCTGGACTTCCCGGTTTTATAGTCCACGATCTCCACTTCGTGGTGGCCTAGCGAATTGATCTGATCGATCCGCCCGTTGATGATCACGTTGTTTTCCAGCGGCAACTCGAAAGCCTTCTCCTGCTCCAGGATTTCGGGGGGATTCTCAAGTAAGGTGGCATGAAACGCGCGCAATTGCTCGATGCCGTCCTTCTTATACTCGCCTTCCTGGTAGTCGTCCTCGAATCCGGCGGAGGTCCATTCGGTCTCGAAAATTCGCGCGACTTCGTCGAACGGCAACTTCACGCCCTTGCGCAATTGATCGACGAACCGCTTGATGGTTGTGTGCATCACGCTTCCGAAGGTCAGCGTCGCCTGCGGCCC
Organism: Candidatus Acidiferrum sp.; assembly: GCA_049512575.1. Taxonomy (GTDB): domain Bacteria; phylum Acidobacteriota; class Terriglobia; order Acidiferrales; family UBA7541; genus Acidiferrum. The sequence goes on from JBEKWY010000225.1 coordinate 927, forward strand.
TTCCTTTAGTGACCATACGCGGCTAAACAAAAATTGCTGTGGGCACTTCCGGTAGTTGTCCACCGCCGATGCGCTCAGCTTCAGCGGCTCGGGAGATGGCGGATGAAACGTCTCGGCCCAGTCCGCAATCGTTGAAAAAATGCGCGGCTTTTGCGACAAGGAGGGGAACAACGCTGATGCGCCATTATTCGCGCCACTGGCCGCGCGAGCGTCTTCCTCCCGAGGTCGCACCTTCGGCGCGATTTGCAGCACGTCGCGGCGTTTCACCGACGGCTCCATCAAAATATCTTCGATGAAGGTCGGCACTTTGCCCTTTTTCTCGGTCAGCGTGGTGATGGTCAGCTTGCGCTCCGCTCGCGTCAGCGCCACGTAAAACAGCCGCCGCTCTTCTTGAATGTGAAATTGTCCGGCGGGCAACTCCTCTTTCATCAGCCGCACCGGAAACTCGAACAGTGGCAAGCGTTCGCGCGGCGGGAACGCGCCGTGATTCACGCGCAGCAAAAACACGTGCGGGAATTCCAGGCCCTTGGCGCCGTGCACGGTCATCAACTGCACCGCGTCGCCCGGCGGGTCATCGTCCAGGCAAACCGCGCCGCCGGCCTGCTCGAAGTAATCGAGATATTCCAGAAATTCGGGAAGCGAGCGGGTGCCGCTCTTCGGCTCCCAATCCTTCAGGAATTGCGCAAGCTGCGTCACGTACCGGCGGTCACGAACGCCGGCGAGCTGCGGAATTTCCAGCCACTCCGTCAGCGCACCAAGAATTTCGCGGGCCGTTCGCCGCTTCAGGTTTTTCCGCTGTGCGGCGGCAAATTCCAGCAATTCGCTGAGCGTTGTGGCCGACGGATTGAACGGCAGCTCTGATTGCGGCGATTGCAGCGCGTCGTAGAGCGACGTTCCGCGCTTTTTTCGCGTGCGCTCCGCCAAGCGAACCAGATCGACCGGCTCCAGGTGCCACGCCGGCGCAGCCAACACCCGGGCGCATGCGATATCGTCGTAAGGCTTCGCAATCAGCCGCAAGTAGGCGAGCACGTCGCGCACCAGCGGATGCTCCAGAATCGAAAGCCTGGTGATGACAAAAGGAATTTTTCGCAGCGAAAGCTCTTCCACCAGGCCGTCGCGATGCGCGTGCTGCCGGTACAGCACCGCAAAATCGCGCCAGGGATTTCCTGCGCGGTGCAGGCGTTCCAGTTCGTTGGTTACCCACAGTGCTTCTTCGTCCTCGGTTGTTAGCTCGACGACGCGGATGCGCTCGCCCTCCGCTCGCGTCGGCGAAAGCACCTTGTTCGGGAAGTCGGCACTCACTTCGTTTTGCGCGATCACCTGCGTGGCCACGCGCAGGATGTTCGGCGTCGAGCGGTAGTTTTCCGTCAGCGTCACGCGAAATGGCGTCGAGTCCTGACCTGTCTTCCATCCGGCGAAACGCTCCAGAAAAAGCTTGAAACTTCCGAAGGAAGCGCCGCGAAACCGGTAAATCGCCTGGTCGTTGTCGCCCACCACCACAATGTTGCGTGGTTTCGGAGAAAGCAGAAGCAGCAGTTCCAGTTGCGCGATATTCGTGTCCTGAAACTCGTCCACCAGGATATGTTTGTACCGCTGCTGGAAGCGCTCACGCAGTTCGGCATTGTTGCGCAGCAGCATGACCGTCCAGGTAATCAGCGAGCCGAACGAGAAATATTTCTTTTCGGCGAGCAACTCTTCACTGGCTTTGTAAGCGCGGGCAATTTCTTTCTGTAGTGCCACGTTTTCAACGCGCTCGAGGTAAGTATCTTCGTCGAGCTGTTTTCGCTCCGCCTGCAGGTCATCTTCCAGGTCGTCTGCGTAGCGTTGATAGTCGTCACTGGAAACCAGTTCATCCTGGCAACGCGAGAAAAATCGGAGGAAGTCCGCAAGGAATTGCCCGGGTTCCGCAAGCCGCCGATATTTTTCGAGCTTGAGGCGCGCCATATTGCGGCGCAGCAAGATCCAGTGGTCTACATCCTCGAGCACGGTGACTTTCGGATCGATCTCCTTCAGCAGCGTCTCGCAGAAAGCGTGAAACGTTGCCATGGTCACGTTCTTGCCGCGCTCGCCGCACGTTTTCACCACGCGCGACTTCATCTCTCCCGCAGCTTTTTTCGTGTAGGTAAGGCCAAGAACGTTCTCGCCTCCCAGGGAAGGGTCGGAATCCAACAGGTGGCGGATCCGCTCGGTAATGACCCGAGTCTTCCCGGTCCCCGCACCTGCAATCACCAGCAACGGACCCTGCCCGTGTGTAATGGCGCGCCGCTGCGCGTCATTCATCTTCACTCCGCCGTCATCCAGCGGCGGATTCAGATCAAACAGCGTGAGATTCATGCGTCCAGACTAGCGGATTTCAAGGCGAAGAGGAAGCGAACACCAGAGGTGTTATAGGAGCCTTTGCAGAATCTCACCGCGAGAAACACCCTTCTGGTCGGCGACAAGTCTGAGAATTGCGTTCAGAGTTCCTATCCGCAAGGTCTTGTGGGCAGGAATCGGAAGACGCTGATGTCGCGGCTGTTCGGTCTGAAGGATGATGTGGCTTCCGGTTTGCCCTACTTCGCGATAGGCCCAGTGGCGGCAGAGTCTATCTGCGAGCTCTCGCCCGCCGAGGTCTCGGGGGATTCTCATTTCATCAAAACGACTTCATTGCGAACCAAGTGCAAGCGAATTGCTTGGGGTTTCGCTCCGTCGAAGAAATACGCATCCACGGCGTCAATGACCATTGCGCGAAGTTCTTCCCAGGTGTCGCCCTGCGTGACGATCGACTCGGTCATGCATTCAGCGACGTAGCCGCCGTCGGCTTCCTGGGTGACTTCAAAGACGAGCTCGTTGTTTCTTCCCGTCGTCATTGGATTCAACGAAGATGCTATCACGCGATTTTGCGGGTCACAACGCATTTGGACCTATGGGCCCCGCAGGCTTGGGTAGCCCGGCGGGAGGGCAGCAGGCGGCGGGCGTTCCGCGATTTTCTGTACGCGACCTGCTACCGGGGCCTCGGGCTAAGAAGCTTCATCGAGAGCAGTTAGTATTTTGAACACACGCTCCGCGCCTTGCGGTTGCTCGTGGGTTTTCCGGTTTGCGACACTCGGCGAGTATTGGTGACCCCCCTTCCGAAGTAGATCCGCCAGAAAAGTATAAATGTGTGACCAACGTCACAGATTTGTAACGCGACGATATGGAATAAGCATGGTACCGTCACGTACTGTTCGCTAGGTACGGTGGCGTACGGTGGCGCCTCGCTTCGCGCCAGCGCAAGTCCGGGAGAGGGGGGTGTAAATGCCTCGGTCGGCTAACCCTAGAGTTTTCTTCGTTGTGGCCTTGATTCTGGTCGGGCTATTGTTGCTGCCTGCCGGCGTTCCCGGACGGGCTCACCAACCGGCGGCCCCGCCGGAATCTTCAGACAAAAAATCCGACGCCAAAGCGGACAAGACACCCCAGAAGTATGAGCGCCCTACGGACCCTTCGCTGTACGTGGGCGAGGAGACCTGCAAGACCTGCCACGCCGAAATGCCGTCGAAAGATTTCGTCAAGAACTATGAAGGCTCGCCGCATTACGCAACCATGCTGGATACCAAGAAGGGCCCGGAATGGCACGGTTGCGAGGCCTGCCATGGTCCCGGCAAGGCGCACGTAGACGGGGGCGGCGACAAGACCAAGATTTTTACGTTCAAGAATGCCTCGGCGCGGGAGATCAATTCGCGCTGCCTGGATTGCCACGCCGGCGGTCCGCAGCACATGAATGCCATCAACTCAGAGCACACGAAGAACGACGTCAGCTGCATTTCCTGCCATTCGCCGCACCACGCAAAAGAGCCGGAGTTTCTGCTCGTAAAGTCCCAGCCCGAGCTTTGCTACACCTGCCATCTCCAGCAAAAGGCCCAGTTCGACATGCCGTTCCATCATCGGGTGAATGAAGGGCTGGTGCAGTGCAGCGATTGCCACAACGTCCACGGGACGGTGGGCCCCAAGCAGGTGCGGACTTCCTCCTCGCAGGATGCCGTCTGCTTCAAGTGCCACACCGACAAGCAAGGGCCTTTTGTGTACGAGCATCCCGTCGTAAAGATCGATGGATGCCAGTCGTGCCACCTGACCCACGGTGGACCAAATCCGCACATGCTGAAGCTCAGCAACGTCAACCTGCTCTGCTTGCAGTGCCACACGACTTCGTCGTTCAGCTCCGCGCCGGGCGCTCCTTCGTTCCACAACCAGGCGAGCTTTTTCCAGTCGTGCGTGTTGTGCCACTCGCAAATTCACGGCTCCAACTTCGACGCGACCTTCTTCAAATAGGAGCCGCCATGAATCCCACTGCCGCTATCCGCAAAGCTAGGCAAGACCGGAGTGAGACATCCGGAGGGAAAGAGAGAAAAGCTATGAGAGGCCCCGCATTTCGCGCGATTCCTTCCCTGATCTTTATCGTGGCGTTGTCCTTTTCACCGGTTGCTCGCGCCCAGGACAACTCCGAGCAATTGGAAGGAATCGATTCGGGCGGTTACAAGATCCATCAGTCCATCGAATTCGGCTATCGTTCGAGCAACATCAACGGCAACATGAACACGTACAACACGTTCGAGAACCTGGGCTCCGGCGTGCGGCTGTTCGATTTCGACTATTCGATGCGTTCCATCGATCACCACGGATTCCTGTTCGACAACTTGACGTTCAGCAACTTCGGGTATGGCGGCGATCCCAACAACGTGTCGCGCATGCGCATTGAAAAGAACAAGTGGTACGACTTCCGGTTGTTGTTCCGTCGCGACAAGAACTTTTGGGACTATAACCTGTTCGCGAACCCGTTGAATCCCGCCGCGTTGAACCCGGCTGGGTCGTTGACCACAGGGTGCTACGTGGGTCCAGTGACAAAGGCCTTTCCGCAAGGTGCTCCGGCCTATTGCTCGAACCCTGCGGTGGCTCAAAACAATTCACTGAACAGCGAATATCTCGTGCGGCGCATGCAGGACTACGACCTCACCTTGCTTCCGACTTCCAAGGTGCGACTCCGATTGGGGTATTCGCGTAACCGCAATCAGGGGCCGGGGCTATTCACCACCGACGGTGGAACAATATCAGCCTTCGATCAGACCTATAGCTACACGACGAATGCCTATCGCGCAGGAGTCGATGTCCGGATCCTCCCCCGAACCACGCTTTCCTTTGACGAGTTCCTGACTTACTTCAAGCAGGACAACACCGTGATCGATAATCCCGCGGTCAACCCCGGTAATTTCGGATACATCCTTGCCAACCCGACAGGAGTGGGCACGCCAACGGGCACACCAGTCGATCTGGGAAACATTTGGAGTACGCAAACAGCCGCCGAAGCGCTGCCCTGCGCGACCCCGATCGTCGCCGGCACGGTCAACACGGCCACGCCGACGTGCAACGGTTATTTGTCTTATAGCCAAGTGGGCAATCCGCGAAATTTCATGCCCACCGA
>JBEKWY010000226.1:0-6187 GCA_049512575.1 Candidatus Acidiferrum sp.
CCTTGGAGACCGGCAATGGTTCGCTCACGCCCCCCGACAGCGTCTCCCACCCGCGCCGCGACAAACTCCAGTAAATGAAATACCCAGCGAGCGCAGCCACCGCGAGCAGGATGAATCCCGTGATCCACGCCTGCAGCACCAGCTCGCCGATTCCGAACATGCAGCAATATACCAGCGTGCAGCCCATCACCCAATCAAACGCGTTCGCCTTGAAGTCGCGCACCGGCCTGATTTCCGGAGCCAGCAGCGCGATATGCTTCCATCCGTGAATGGTAGGGTGAACGCGCCTGTAAAATTTCAGCAATCGCTCATCGGATTCCGGCGGCGTCAGTAAGGTCGTCACCAGCCACACGACCGTCGTCGCGGCCGTGGTGATCAGCGCCGTCTTCGCAAACACCACCGCGTTATTCCCCGAAAACTCCATGCGCTGCAGCGATACCGACACCACAAACGCCGCAATCATCGCGGAAATCTCGCTCCACGCGTTGACGCGCCACCAGTACCACCGCAGCATCAACACTCCCCCGGTGCCCGCGCCCATTCCCAGTAGGAGTTGCCAGGCCGACTGAATCGACGTGATGTGCGCCGCGGTATACCCGCTCAAAATTACCAGCAGCACGATAAACAGTTTGCTCACCCGCACGTAGTGCTTCTCGCTGCCCTTGCGCACCACGAAGCGCCGGTAAAAATCATTGATGAAGTACGAAGTCCCCCAATTCAACTGCGTGCCCACGGTGGACATGAACGCCGCCAAGAATGCCGCCACCATCAACCCGCGAAGCGCGGGCGGCAGGAAATCGCGCAGCACCATGACGTAACCCTTCTCCGGTTCTGCCGCGAATTCTGCGCTCGGATGCAATCCTCCGTGCGGCGAATACACCGCCACGGCCACCAGGCCCGTCACAATCCACGGCCACGAGCGCATCGCGTAATTCGCGATGTTGAACCACAGCGTCGCTCCCAGCGAATTCTTCTCGTCTTTCGCGCTGAACATCCTCTGCGCCACGTAACCCCCGCCGCCCGGTTCGGCTCCCGGATACCAGCTCGCCCACCACTGCACTCCAAGATAGAGCACAAACGTAATTACCGGTAACGTCCACAGCGCATCGGTAGTCCATCCCAGATGGAACGACGGAAAAAATGCGGTCACCGAAGCAGTCGATTGTCCCGTTTGCCGCACAGCTTCATCCACATGCGAAAGCTGCAATTTCAGCAGCGTCATACCGCCAATTTTCGACACCGCCACCCACGCCAGCACGATGATCATGGTCATCTTCAAGATGAACTGAAACAGATCCGTGACCAGCACTCCCCAAAGCCCGCCGATGAAGGTATAGATTCCCGTGAACGGCACCAGCAGCAGCACGCAAATCAACAAGCCGGTATGCGCGGGCGCCCCGAACGTGTAGTGAACTAAAGTGCGCCCGCCGATTCCGATCGACAGTACACGCCCCTGCGCGATCGCGTCTCCCAGCAGAACCGTGGTGATGCTGATCATCGCCTTGATGACCCAGCCTAAAATGAGACAATTCATCAAGCCGCCCAGATAGATGGCCCGAAATCCCCGCAAAAACGCCGCAGCCTTTCCCTCGTAGCGCAATTCCACAAATTCAACGTCCGTAAGAATTCCCGCCCTCCGCCAATATCGCGCGAAAAAGAAAACCGTCATCATCCCGGACAAACATTGTGACCACCAGATCCAATTCCCCGAGATTCCGTTTCTCGCCACCACTCCCGTGACAAATAACGGCGTGTCGGCCGCGAACGTCGTCGCCACCATCGACGTTCCCGCCAGCCACCACGACACATTTCGCCCGGAAACAAAAAACTCCTCGGTGCTTCCCGAGGAGCGCCGCCGGTAATACAAGCTGATCAGCAAATTCAGCAGCAGGTACGCGGCGATCACAATCCAATCGGTTGCGTTGAGAGCCATCTTTAGGTTTTCACTCCAAAAACCACGTTGACCCGGAAGTTTAGACCCAATACTGTATTTCGCGGTGACAATTCTTCGGCTTTCGCTCGCTGTGCGCGGGACCCGCGGAACTCGGTCGGTAGCGGACCGCGCCCGCTCCCAAATGGCCTGGAATTATATGTTTAAATCGGTTTAAACTAGAAGCTGAGAAAATTTTGACATGCTCCTCGTTCTACAACCCAGCAAGGATGAACTCGGCCGTGAAGCCGCCAGGATCATCGCCAACTCCGTGCGCAGGAATCCCTCCTTGCGCCTGGGTCTCGCCACCGGCAGCACCACCCTGGGGATGTACAAACAACTTGTCCGCCTGCATCGCGACGAAGCTCTCGATTTCTCCCGCGTCGTCACCTTCAACTTGGACGAATACCTGGGCCTCTCCGCCACCCACGACCAGAGCTTCCATCGCTTCATGCGGCAGAATTTCTTCTCTCACGTAAATATTCCTGCGGCCAACATTCACATTCCGGATGGCACCGTCACCGGCGACTACGAACGCTACTGCTCGTCGTACGAACAATCCATCCGCGACGCCGGCGGCATCGATCTCCAGATCCTGGGAATCGGCCGCAACGGCCACATCGGTTTCAACGAGCCCACCTCCAGCCTGGGCTCCCGCACGCGCTTGAAAGTCCTCAGCAAGGAAACCATCGACGATAACCGCAAGTTTTTCGCTGCCGGCGAAAAAGTCCCGGAATGCGCGATCACCATGGGAATCGGCACGATCCTCGAAGCAAAACGCATCCTGCTCCTCGCCAGCGGACCATCCAAAGCCACGCCCATCGCGCAAGCCATCGAAGGCCCAGTCACCGCCAGCGTCACCGCCTCCGCGCTACAACTCCATCCCGACGTAACCTTCATCGTCGACCAGCAAGCCGGCGCCCAACTCAAGCATCACGATTACTACCGCCGCGTCCTGGAAATGACCGCCATTCTGACTCCCGATCGCCTCTAGCCCCTCGCCACTGACCCCACTTGTAGGGGCGCAGCACTGCTGCGCCGCAAACGCCCAGGCGTAGATTTCCCCGGCCGTAGCGCCACTTTGCAGCGCCATCCTCGCCCATTACCCTCGCCTGCGCTAAAATCCCAATACCGCCAAGTCGCGGCAATCTCTTTCTCAAGGACGGCCGTGCCGGATCCACGCCTAATCGGAACCTCGGTCCCACGCAAAGAAGGTCGCGAAAAAGTCACTGGCCGCGCCGTCTACGTGGACGACCTTTCGTTCCCCGAAATGTTATACGGCGTAACGGTACGGTCTTCCGTTCCTCGCGGCCGGATCCGCAATATCCACTTCGAATCCGGCATCGCATGGAGCGAATTCACGATCGTAACCGCCAAAGACATCCCCGGTAAAAACTGCATCGCGCTGCTTATCGAAGATCAACCCTGCCTCGCCGATGAATTCGTCAATCACCCGGAAGAAGCGGTCGTGCTCCTCGCGCATCCCGACAAATATCTCCTCGAAGAAGCGCGTCGCGCGGTTCGAATCGATACGGAGCCGCTCCCCGCAATTTTCACCATCGAGGATTCCCTTGCCCGTAAGCAAGTGATCTGGGGCGAAGACAACATCTTCAAGTCGTTCCTCGTGGAAAAAGGCAACGTGGATACCGCTTGGACCGCCGCCGATTTCGTCGTGGAAGGCGAATACGAAACCGGCGCGCAAGAGCAACTCTACATCGAGCCGCAAGGAATGATCGCGCAAGCCAGTCCGGGCGGTGCAGACTCCGCACCAACCGGTAGCGCCGGCATCTCTGCCGGCTCTTTTTCACCCGCCGGCTCTTCTCCCGGCACCGTAACCGTCTGGGGCTCGCTGCAATGTCCCTACTACGTCCACAAAGCTCTCGTTCGCCTCTTCGGCCTGCCGAAAGATCGCATCCGCGTCGTGCAAACCGAAACCGGCGGCGGATTCGGCGGTAAGGAAGAATATCCTTCCATGCTCGCCGGACACGCCGCCCTGCTCGCGTGGAAATCCGGAAAGCCCGTCAAAGTAATTTACGACCGCGCCGAAGATATGGTCGCCACCACCAAGCGCCACCCATCGCGCACCCGCCACCGCACCGCGGTCAACCGCGACGGCAAATTTCTCGCCATGGACATCGACTTCACCGTCGATGGTGGCGCGTATGAAACGCTTTCGCCGGTGGTCCTCTCGCGCGGCACGATTCACGCCGCCGGCCCGTACAATTGCCCCAACGTGCGCGTGCGCAGCCGTGCCGTCGCCACCAATATGCCGCCGCACGGCGCCTTCCGCGGATTCGGGGCCCCGCAAAGCGTCTTCGCGCTCGAACGCCATCTCGATCGCGTCGCCCAAGCCGTCGGAATTTCTCCCGGAGAATTGCGCCGTCGCAACTTCATCCACGAAGGCCAGACACTGGCGGTCCATCAGGTAATTCGCGAAACGGTTGACATGGCGCATCTCATGGACCGCGCCCTGCAACTGAGCGGCTACCACGCGAAGCGTAAGCGCTTTCAGCAGGAAAATCCGCGCGACGCCGTCAAGCGCGGAATCGGTTTCGCCGCTTTCCTGCACGGCGCCGGATTCACCGGATCGGGCGAGGAATATCTCGCGTCGGAAGCGGCCATGGAGGTCACTCCCGATGGCCGCGTGCGAGTTTTTGCCGGCACGACCGAGATGGGCCAGGGCGCCAACACCGTCTTCGCGCAAATCGCCGCGGAAACGCTTGGACTCGAAATCGCGCGCATCGAAATCATGCAGCCCGACACCGCCATGGTCCCGAACAGCGGTCCCACGGTAGCCTCGCGCACCACCATGATCGTCGGAAAGCTGGTCGAGTCCGCCGCGCGCTCGCTCCAGAAATCGCTTTTCGACTCCCGCTTTTTGCGGCCTGGATACAATGCCGGCGATTTCGCCAACGCATGCCGGCAATACATCGCCGAATTCGGCCCGTTGCGATCGCTCATCAAATACGAACATCCGACCGACCTTCACTGGGACGACGCGACGTATCGAGGCGACGCCTACGGCGCCTACGCGTGGGCCATCTACGTCGCCGAAGTTTCCGTGGACACACGCACCGCTGAGACTCGCGTCGAAGACTTTGTCGCACTACAGGAAGTCGGCAAGGTAATTAATCCGGTTATGGCCGCTGGACAAATCGAAGGTGGCGTCGCCCAGGGCATCGGCTACGCGCTCTACGAAACTGTTGTTTGGCGGGAAGGGCGCATGAGCAACGGTCAGATGACGAATTACATCATGCCAACTTCAATGGACGTTCCTCCGATTCGCGTTTTCTTCGAGGAAATTCCCTACGCGCGCGGACCCGCGGGCGCAAAAGGAATCGGAGAGCTGCCGCTGGACGGGACTGCACCGGCGATTGCCAACGCCATCGCCAACGCAACCGGCGCTGACATCACGCGCATTCCGATCACGCCGGAAGTCCTCCTGGAAATGCTGGAGAGCGTGCATGCCTGATGCCGTTCGCAAGATTAGCGTTCCGTGCGAAATCAACGGCCGCGCGTTCACTCTCGAATCGTATCCCATGGCCCGCCTGCTCGATGTCCTTCGAGAGCAGGCGGGTCTTACTGGCACGAAAGAAGGCTGCGGTGAAGGCGAGTGCGGCGCCTGCTCGGTCGAGTTGGATGGCGCGCTGGTGAACAGTTGCCTTGTGCCCGTTTTGCAGGCTGCGGGCGCAAAGATTCGCACGATTGAAGGAATCGCCGGCGGCGACCCTTTGCACCGGGAACGATTGCACGCCGTTCAGCAGGCATTCCTCACGCACGGCGGTGCGCAGTGCGGCATCTGCACGCCGGGCATGATTCTCGCTGCGGTAAATCTTCTCGCCCGCAACTCGCGGCCCTCCGAATCGGAAATTCGCGAAGGTCTTGGCGGAAATCTCTGCCGCTGCACCGGCTACACGAAAATCTTTGAGTCCGTCGTCGCTGCTTGCCGCGCCACCGAGTTCCCGCCGGAGCCGCGCCGTTGAGGTCGTATGTTCCCGCGTATGAAATGGAAACGCCGCGCGATCTGTCGGACACCTTGGAGCGCCTGGCGCGGGAGCCGGAAGTCTGGAAGCCGTTTGCCGGCGGCACGGACCTGATGGTGCTCCTCGAAGCCGGAAAGCTCCCGCACCGCCGCTTCCTCAGCATCTGGAAATTGGCCGAGCTGCGTGGAATCGACGTGACGCCGGAATATGTGACGGTCAGTGCGCTGACAACCTACAGTGAGGTGCGCAAGAGCGACGCGCTCTCTCGCGAGTT
>JBEKWY010000227.1:0-6094 GCA_049512575.1 Candidatus Acidiferrum sp.
GCGGCAAACCCTCGTCCCGAATGGCCGATTCGTCCACGGCTTCGGTCTGAAGCGCGGTTGGTTTCGGTGACTGGTCCCGCTCAAGCAGCCGCAGATACTCAGGGCGCGAATGGAGATAGTGATCGCGGGACACTTTGCCGGTGAGCCAGGAAAGATCCATCGGGTAAACCACCGGGTCGAAGATGACGAGGTAGAAATGCCAAAGCAAGATGGAGAATGCGGCGAGCAAAGCTTCATACCAATGCAAGGCCGTTGCGGCGTCGGCAACCCACTTCGGAAAATGGCGCAGCGTGAAATTATTGAACCAGAGCAGAAATCCGGAAACCGTCATCACGACGGTGCCCCACAGGAAAGCCCAGTATTCGAGCTTCTCGGCATAGCTGAATTTACCGAAATGCGGCCGTTGATTTTTCAGGCCGAGATTATAGAGAAACACTCCGCCGAGGTCGGAGACATCTTTCCACCTGGGCAGCACCGCCCAGAGCAGCCCGCGATCGCGGCGGTTCACCGCCAGGTGCACGAAGTGATACAGCATCGAGACGATCAGCACGATGGCCGCCAGACGATGCAGACTTCCGCGAAACGAGACGTGCTCCTCCCATTGCAGCAATGGCCGGGCCCACCATTGTTCCGGATATTTCAGCGCGAATCCCGTGTAGACGAGCGTAGGAAAGCTGAGCATCACGCCCCAATGCGCAATGCGGAACCACAAGTTCATCCGCATAACCTGTTTGCTCCGGTCGATTTGTGGAGTGCCGCGCCTCAAATGACCGATCAAATCGAGCAAATTGTGCAGCAGCATGAACCCGAGCGTCAGGGGAATCACGACCCAATAGATCCAGCGAATCCACTTCACCACCGGGTGCGCGGACCCGGTGGACGTCTGCACGTGCACCGGACCGATTGCAAGGACCGTATTCACGCCATCGTGGCATTTCCCGCAGGTCCTGGGGAGATTCGCGGCGTTCACGGTGGAGCGTGGATCGCTGGAGCGGAAAATATTGTGCACGCCGTGGCACGATGCGCAGTTCGCCGCGCGCAATGATCCTTCGCGAACGGCCAAGCCATGATAACTATCCGCAAAAGACGGCACGCGGTCTGCAGGCAAATCCTGGCGTTGCGCAATCCGCGCATCGCCATGGCAGCGCCCGCAGGTTTCCGTGGAGACGTTCGCCAGGCTCACCGGCGACGCGGGGTTCTTCGGCTGCAAAATCAAATGTTCGCCATGACAATCGGTGCAGACCGGCGCGTCGCGCACGCTGGCTTTCATGGCCTGGCCGTGCACGCTTTCCAGGTAGGTCTTGGCGATTTCCTGATGACAAGTTCCACAAGTTTCCGCGACGCGCCAGTGGTTCACTTTGGAGTTCGCGTCGCGCGAAGGAAGAACCCCGTGAGTTCCGTGACAATCGGAGCAGCTGGCCGCATTTTTGCCCTGCGCAACGGCCTGGCCGTGAACGCTGTTGATGTATTGCTCCACAGGATGGGCAATGGGCATTTTGTGTCGCGCAAGGAAATCGGCGTTTCCGTGGCATTGGGCGCAGGTTGCCGCGATTTGCCGTTTCGCGACCGGCGTGCCTGCCTCCGTCGAGCTGTGGAGGGCGTGCACCGGTCCGTGACAGGACGCGCACGTTGGCGCGTCCGGATCGCCGGCTTTGGCGGCGCGTCCATGGGCACTTGCGGTAAATTCCGCGACTTCGGATTGATGGCATTCAGCGCACTTTGCAGGCATCACTTTTTCGGACGCCGCTACTTCGTGTGCGTTGCCGTGACACGATGCGCAGGCTTGTTCGCCGGCTGCGGCGTGAATACTCTTGGGCACCGCGGCGGATTCCTCGGCGTGGCAGGTAGCGCACAGCACTTTCGCGATTTTGGCCGGGTGAGGAAAATCGGAGATCGAAGCGTGGCAATCCTTGCAGCCGAGAATTCCATGGGCGCTGGCCGCGTGTTCCGCGGGACGAATGGAAATATTCCTGCCCTTTTCCGATTTCATCCCCGGTTGCCCGTGACAAGCAAGGCAAGCCTCATCCTGCTTTAGAGGTTGAGCCGAAGGCTGTTGAGCGGCCGCGGACGGAAAGTACAAGCTCGAAGCGAACGACAGAAGTATCCAAGAGAACGATCGCACGGCCAAACGCGGCGGAAGGTTTGCGTCCACTGTTAACACGTTGAAGGCTCGCAGATGCACTGCGGCAATGAAGTCACCGCTTCATTTCAGGCCGAGATCCGTCAGGATTTTTGGATTTTCTTCATCCACCGCCAACAGGTTGTGACAGGTGGAGCAGTCGTTGGGGATGGTCTGGCCATCCGCGCTGGTGTGGCTCCCGTCGTGGCAGCGAAAGCACCCGGGAGAATCGTTGTGCCCAAGATTGTTTGCGTGGACGCCCCAGGTCACGTTCATGTCCGGAAAGATGTTGCGCAGGTAAATGTCCGTGACACTCTCGGCGGACTGCTGAACCAGGGCACGCCGGGAATTGTAAACGTCTGCGTAGTTCGTGCGGTAAAAGCTGGTCAGCGCGTCGGTGATCTGGGCCTTGGCGGCATCGCGGTCGGCGTACTGCACCTTCAATACCTCCACTGCTTTTTTCCGGATAAAGGGCAGCTCCGGACTGATGTGCCCCGAGGCCATGCGCTCGTTCACGGCAGCTTCCGGAAGCTCGAAGGCGTGCGTGGGCCGATTATGGCAATCCACGCAATCCATCACGCGGTGTTCGCCGGCGTTAAGCTGCTGCTGCGTCGCTTTGATATCGGTGGAGACGAATTCGACGGTCTTGCCTTGAGGATCCGTGTAGGAAACAACCGGGATTACTTGCCGCTGGTCGTCAATCGAAGTGTAGCGAATCTGCGAACCATCGGCGAGATGACGGCCATGAATCCCGACGGAGCCCTGCCAGGTGCGCCCGCCGATTTTCATCACCACCGCGGTCGTCAGCGGAGTATTTTTCTCGTCGTCCTTGTAGCTGGTCGTGACCAGAAACTTGTCGCCCGTAAAACGCTGGGGCCAGTGGCAATGCTCGCAGGTTTCACGCGCGGGACGCAGGAATTTGACGGGAGCATGAATGGGCCGCGAGTAGGTATGAAAGGTGACGGCGAATACCTGGCGCACGCCGGACAACTTCGAGCGCACAAACCACCCGGCGCCGGGGCCAATGTGACACTCCACACAGCCGACGTGCGAGTGCGGCGAGCCCTGGTAAGCGGTAAATTCCGGCTCCATCACGGTGTGGCAGGTCTGCCCGCAAAACTGCGTGCTATCCATGTAGGCCACGCCTTGATACGACGCAAAGCCGAAAATCATGACATTCACGAACGTGGCGACTCCGACGGCCATCAACCCGTGCCGGATGATCGGCATGCGCAGATCAATTTCGGGATAGACCTCTCGCAGCTCGCCTGCTTTGCGCAGTGCCAACCGCCGAAACGCGATGCCGATGGGCATCAGCACCAACCCCAGCAAGAAAATTCCCGGCAAGACCAGGAAAATCAGAATGCCGATATACGGATGGGATGGTCCCGGCAGGAGGAAATCGTAGAGCCAAAAGGCGATAAGCGTGAGGGCGCTGCTGGTGGTGAGGACGGCGCCGGTCAGAGTAATGGGATTTTGCCCGAGGAAGTAAAGAAAGCGCGTCCTTGAGGTGATGGTCTCGCGAAGTGTCATTGATCCTCGGCAGGCCCCGCTCCGCTTCTGGAACGACTTTACTTGCTGCTCAGCGCACGGACGTATGCGACGACCTCTTTGATCTCGGCGTCGGTGAGCTTTTTATCGTAGGCGGGCATCTTGCTCTTGCCCTTCACAACGATCTGCGTCCACTCTTCGTCGGTTTCCTTTTTTACTTCATCGGAGCGAAAATCGCGCGCCTTCGTGGCTTTACCAACAGGAGTCGCGCCGGCTCCATCGGCCCCATGGCAGGTGGCACATTTGGCTTTGTACACTTTTTCTCCGGCGTCCTGACCGCGCGCCGGACCAATCAGCAAACAAGCCGATGCCAGCGCAGCGATGGTAGCCGCCAGGCACCCGCGACAACTTATTTTGTTCATTAGAATCACCTAGTGGTTCCGATTCGCGGGAGCACACCGTGCCAAACGTGCTCCGCCGCAAAGTTCAGGCAATAAATTTCGACTGCCTCAATTCTCACTACTTCTTAGCGAGCGAGCGTATATACGTGACCAGATCTTTCACCTGGTCGGGTGTAAGCGTCTTGTACGCCGGCATCTTGCCCTTTCCGGCGCTAATCGTTGTGGACAAATCGGCATCGCTCTTCTTTTGCACCTCATCGGAGGCGAGGTCTGTGACCTTCATAGCCTTGCCCGTGGGCGTTTGTCCTTTGCCGTCCGGACCATGGCACATCGCGCACTTCGCTTTGTAGGTCGACTCGGCCGTATCGGCAAAGACTGGCTGGCTCAGCACCAGCATGCAAGCCGTTGCCAACACCGCTGTAGCTATCGGAATCGTCGCCGCGAATCTACGTCTTATGAACATTCAATTCCTCCCTTTCATTTGCACACAGATCACAGCATCCGTACGCTGCCGTACTAGACTGCGCATCGTAGCGAAAGCATTATGCGATTGACAGTGAAATCCCGTCGGGGCACCTCAGTTCTCCCAAGCAGCGACGGCGAAAAAACCGGAAGACACGCCGCCGCGCTCGCAGTGCGACACCAAATCAAAACGAATACCGCAACGAGAATGTGGCATTGCTGCCGTTAAACGACGGCGACTCGATGGCCGCAAGTCCAAAAGGGTTCGTGTTCCCTGTTTGGTTGTAGCCGTAGTAATTCCACGCCATCTTGTAGGTGAACCCTCGAGCGATATCGAACGCAATCGAGGCGTAGGGCCGCTGGTAATTGAAATCAAGCGTGCCGGAAGGTGTGAGGGGGTTCAGGAAAATGGTGTTGCCGCGGACAAAGCTGCCACCGTAGCCAGCCATCGCGGTCACGCGCTTCATGGGTTTCCAGATGAAGCCAGCGTGGGCGAAATGATCCGTGCTGCTATAGGTGGAAAGCGCACCAAGGGGCGACGACGCGCCGGTAATCGGGCACGCCGGTCCGGTCGGCAGCATCGGCACGCCAGGGGGGAAGGCCGAGGCGGTCACCGTGGCGGGAGGGGGCGCCGGGTTCGCAGAACTTTCGGAGAAAGCAAAGCAGATCAACGATTGGGTATAGACGTCCCAATAGTTGTATCCAAAGTCGACGGACAATCGTGGATTCGCCGTCAGTATCGTGGCGAAGCTATACGAGCGGTCGTGCTCCAGGTTGTCGACGGTCAAGACGTTGTCGCGGTTTTCATGGATTTCCACCGCGCCATCCACATTCGCCCAGGGCCGCGGTTTGTAATTCGCGTGCACTTTATAGGACTGCAGCTGCCGGGGATCAATTCGCGTATAGGCCTGGTCGTTGGAGCCGAATTCAAAATCGCTGGTGATGCGCAGAGCATCGACTGGACGCGCGACGAAACCCAGCAAGAGCGCTTGTTCGCGGACGCCCGTGAGGTTGCGAGACGTGTCGTTCCCCGCCTCTGGAACAGGGTTCGTGGGCGAACCCTCTACAATCGCGCCGGCCATCGCACCGGTGGTGACCAGCGTGCACCCAGCGGGCAGGGCACCGGCGACCAAAGCGCAATCACCGCGTGCCGCGAGAAAATCATTCGCCGCCGTCGCCGCGGCCCCGCCCGGAAAATAGAACTCCCCAACATCGAAGACCGCGTCCATGCTGGAAATTGTCCTGGTGGTGTAGAGATAGCCGATGTGGGCGGTGTATCGCCTGGTGAGATCGTATTCAACCTCGAGGGTGTTCGACTTGAGGTTCTGCCCCAGGAACGTCGATGCGATCTCGTTGGTTACGTCGGCGGCGGAACTGGCGGTGTGTTGCGGACACGTGGCCTGGTTGTACTTGGCGGCTGCCGTACACGTCGTGGCGTTGAACACTCCGGGCGACAGCAACAAGCCGGCAACACCCGGCCCCGGTGAGGGAGTTCCGAACACAGCAGTTTCGGCAGTGTCCCACAAGCCGGGGATGCGCCAGTTGTCATAACGGAAAGAATCGCGGATCCGCAACTTCTCAGTTATCGAATACACGCCAGACCAGTCCGCGTTCACCGAGA
>JBEKWY010000228.1:0-6023 GCA_049512575.1 Candidatus Acidiferrum sp.
CTCGCGCCTTACGACAAAGCGCGTCACTTTATCGGAATCAGCGAAAACACCTGGGTGAAGTGGACTGAGGAGATCCGCCACCGTTGCGGCCAGGAACTGCTGCGGCGCGGCATGTTTCCGCCGCGAAAGTATTTCGTTTCCGCCGCTTAGTAGCGACGCGGGAACGCCAGAAACCATTCGCGATCTATTCAAGCACGACGGTATCGCCTACGCGTAGCGTCTTGCCGAGTTCCGAAGGCGCGACGCGGGTGTTGGTGGCCAAGCGGTAGAAATGGTCGAAGTACTCGTTCGTGGCCCAGGGTGGAAGATGTTCGCGGCGCAGATCGTTGAAACGCTTCTGGAAACCGACGCCATCCGCACCAGTGTAGGAGTCGCGAGGCGGGACGCTGCAGCGAGCGCACGGGTTGCTGCCCTCGAAATCCACCTCGCCGATGCGAAAGCGCACGGCGTAGGTATTCTTCGGGCCAAAGAGCCGATCCTCCCAGAACGCCGGGACGCCATCGATTTCCAGGGTGGTGCGAAAGCGGCGGCGGGATTCCTCCAAGGTAATTTCGGGAAACCAATCGCATACGGCCTGCAGCGACGCGGTAGAAACGATGGTCGGACCATGAGCGTCCTCATCGTCGGGAAAACCATTCTGCGAATAACGCACAATGATCTGTTGGTCGAAATACACGCTGAACCACTCCGCGGCGGATTCGGATTCCTGAGGGAAGGCAAACTCTCGCGTGGGAATGTTGCGGGGATCGTCCGGCACCGACAATTTGACCGAACTCAAATCGGGCGCGAACGCGGCACGAATCAGAAATATGGCGGGCGAGCGTTTGCCATTCACCCAACGGTTGTCGACGGTGAACAGCGCCCAGGCGCGGTCCAGCTCCAGGCTGCCAGCCGGGCCAATGCGGGCGGCGTCAACGGAGACCGGGTCGAGTGCCTTGATAGGGTGCAGGCGTATTCCCGCGAGACGCGGCGGTGCCAATTGCGAGCTCACGAGACGAGTTTAGCAGAGGGGCGCATCGGGCCAACAAACCTAGCCTCGATGAGTTTCAAAAACGGCGCGCCTTAGTGCGCTGGGTAATCCTTCAACTCCGGCGGGTTGGCGCGGCTGGCGGGCGGCACGATGCCATTCTCGCGCAAATAAATGACGATCTGGCCGTAATGATCGGCGACATGCCATATCGCCAGGCCTGCGATGCCCAGACGCGTGTTGGGGCCCCCGTAGGGGCCTTCGATGGGATCGTACATGTTCTTGCTGGTGACCGCGTTCAGCGAATTGTTCATCGCCGCAAATGAATTCCGAAGATAAGCCAGCAGCTCGGCCCGCGTTTTGGCGGGATTCGGCCCGCCTTTGTCGCAATCCGGAGGCGGCGTCTTGCCGTCCAGTTCGGCTGCAAACGCGAAATTCGAGCAGGCCACGTGCTTCACCTGCTCCGCGAAGGTGCGCAGATCGGTGGGGCCGAAGGTGGCCGGCTCCGTTGGTTTGCTCGGCATCGCGGGACGATATCCGTATTTTTCCTCGGGCATAGCTTCGGCGGCAGAGCGGAACTCGAATTCCTGCCCCCCGAAAGTGCGCATCAGCGCCGTGCCCACGGTCTCGTTGTGGCTCAGCTCGGCTGCAGTTGGCTCATGCGGAGGAGCTTTCGGTGGCTCTGACGCAGCGGCTTGCGCACGCGCGCCAGGCACTCGCGTCAGCGCCAGCGTGAACAGCGCAACAGCAAATTTGCATTTCCAATGCGTGCGCGCCATAGCGGTCTCCTGCTGCCGATGATCGGCCTACGTTTGGAAGTTTAGCATCGAGCCCACGTCGAGCGCACAAGACAGCCGCACGAAGCGCGTGAGGCTCGTCCCGGCGCAACGCGCGTCTCAACGATTTTCCCGAGAGAAATCCTTCCTAAGGAAAGCGATACTAGAAGAGGTAAACGATGACGAAGAAACTGAGCATCCTTTTGGCGCTGCTTTGTGCCGTGCCGGCGCTGGCACAGACCAGCGCGCCGTCCACGACCAACGGGGTCGTAAGTCTAACCGTGCCCATGCAGGTCGTCGCGCCACCGGGTTGCGCGGTCGCGTTCTCGTCGGCGGGCACGGTGCCGGTGATCACGGTGTCAAACTGCCCAGCCCCGGCACCCGCGCCCGCGCCGACACCGGCCCCTACCCCAACTCCTATCCCGACGCCGGCTCCCATTCCGACCCCCGTCCCTACACCAACACCGACGCCAACGCCCACGCCGCCCCCTGTCAGCTTTCCCGCCGCCTTCCCCGGCGCACAGGGAGGTGGCGCGGCCTCGGTAGGCGGACGCGGCGGCACCGTCATCGAGGTGACCAACCAGAATGATTCCGGCGCGGGATCCTTCCGCGCGTGCGTAATGGCCAGCGGGTCGCGCACCTGCGTGTTCCGGGTAGCCGGACTCTTTCCCATCACGTCCGCGGATCTGCGCTTCTCGAGCCCGTATCTGACCGTGGCCGGGCAATCGGCCCCTGGCGAAGTGATCCTCGGCGGACCCAATACCGGCGGCGCACTGTTCGGCGTCACGACGCACGACGTGGTCTTGCGCTATGTCACGTTGAGTCCCGACAATTTCAATACGCCCTCAGGTCCCGACACCGGCACAACCAGCGTCTGGGTCGTCAACTGCCCCGGCAACGGCTCCAAGAATACCGGCGGCTGCTACAACATCATGGTCGATCACGTGACCACCCGCTGGTCCGGCAACAAGAGCTGGATCACCACCAGCAACTTCACTCCTGGCCTAAACGGGAACGGCAACGGCGTCGGCCCCAACCATGAAATCACCACGCAATGGTCACTCGACTACGAACCGCATGAGGGACACCCAGTCGGATACGGCACCGCGACCGATGAAACCTGCGTCGGCACGCGTGCCAACGGCAATTGCCTCTCGCCGTACGAGGTGAACATCGATTTTCACCACAACCTTTTCGTCAACGTGCACCACCGCATCCCGGAAAACTCCAACGGGTCCACTCGTTGGATAAACAATGTGATCTTCAACTGGGGCTACTATGCGAATGAGTGGCTGGGCGCGGAGATCATCGACGCCATCAACAACAAGTACATCACCGGAAACCTGAACTCCAGCGCACAAGCCTTCCCGATTCACTTCACCACCAACAGCCCGGAGATGTCCGGCGCCCCGTCGGTCTATGTCTCCGGAAACATTCTCGGCGGGCACGGCGCAAACACCGTGGCTGCAGACCAGTACGGCACGCTGGTAAATCAAATCACCGGCGAAAATGGCAACGAGACCGGCGCCATCCCCAGCAGTTGGCAGCGCTCAGCTCCGATGCCGGCCAGTAATGCTTTTCCCATCGTTGCCGACCCGGCCTCCAACCTCGACGCCGTCCTCCTGCCCACCATCGGCAACTCCCAGCATCTCGATTGCAACGGAAACTGGGTCAGCCACCGGGATGCGGCCGACGCACGGATCATCGCGCAATACCAGTCTGGCGGGAGCGGCGGCTACTGGCCCAACGGCGTAACATTTTCGGGCGAGCCGACCATCCCGCAGCCCACGGCGAATTGGCAGGACGCGCCCGTCGTGAACGGGACTCCGTGCGTGGAATCGCTGCACGACGGAATCCCGGACCAATGGAAGAAAAACAACGGCCTCAGCACCACCGACGGGACGCTGTATAACAAGATCGATCCGAAGACGGGATACACCTACCTGGAGGACTATCTGGCAGGGAACGCGACGGTCGCCCCACCACCCTCTACTCCTGCTCCAGCGCCAGCCGCAACGTCAAGTGTCAGCGGCACGACGGTAACGCCCGCCAATGGCGCAACCATTGCGGACGCCCAGGCAAACTCCTGGACTCTTGGCGCGGTGGTGCCGGACTCCTCCGCGAACGACTGCAACGGGAATTCCTGCGGCAACGTGGTTGTAGAGAATGGCGTTTCCCAAAATGGAACGGCCGCGACTCTCCTGCTGTGGTTCAACAACGTGCTGTATCAAAAGAACTCGGCAGGGAACTGGTGGACCTGGACCGGTTCAGGGTGGACGAAGACGACAGGCGATCCACGTCAATGAACTTGTAGGGGCGGGGCTTGCTCCGCCCGGCGCACGCGGTGGCGCAGTCGCTCACGCGGCGAGATTCGATCCTTTTAATCCGCTCTTCCCGGTGTCTATTGTTGGCAGCGTTGACGCCCGGCGGAGCAAGCCCCGCCCCTACAATGGGTCGCGGGCAGATCTCTTATCGTGTGGCGCTCTACGGCGCAGCCGCGGCAGCACTGATTTCCGTGATCGACTTATACCCGCAAGTGCCGGCCTTGCGCAGCGCCTCCACCGCCTGCGCGGCGGTCATAAGCGGCGTAGTCTGAATGCTTTGCACCGCGCCGCCCGCCGCAAAGGCGATGGCTAGCGCCGCCGCCGAAATATTGTCGGGCATGTCGGTAATCGCAATCACATCGAAAGCACCGAACGCGAAAAACGATATCTCCAGCTTGCCACCGAGTTTCTCGATGGGCTTGCGCACCGCTTCGAGCCGGTCTTGCGGATTCTCCATCAACTTGGCCCAGGCTTCTTTCGTATAACTGACCTGATGACAGAAATAAGGCATGAAAATTCTCCTTCGGGGAAGACGTTCCGGGGTAGTGGCGCCACTATGCTCTTGAAAACAAAGGGTGTCAAGACGAGCTAAAAATAGTTGAAAATTTCCCTTGACAATATTTTAGAATATGGTACACTTTCTTCATTGAGAGCCACGCCCCGACATTTTCGGGGCGTTTTGCTTTTCAGGACAGCCAAAACTGCACTGGTCGGTCTGATCCCCCAATGAAAAGAATACGATCGTAAGCGGCGACATCGAGTCGCGCCGCAGTGTGCTGTGTCGTCACATGACCATAGCCGGCCGCCTGGCTCGCCGCCCTTGTAGAGCGCAGCCTGCCTGCGAATAGGCAGGGACTCCTGCGCCCCAACTCGGCAAAATCGATCCACCAAGGTCGGTAGCGCCACGAGAAACCGCGACAAGTCCCATTCCAGGATCTTCGCGCCCAAGATATCTGCGCGCCCGCGTCATCACGCGGCAAAAAAGGAGCCTAGATGCCCAGCTATCAGAACGTAACTCCTCCACTTTCCTTGTTCCCCGGAGACGTAGGCTTTAGCTTCAATAATGAGGCGTTCCCCACCGGCGCCGAGGCCGGATCGCAGTTCGCGCTCCCGAATTTCACCGGCGTTCCTGACGGCGGCAAAGCGGTGCGCTGGCAGACGATCTTTGGGACCGCCCCCACCAGCGGGCTCAGCATCGTTCTGCAAGGCGCCATGGCGGATGTCGATTCCGAATATCAACAACTCGACGCCACCACCAACACCGCCGGAGAAGCTCGCACCGTCACCGGCGTGCAATCCAATTTCTTACGCATCAAGTTTGTTTCTTCCACCGGCGGCGCAGGCCTCACCGCCAAGCTGATGATCTAAGCCGCGAAACCCGTGCTGCTACCCGAAAACAAACTCTGGCGTGCCGTACTCGAGCAGGCCTACGAAGACGCCGAGATGTGGGCGGACCTTGATGTCGCCATAGCCTCGCCCGGCGACCGCCTCAAGGCCCAACGTTACCTCCGCGCTGACAGCGTTCACGAAGCGATGGGTCTGGCCACCGTCTGCGACTATGCCGACGTTCCCGCGGATCGCGTCATTTTGTGGGCCCGGAGCCGTTACAAGTTCGCCGCGTGACTTGATCGGACGACACGAAATGACCAATCACCGGAAGCCACGCAGGACCAACAGCAATTCCGGCGCCCAGGCGCGCGCGATCGCCAACGCCGGTTCCCGAAAGGATCTCCGATCGACGCCTATGAACACCACTCCGAAAGCCAACGGCCACGCGCCGACATCCACCACCCGAGAGGAAATCTCCATGTTTGAGAATTGGGCTGCCTCCGACGACGCCGGCGGACCTCCCGTTGCAGAGACTGCGTCCTCCGCAGCCGCCTGCGCGAACCGCGACGCGTACGCTGAGATGGCTCCGGCCAACGCCCAAGGGAAGCGGCTCCCTATCCCCGGAGC
>JBEKWY010000229.1:0-6988 GCA_049512575.1 Candidatus Acidiferrum sp.
GGCATATAGGGCTTGGTGATGTACTCGGCGTAAAGTCCCCACCCTTCGACGTTGGTGCTGTTGAACGCGTACCGCGAGCGCGCCAGCGATACCCCGTGCTCGATCATGGAATCGAATTGCAGTTCGTGACCGGGGCGGGCCTCGTGCGCGATAAGCGTCCACGAAGCCGCATCGAAGGTGTAGTCGTCCACCTTTTCTGCTTTCGCGCTGCCGGCGGACGCCGGCATATTCAGCGGTAACACGAACTCGCCTTGCTGCCCGGTATTGTTCAGCAACGGCGGAGGGACCATGTGCGGGGCGGGTTGTTGCGCGCTCTCCGCCGGTGTGCCGATGCGAATGCGCGCCGGGCGGTCCGGCAGACTGATCAGCTGATCCTTCACGATGATGTCTTCAATGTTTTTCAACCGGTCCTTGTAGAAGGGCAGAATGGCGTCGCCGACCAGTTGCTTTTCCTTGAGCTTCTTGATGACGTCGCGGTAGTCGCTGCTGGGCCAACCGTGTTGCTTGGCAATCTGCGCTGCGATCGTTTGCATCTCGGCTTGATACTCGGTGAATGCCTTGTGGGCCATCGCCGCCAGTTCCGCAGGGGGAATGTCGATGCCGTAGCCCTCTAGACCCAAGGCGTACAGCTCAGGAGGCTGCCGAAAATCGGTCCGCGCCTTGGGCAAAATATCGCTGGTTATCCATTGGTCGTAGGCGGTGAGCTGGTCCTTCAGCTTGGCGTAAGGTTCTTCCCAGCCCTGCAGTTTGTATTGCTTGAACAGGTCGGCAATTCCATCGACGTACAGGGCGTTGCGCGAAAGCGCCGTTTCCACCCGAGCCTTCGCCGGATAAATCATGTTGGGCTTGGCCAGCTGCAATTCGGTGAGTTTTCGCAACCGGTCGGCAAATGGCGTATAGCCCGGCTCCAGCCCTGCATATTTGCGCAGCCGCACGAGGGCGGCGGGACGCCGCTCCGCGGCCACCTGATCGTCCAGCAAGACGCGCAGACCCTGGTACACCGCTCCGCTCGCATTGAGGTAGGGAATCTGATGGGTTTCCGCGAAATCGTGCTGCTTGAGCTGCAGCTGCGCGTTGTGAATCATGATCTCCAGATCTTGCCGGACGTACTTGTTCTGCTCCTTGGGCAGTTGATCCTGGAGCTTGGCGAGGACGGCCCGCTTTTCCGAGGTCGCGGCCACATCGTCCTCATGCGTCGCCGCGGCGATCTTTTCGTCATACTGGCTCAGGCCATCCGCGGACGCCGACTCCGGATCATGCTTCTTCTCGATCTCGATGAGCAGGTTTGCGAATTCATTGCTGCGGGCAATCCAGCTTTTGTCGCCTTGATTTGCCGTTGAAGCAGGCGTTTGGGCAGCGGCTTTGGCTGCGGCCAAACCGCTAACCGATGCGGCAGCAACGTAAACCGACGCCGCTGTGATGGCAGTTATCACTGCGACGCCCAGAATCCTTCTAATCACGAGTCGTCTCCAAAGACACGATCCATCCGGGGTTACTTGGCTTACTGACGGGCCGGTCTGTCTTTCCAGAACACTTCGGCGTCCGAACGGCGGACGTAGTTTGCGTCCAAAGTGAGCGGATCGGCATAGCGTTTAGCCAGCGCCAGGCGATGGCCAAGCCGTCCAATGGCGGGGCCCAGGATCGGCGACGCGGCGTGCACACGTTCACCCACACTCTGACGCGCCGGCCAGGCTTCGGTTTCAACCAGCATCTGCGGATCGGTCGAGATCCACTCGATGCTTTCGCCGCCGACCGTCTCGGTCGCCCATGCGAGGAATTTATCGGGCCCGATTACAGTCTCTTCGCCAACGCGCTCCAGGCCTCCGCTGAGGCGGCGGTACAGTGCCGCAAAGACTTGATTGCGTTGGGCGTTACTGAACGCGGCGACCCAAGGCTGCGCGCCAGCCGCTTCCGACGCCAACGCCTCCAACCGTGAAACGCCGACGATGGGTTTGCCGGTGACTTCGGCCCAGGCTTTTACGGTGGTGAGCCCGACGCGAACGCCGGTGAAGGATCCAGGTCCAGCGGCCGCGACATACGCATCGACATCCGCAAACGCGATCCCGGAGGCAGCCAGGAGCCGAGCGATAGCCGGCAGCAGCCAAACGGAATAGTCATCCGAGGTCTCGTGTGGGACGGCGTGCAGCACCTTGTCGTCGCGCAACACGGCCACGCTGCCTCTCGCGTCACAGGTATCCAGCGCCAGCAAAAGCATGCGGGAATTGTACCGCAGGGCGTTGCGATTCAACGTAACCGATACAAGCAATTGCAGTTGCGCGATGGCGCGAGGCGCGTTTTAAATTCGCGACCGTTGAACTCGAAATATTGAGCGGTCGAAGAACGAGGTTCACCGGGTATTAGCTGCAGCGAATGGAGAGCAATTCGCGTGCCATATTGGCACATGACTTTCTCTAAGCCCCTGATTCCAATGGATATATCTTGACTCTTGGAACACACCCAACGTACACTACACCCTGTACGCTTGCCTAGGGGGGCACCGAAGCATATGGATTACAAAATTGGGGATAAGGTTGTGTATCCGAATCACGGTGTGGGGCTCGTAGAGCAAATCAGCTACGGGGTGTTGAATGGAAGAACCGAACGCTATTTCATGATTCGCATTGTTTCCAGCGGGTTGCGCGTCATGGTCCCGCAGTCAAACGCAGATATTGTCGGGCTGCGTGCCGTCATTCGCTCCAATGATGCGACGAAGGTCCTCGGATTCCTGGAGACCGGCAAGCTGAACTCGCATCACGATTGGAAGCACCGCTTCAAAGAGAATTCCGAGCGCATGCGCACCGGTTCTCTCCTGGAAGTCGCAGTGGTCCTCAAGAGTCTCGTATCCCTCAGCCGCAGCAAGCCACTCTCCTTCCGCGAAAAGAAAATGCTGGAGCGCGCCAAGTATTTGCTGGTCAGCGAAATGGCCACCGCGCGCAACACTACGGCGGAAAGCGCCGAGGCCGTGGTGGTGAAGTCGCTGGCGAAGGCCAAGCTGACGTTCCCGATCATGACCGAAAAATTTGAATAGGCTTAGTTAGTTTCAGATTCCAGAAAACTGTGGGCGGGCAACTTTCGAGTTGCCCGCCATTTTCGTTTTGCGAGTTAAGGACCCTACTTGTCTACTCAGTCCATTTCCTGGAAGCAGGCTTTTGGCCCGCGCATGCGTGAGTTTCTGCAGGTTCAGCAGCGCATCGTCTTTGTCGGTGCAATCGTCTGCGCATTGTTCGCCGTGCTCACACCCGGCGCTCCCATTCTTTTCCTTGGAGCCTGTGTTCTAGTCATCGGCAATTTGATGCACGTCCTTATGGCTTTTGCCGTCCGGAACATCGGCAAACGGGACTTCCCGTGGAACTGGGTGCTCTATTTACCTGTTTTGGCTGTGGCCGCCGCGCTTAGCGCCTTTGTTTCGGTAGCCCTGCTTCATTGGATGCAGCCGACGGCCGGACCTTATTGGTACCTTTTCCGTGCGAGCTGGAAGATCGTGATGGTCGTGTGCATGGCAGCAGGCATCATCAGCTACGTGGTTCTGCAATTCCAGCAGAGGCTGCAAGAGAAGAACAAGCTTCTGGAGCAGGCAGTCGCGCAGGGAGCGGTGGTCATCGCCGAACAAGAGCAGGAACTGCACCGCGCCTTGGAAATTCAGCGCGGGCTGCTGCCCAAGGATTTGCCGCAATTGCGCGGAACGGAACTCGCGGGCGCGTGGCAGCCGGCGCGAACCGTCGGCGGCGATTATTTCGATGTGGTGCAATTCAGCGAAACGCGGCTGGGGATTTGTGTCGGTGACGTCTCCGGCAAAGGGCTCACGGCAGCGCTGCTGATGTCCAACTTGCAGGCGGCGTTCCGCGCCTTTGCGACGGCACAAGCTACGCCGGCGGAAGTCTGCTGCAAGCTGAACACGTTTGTCTCCGGAAACGTGGCTGACGACAAGTTCATCACGTTTTTCTACGCCGTGGTGGATGTGGAAAAACGTACGCTGGTATATGAAAATGCCGGGCATTGTCCCGCACTCCTTTTGCGCGCGGATGGCGGCACGGAATTTCTGCGCGGGCATGGGGCCTTGCTGGGTGTGATTCCCGAGTGGAGCTACGTCGACGAAACGTTGCTAGTAAGAGCCGGAGACCGTCTGTTTTTCTACACCGATGGCGTGACCGAAGCGGAGAATGAAGCCGCGGAGGAGTTCGGCTATGAGCGGCTGGTTCGCGCGGCCGCGCCACCAGCCACGGAGTCTGCGGCGGCGACGAATCGCCGAATCATGGATGAGGTTGCGAGCTTTTGCAAAGGGAACTTTGGCGATGACGTTACGCTCGTGGTCCTTGCCATCCGCTAGTTCCCGTCAAAGCAGGGCAGGACAAAGCAGGACAGGACGAGGCAGGGCAGCATCACAAGGAAGAAGTGCCGTGCGCTCAATTTCGGATCGGAAGGCCTCGCCGGAAACCTTTGCGGCGAGGCTTGCCCCAGGCGCCGCCGCCCGGGGTTTCGATGCGCAGAATGCTTCCCGATTCGGCGATGAGCGAACACTTGCCCGGTAGTTCGTGGGACTTTCCGTTGTGCGCGATCGAGTTTTTGCCGGGCTTGCCTGGTTGGCCGCCGGACAGGCCGTAGGGGCCGCGCTTGCGGCGGTCTGAGAGAAGGCCGACTTGCGTGTCGGTTAGGAGTTCGATTTCGCGGACGATGCCGTCGCCGCCTTGGTGCTGGCCCTTGCCGCCCGAACCGCGCCGAATTGCATATTGGCGCAGCCGAACCGGGTAGATTTGCTCGAAGACTTCGATGGGCGTGTTCCAGGAATTGGTCATGTGGGTGTGGATGGCGGATGCGCCGGGCTTGGTGGGGCGGGCACCCATGCCACCCGCGATGGTTTCGTAGTAGGCGAAGGGGCCACCTGCGTGGCGCGGGTCCTTGCCTCCGAGAGTGAGGTTGTTCATGGTGCCTTGGCTTGCGGCGGGGATTCTCGCGGGGGCGGCTTTGGCCAGGGCGCGAAGCAGGGTGTCGACCATGCGTTGCGACGTCTCGACATTTCCGCCGGCGACTGCGGCGGGAGGGCGCGCGTTTACGATGGTTCCAGTTGGCGCAATGACTTTGATTGGCGCCATCAGGCCCGAGGTCGCGGGCACGTCCTCGGAGAGCAGGCACCGGAAAACGTAGTAGACCGCGGAGATCGCGATGGCTTCGACGGCGTTCACGTTGCCGGCGCATTGCGGGGACGAGCCGGTGAAGTCTACTTCCGCACGTCCACCCGGTCGGGCAGATCGGGCGCCGCGGATGCGGATGCGGACTCGAATCTTTAGCGGCTCGTCGCTGACCCCGTCGTCGTCGAGAAAGTCCTCCGCCGTGTATACGCCCGGACGCAGGTCTCGCAGAGCGGCACGCATCATCGCGGCGGAATACTGGAGAAGGTGGCGGCCGTAGGCGCTGACTTCGCGCTCCCAATATTTCTGGACGATCTCGGAGAGCCTGCGTTCGCCGGTACGGCAGGCGGCGATTTGGGCGGCCAGGTCGCCTTCGCGTTCGTTCGGGGTGCGCACGTTGGCGAGCAGGAGCGCCATGACGTCTTCGTTGAGTTCGCCGCGACAGAAAATCTTTACGGGCGGAATGCGCAGGCCCTCTTGAAAAATTTCGCGGGCTGGGCCCATCGATCCTGCCAGCGCTCCGCCGACGTCGGCGTGGTGGGCGCGATTGGCGACGTAGAACGACGGGCGGCGCGCACGGGGCAGGAAGATGGGCATGACCATCGTCAGGTCGGGCAGATGCGTGCCGCCGGCGAACGGATCGTTTAGGAGTGCGATGTCGCCCGGGTGCAAAGGAAAAGCGGCACGCGCTGCGGCGACGGATGCGGGCATCGACCCGAGATGTACCGGCATGTGATCGCCCATGGCGAGGACTTGGCCATCGGCGTCGTAGACTGCGCAGGAATAGTCGCGGCGCTCTTTGATGTTTGGGGAAAACGCTGAGCGGCGGAGGGCGGCGCCCATTTCTTCGGCTACGGAATGGAAAACGTTCTTGAAGATTTCGAGGCGCGTAGGATCTCTCGGACGATGAGCGCGGTTTGCGTGGGCTTCGGTTAGTTTTTGCGCGCATATCGTCCTGTGTTTCCTGTTTGCGTTAGGAGGATTTGGCCATAGGCATCGACGTGCGCGCGCCAGCCCGCTGGAACCAGAGTGGTCGCGCTGTATTCCGAAATCACCGCAGGTCCCGCGAAGGAGTCACCACCGCGCAATTCGGCACGAGCGATTAGCGCGGCGGGTTGGCGCTTGCCGTCGAGAACGCAATCGAGTGACTGGAACGAGCGCACTTTGTCGTCGCGGCCCATTCGGGGAATTCTTTCAATATGAGGTTTTTCGGTGATGCCCGTCGCGCGGACGCGCACGTTTACAATTTCGACCGCGCGCTTTTTGTCGTGATATCCATAACGCTGTTCGTGAACGCGATGGAACGCGCTTACCAAATCCCCCGATGCCGGCACGCTCAATTCGTAAGCCTGCCCGGCATAACGCATGTCCAGCCTTTGTTCGACCCGAATCTTTGAGGGTGCAAAGCCCTCCTGGCGAAGCGTCCGTTTGGCATCAATCTCAAGAGGACCGAAGAGGTTGCGTAAATCGCGAGAACTCCGTTTTGCGTCGCGCACTGCCGACAGCACCGTTCGCGAAAACTCGCGAACCACATCCGCGCGCAAAATGCCGAGCGCCGACAACGCGCCGGGGAAAATCGGTAGCAGCACGCCGCGCATCTCCAGCGTCGAGGCCAGGGCGCAAGCGTGTAGTCCTCCCGCGCCGCCAAACGCTACGAGAGTGTAGTCGCGCGGATCATGGCCGCGCTCAACGGAAATCACGCGGATGGCTTTCTCCATCACCGCGTTTGCCACGGCGAGGATTCCTTCCGCAAAATCCTCGACCTTGCGGAATGCGCCGCGGGCTTTCTCCATGATGCGCCTGGCCCGCTCGGCGTCCAGCGCGAAGCTTCCGCCCAGCAATCCTGTTTCGCCGAAATGTCC
>JBEKWY010000230.1:0-5996 GCA_049512575.1 Candidatus Acidiferrum sp.
ATATCGCTGCGCCACCGTGTAGGAGACCACGCTGTACAGCCCGACGGCCGCGAGAGCTAGCGCCAGCCACGCGAAAATGCCAAAGATCCATGCGGCCAAATGCTCCTGCTGCCATTCCGGCCCATTGGAGATCCAGGAGTCCAACTCTTCGATCTCACCCCACGTCTGCTGGTCCGGGTTCACGGCAACCAACTGCGTTCTAACAGCGTGCACCAGGGTAAGCGGCGGCGCTTCCGTCCTCACCAGAATCTGGAATCCGTCCGGTACGCTAAAGGTGTAAGGCACAAACACCGCGGGCTGAATCGGATTGCGCAGCCCGTCGTTGAGGAAATCCTCCACAATGCCTACGATCGGCAACCACGAATCCGCGATATTAGGCGCCGCCAGAATCTCGGGCGGATGATCTTCGATGACTGGCAACTTTATGGAGTGGCCAATGGCGTCGCCATTCGGGAAATATCGCTGCGCCAGGGTCCGGTTGACCACGGCAACATGAGCGGCATCGTGATTTTCCGTGGCGTTCCACACGCGGCCTTGCAGCAGTGGAATATGCAAGGCCGTAAAATATTCGGGGCTCACCTGATGGATGTATCCCATCTGCTGGTCATCCGCGGGTTTCCCGAGGATTTCAAAGCGTTGGTTCGAGCCACTCCGCGGCGGATTAGCGAAGCTGGAAATCGCCGCGATGGTTACGCCGGGCGTCTCGGCGATTTTGGCGCGGAGCTGCTCAAAATAGGCAGAGCGCGCGGCCCACATAGTGTAGGAGTTAACGTGCAAAGGGATTTCCACCGACATCACGTTGTGCGGGTCGTAGCCTAGTGGCCTGTGCAGCATGTGCGCGAAGCCTTCTAAGGCGGACCCGGCTCCAGCCAGGAGCAGCAACGTCAACGCGATCTGCCCAGCAATCAAGACGTTGTGTGTTCTACGTCCCTGAACGCTCCCGGCCACGCGACGCGCGCTGGACTGCATGATCTGGCCTACTTGCGTGCGCGAAAGTTGCAGCGCCGGCCACAGTCCGAAGAGTACGCCCGTTCCCAGCGCCACCGCGACGCTAAAGAACAACACTGGAAGATTAATGCGGACTACGACCTCCGGCGCGAAAGCATACGGAGGCAGCACCAACTTGATGCCTGCGAGAATTCCGTACGAAGTCAAAACGCCCAGCGCCGCTCCGACTGCGGCCAGCAACAGCGATTCGGTAAGAAGTTGACGCACGATGCGGCTGCGAGCCGCGCCCACAGCGGCCCGCACAGCCAACTCGTGCTGCCGCGCTGTGCCGCGCGCGAGCAGCAGAATCGAAACGTTTCCGCACCCGATCGCGAGTAATAACATCACCGCGCCGAACATTAGATACAGCGTTCCGCCGATGCGCCTGATAACCCACTGGTTCAGGCCCTCTACTTGCACCTTGAAGTGCTCGGGAAAATGTTTCGGCATGTCCCTGGCGAATTGTTCAAGGAGAGGTTGCAGCACGGCGTTCGCTGCTTGGTGCGTCACGCCTGGCTTCAATCGCAGATCGACCATATACGTCGGCCCGGGATCCTGGGTCAGTTTCAGCGGGACGTAGACATCCGCGTTGTACCAGGTGAAGCGCGGCGCCGCCACGCCGACGATCTGATAGTTTTTCCGGTCCAGTTGCAGCGTGCGTCCCAGCACGTCTGGATTTGCGAAAAATTGTTTCCGCCAAAACTTGTACGAAAGCACCGCCACAGGTTGCGGGTCTTGCCCATCGACCGCGTCCGAGGGCAGGAGTCCGCGGCCAAGCAGTGGAGGCACACCCAGATCATCGAACCCATCCGAAACAAGACCGATCCCGTTGACGTTCTCCGGAAGTTCGTGGCCGGTCAAGACCATTGGGTAGTAGTCCATGGCCAGGACGGTCTTGATGATAGGGAGTTGCCGCAGTTGTTGAATCTGTGGACCATTCGGGCTGGCCCAAGCCGAGCCAGTCTTGCTGGTTGTGTCCAGGCGCACGATGCGGTCGGCGTTCGGATAAGGGTACGGATTCAGAAGCGCGGCGTAGATTACGCTGAATACCGCGGTGCTTGCGCCGATTCCCAGGGCCAGCGAGATCACCGCGGTCAGCGTGAAGCCGGGACTCTTGATGAGTTGGCGAAGGGAATAGCGGAGATCTTGAAGCAAGGCGTGCATAGCTTGCTCCTACCGATGCGAGAGTTGTCGCCTATGGTTGCACGTGGACTGCTTCGTACGAAACAGTTTCGTTTTAGCGTCGTGCCGTTACTTTACGGGTGCCGCGGCCGGTGCTGATGCCTGGGCCTGCGCTTGTGCGGCTTTGGCTTGCGCCGTTGTCTTGTACCACTCGAAGGTGCGGCGCAGGCCTTCCTCGAAATCGACTTGTGGGTCGTAGCCGAGGAAATTGCGGGCTTGCGTGATCTCGGCCTGGGAATCGCGGATGTCCCCTTCACGCGGTGGATCGTGCTTGGCGACCATGGGATTGCCGGAAATTTTGGAGAGCAGCTCGACGACTTTATTCAGAGGAACGCGGCCGCCTACGCCGACGTTGAAGACCTTGCCGGAGACGTTGGCGGCTTCAAAGGCCAGCAAGTTGGCCTGGACAGCGTTTTCAACGTAGGTGAAATCGCGGGTTTGTTCGCCATCGCCGAAGATTACCGGTTGCGTGTCTTCGAGCGCGGCGTTGCAGAACTTGGCGAGAACTCCCGAGTACGGCGAGCTGGGATCCTGGCGCGGGCCGAAGACGTTGAAATAGCGCAGGCAGACATTTTCCAGGCCATAGCAGCGGCCGAACGTCTGCAAGTAGAGTTCGCCGACATATTTGGTGACGCCGTATGGAGAAATCGGCGCGGGATGCATGGTCTCCACTTTGGGAAGCGTGGGCGTCTCACCGTAGGCGGAAGAGGAAGCGGCGAACACGATACGCTTCGCTTTCGCGTCACGCGCAGCGACCAACACATTCAGCGTGCCGTTAATGTTGATGGTGCTGGTTCCGATGGGATCCTTCACGGAGCGCGGCACCGAGGTGCGCGCGGCGAGGTGCAGAACGTAATCGGCTTCGTGCATGGCCTTACGGACGACTTCGATATCGGTGATGCTGCCCTTGATGAAGGTGATCTTGTTGCGGACCTCGGCGAGATTTTCTTCCTTGCCCGCGGAAAGATCGTCAAGGACCACCACGCTGTGGCCGCGTTTTACAAGCTCGTCTACCGTATTTGAGCCGATAAAGCCGGCGCCGCCTGTCACGACGTAACGCATGCGCAAATCCTCCCAAAGTGAGGCCGCGAACCGCGGCCGAT
Source organism: Candidatus Acidiferrum sp. (assembly GCA_049512575.1). GTDB lineage: Bacteria > Acidobacteriota > Terriglobia > Acidiferrales > UBA7541 > Acidiferrum. The sequence continues at coordinate 3,273 of JBEKWY010000230.1, forward strand.
CCGAGAATGGCCGCGGAACGGCCAACAATTACCGTGGCCTGTAAGCTTCCGGTTGTGCAATCCGTGGCAGGCGGGTGCTGCCGCGAACAATGACGCGGGCCGGGAAGACGGCCGGTCCGTGTTTTGATACGCTCCAATCAGATGCGCCAGAGGCGGCTTTTGCTTCTGCCGGACGGTCGCGAAATCGTATTGTACGATGGAAGGTCTGAAGGCAACGGTTTGTTTCGGAAACGAGTCGCATAAAGATTATGGGTCTAGCGAAAGGGACAATCGGCGTCGTCGCGGTGGTTGTTGTTGCGGCGGGCGCTTACTGGCTGCATGAACGGGCAAGGCAGCCGCAACCGGCCCTGGCGTCCGCGCCGGAAGTCCGGCCAGCGGAGCCGCCACCGATCAGCAGGGATCCGGCGCCAGAACCCGCCGCTGTTGCCGCGCCTCGAGCTGTGCAACCGGCCGATCCGAAAAAGGTGGCTGCGCCGACGCCAGACCCGGGCATGCCGCTACGAACCGGCGAAATTCTGGATTACACGGCGGACGTGGCGAAGGTCAGCAACGTCGCGAACCTGCGGCTGCAGGTTGCGGAGCGCCGAAATTTCCTTGGAAAGACGGCCTGGCATCTGCAGGCGTTTGCGCACACCGAAAACCCCTTGCGCATGGTGTTCGAGTTGGACGATCAGTTTGATTCCTACAGCGACGCGGGAACGCTGGCCAGCTTGCAGTACGAGATGCACCTCAGCGAGCGGGGGCAGAAGGTGGATTCGGTCCAGCGCATGACGGCTACAGGCCGGGATCCGGCGCCGCCAAATGCCGGGCAGACGCGGGTCCTCCCTGGGACGCGCGATCCTTTGGGCATGATGCAGTATCTACGCCACGTGGATTGGTCGAAGACCCACGAGGTTCGTGGGCCGGTCTACGACGGGCACAAGCTGTACGACGTGCGAGCGTCGCTTGCCGGGGCTTCGCAGAGCTTGGCGGTGCCGGCGGGAACATATACGGCGGACAAGGTCGAGATTCGAGTGTTCGACGATGGCGCGGAGATGAAGGACGCGCACTTGTTCGTCTATTTTGCCCACAATGAGTCGCGCACGCCGGTGTTGCTGGAGGCGGAGATGCCATTCGCCAGCGCGCGCGTGGCGCTCAAGAGCGTCCGGTAGGGGGCACGGAACCGCCGTCCCCGCCCCAACGCGAAGCAAGAATACGTCCAAGTATTATGCAAGTTATTGATTCCAGGGCAGTTAGTGTGTCTTTAGGCTCAAGCCTGGTGAGCAACCTGCGCGAATGGTGTTATCGAAGGAAGGACGGACGTGTCCGTCCATGCTTCAATTCGAGTCGGGGTGCAGCTGCTTCCAGAAATACCGATAGACGGATGGGTTCGGCGGCGATCTTCATTTTGGGTGTTTTCCAGAAGAAGCAGGCGAGGTTCTTAATGAAGGTATTATACCCCTCTTTCTTATGGCTGTCCAGTAAAATTTTCGCATTTCGGCAAGATCAACGGATTGAGGGGGTTGCAGCCCGGGGATGAACTGAGGGCGTGCGGCCTGTAGATTGGATCCAGCCCGGACGAACCTCCGCCCCTATGGCGGCGGGGGCTACACCGGGCACGGCGATGCCGTGCCCCTACCGGTGGCTGGGATTAGTGCGCGCCGGAGATAGTGCGCACCGGATGTATTGGGTGGTTTAGCAGAGGACGATTTTGTCGCGGTGGCGCATTACGCGGCGGGTGGCGTTGCGGGTGTCGACCACCACTTTGGCGGCATCGACGATGGCCCCGTAGTCGTAGCTGGAGTGGTCGGTGGCGATGATTACGCCGTCGTAGCTGGCGATGGACTGCGGATTCAGGTTCACCGACTTCATGTTTTCGTAATTGTAGTGGCGCATTTTGTGCAGCTGCGGGAAATAGGGGTCGTTGTAGTCGAGCTCTGCGCCGCGCTGCTGGAGGAGTTGCATGATCTTGAGCGTGGGGGATTCGCGCAAGTCGTCGACGTCTTTTTTGTAGGCGACGCCCAGGATCAGCAGCTTGGAGCCTTTGATGCTCTTTTTGCGATCGTTGAGGGCGGTGGCGACGGCTTCGACCACGTGATAGGGCATGGCGGTGTTGACTTCGCCGGCCAGCTCGATGAAGCGCGTGGCAAAATCGAATTCGCGGGCTTTCCAGGACAGGTAAAACGGATCGACGGGAATGCAATGGCCGCCGAGACCAGGTCCCGGATAGAACGGCATGAAGCCGAAGGGCTTGGTGGCGGCGGCATCGATGACTTCCCAGATGTCCACGCCCATGCGCAAGCTGAGCATTTTGAGTTCGTTGACGAGCGCGATGTTGACGCAGCGAAAAATGTTTTCAAGCAGCTTGGTCATTTCCGCGGCGCGCGTGGAACTTACGGGAACGACCCTGGATACGATAGGAGTGTAGAGAGCGACGGCAGCGCGGCCGCTCGGCGGATTTACGCCGCCAACGACCTTGGGAATTTGCGCCAGGCCGAATTGTTTGTTTCCAGGATCTTCGCGCTCCGGCGAGAAGGCCAGGAAGAAATCGCCGGGAATATTTTCGGCCTCAGGGCCAGCGGCGATCGGGCACTTCAAGCCGCTCTTTTCGAGAATGGGGAGGACGAGCTCTTCGGTGGTGCCGGGATAGGTAGTCGACTCGAGAACGACCAGTTGACCCTTTTGCAGGTTCGGGTAAATGGCGATGGCGGTGTTTTCGACGTAGCTGAGATCGGGCTCGCGGCG
>JBEKWY010000231.1:0-5988 GCA_049512575.1 Candidatus Acidiferrum sp.
CGCGTGCGACATTCAGCCCCTGGCCCGGTAATACGGAAATGTCTTAGCGGTTAGGACGACGCGTTGCGGGCGTCGCGATAAGCGCCTTCGGCAGTGTCGGCGACCTCACTGACGAAGTCCTTTGCATCTCCCATGTTCTTGCGCACCCGGCGAATCACGGTTTTGCCGCGATCGGCCGCGTCGTCCAGACCGTCCTGCGCCGTGCCGCGAAGAAACTCGCGAGTATCTTCTCCCGATTGCGGGGCGAAGAGGACGCCCAGAGCTGCGCCGGCACCCAAACCAATGGCAAAAGCGGAAAAAACCTGCGGCCATGCATTGCGACGACGAATCATGACATTCTCCTGTACCAGCTTCTATTCGTACTTCTACTCTTCTGTGTGCCTTTTTATGCGACGGTAACGAGTCGGCGCACGATAGCGCGGCGATCTTCCGGCGAACATCGGGTAAAGGACGTAGCGGCCGCCGCATGTTCGTGTAGAGCTTGGAAGACGCCGGCAGGAGCAAGCACCCATCTAGACCTCATTTCGGGTTACTCCCTTGCAATTCGCGACAATTTGCTGACTTCTCTGGTCGAAGACGAAATAGTCTCCCGGGGTTTTCGAGTGAAGTTCCACTAACCGGACCTTGGCGGTCCGGAGATCGGAAGAGGCTTCCAGCCAGATAAAACTGCCATCGAGATGACGTTTTAGGATATCGAAAGGCTCAGCAGGCACTTGTTCCTTTTCCACCTCAGCAATGTAGTTGTGCGGTGGAAGGAGCAGTCGTGTTGCCTTACGCGCGATTTTTTCGTGGCCACACCAAATCAGGAGGTTAGCGGGTTCCTCAGGTAACTTCCCGCCGGGAAAATACCGAAGGAGCATTAGTATAGAACTATGTCATTTTGGCAGGGAAAACTGCATTTTTACAGACCGGTGAAGGGAATCTTTTTTGGTGGAGCCGATGGGATTCGAACCCACGACCTCCTCGATGCCATCGAGGCGCGCTCCCAACTGCGCCACGGCCCCACCGGGATACTTCGTACATCAATGCTAGCATTCGGGTGCGCGGTTCGTCTATAAGTTGGCACACGTCCGTCCACTCAGGCGGACACTAAGAGCGCTGAAAGGAAGCGAAAACCATGTCCCCTTTTCTTCGCGGATTGAGAGCTCTTGCGATCGCCGCGGCTGCGTTCGTAACCACCCATCCCAATTCCTTATATGGTCAAGCCTCGGGGAATATGGCCGGCGTCAAGTTCGCCGCGGAAGTGCCGCTTTTGGACTGCGACGGCACGCCGTGCGTGGACGCACGCATCGGTGAGGGCAAGACCATCCGTCTGGGCATCGACACCGGTAATGTGGATTCCGTTGTGGACTCTAAGATCGCGGACGCGGCGGGGCTGAAACCCTCGGAGCCGCCGAAACCTGGTGCGCCGTCGGGAATGTTTCGCACGGTGATGCCGAGCGTGCACATCGGCGAGCTTACTCTGCTTAAGGTTCTGGCGGTCGGGATGGACCTCTCGGACATGATTTCGCAGAAGCAAATGCCGCACGTCGAGGGAACGCTGGCGTACCCCGCATTCAAAGACCGCATCGTGCAGTTGGACTTTACGACACACAAACTGCGTGTTTCCGATGTCTTGACGGCGCCGGTGAAATGCACAGGGGCGTGCGACACAATGTCGCTGATCACGTTCGGAAAAGAAGGACCTCCGATTGTCGTGGCGGATGGATTCGAAATCAACGGCGAGAGAGTTTCCGCGCAGGTAGACACGATGTATACGGGTTCTTTGCTGGTGTACACCGCGTCGATCGAGAAACTGAGTTTATCGGGCGCGGCGCAAACCACGGATGTGCGCCTTTTCTCACTTACTGACGGCGGCGTCAATATGAGGGTCGCGGAGGCGCAGCAGGAAAGCTTCAACGGACTCACTCTGGTGAAGGACGGCGCGAAAGTTTACTTTCCTACTGAGACGGTCCACGAACCTGATGGGCTGTTCGACGCCACCGTGGGCCTGGAACTATTCCACGAGGCCGTGCTGACCTTGAACTTCCACGACATGACGATTGCCGTCGCGAAGAATAGGCAGGCCTCTTAGCCGACTGGTGCGGAAATCGTAAGCTCGATCGTTTGGACCCGAACCTCACTTAATTACAAGGCGCGGAGCTTGCTGGACGCAGATGTGCGAGAAATGCGTGATGAAGGCGCGTCAGGGAGCGCCCACGCAGGACCGTGGCGCCGATCGTGCGCGTCGCTTCGTCGTCGGCGATGCGGACATAGCGACAGCGTGCATCTCTCTCGATCGCCATTTCCGGGACGATCGAAACACCCATTCCCGTGCCGACCATGCTGAGAATGCTGCTGAACTGGCCGCTCTCAAAAATAATTTGCGGGTTAAGGCGCGCGCGGTCGCATGCTGCGACCGCGGTGTCGCGAAAACAGTGACCGTCGCGCAACAGCAGAAACGGCTCCTTGCGCAGATCCTTGAGGGCCAACGTTTTGCGTCCTGCCAAGGAATGTTTTCTCGGAAGCGCGGCGAACAGACGTTCGGTGAGAAGCGCGAAGGTGTCGAACTCGTGGCCGCGGATGGGCAGCGCGAGAATGGCGACGTCGACGGTGCTGGCGCGCAGGCGATCGAGCAGAACCGGCGTGATTTCTTCGACCACCGTGACGCGCGCTTGCGGAAACTGGCGCGTGAACGAGGAAAGTTTCGGTGGAAGATAGTACGGCGCGATGGTTGGAATCACGCCGACGGTCAGCGAGCCCGCGACGGAATCCTTGCGCTCAACTACATCGCCCCTGGCGGCTTCGAGTTCGCGCAAGACGGCGCGGGCGCGCGGCAGGAAAGCTTTGCCGACATCGGTGAGGCGGACGGAACGCCCCAGGCGATCGAAAAGGCGCGCTCCGAGTTCGTCCTCAAGTTTGAGGATTTGCTGGGAGAGAGACGGCTGCGCGACGTGGGAATGCTCGGCGGCGCGGCTGAACGAACCGGTCTCGGCCACGGCGCAGAAGTAACGGAGTTGATGGAGTTCCATAGAGGCAGTTAACTGTCGAAAGTCTACAGTTGAAAGAAATCGGCGCGCACGGCTCTCGCAGCGTCAATTGTTTCTCGTGCGGTCGATGAGCAGCGCGCCATAGGCTATGCCTATCTATCGTATCCGAAGTATATATTGGAAGTATAGGTCTCGCGCGCATACCATCCAGTTGCGGTTTATAGCGGCGCCCAGGGTTGATCCGTGCGACACGCGCATGACCGCGAACTGAGGAGGATTTAATGGCGGATGAAAAGAAAATCATGACGACCGATGCGGGCCGTCCGGTGGGCGACAACCAGAACTCGCTCACGGTGGGGCCGCGCGGACCTGTTGTTTTCGAAGACTTTCTACTTTTTGAAAAGATGGCGCATTTCAACCGGGAACGCATCCCGGAGCGAGTCGTTCATGCGAAGGGCTCGGGCGCGCATGGACATTTCGTTTGCACCAGCAGCGAAATCACCAAGTACACGACCGCGAAGCTGCTGAGCGCGGTGGGCAAGAAGACGCCGACGTTCATCCGGTTTTCGACGGTGGGCGGCGAAAAGGGCTCCGCGGACACGGAGCGCGATCCGCGCGGCTTTGCGTTGAAGTTTTACACCGAAGAAGGCAACTGGGACATGACCGGCAACAACACGCCGGTGTTCTTCATTCGCGATCCGCTGAAGTTCGGCGATTTCATCCACACGCAAAAGCGCGATCCGGAAACCAACCTGAAGTCGCCGACGATGATGTGGGATTTCTGGTCGCTGGCGCCGGAATCGCTGCACCAAGTCACGATTCTCTTTTCCGACCGCGGCACTCCCGACGGCTACCGGCACATGGACGGCTTCAGCAGCCACACGTTCAGCCTGATCAACGACAAGAATGAGCTGTTCTACGTGAAATGGCATTTCAAGACCAAGCAGGGCATCAAGAATTTCGATGCCGATGGCGCCACCGCGATGAAGGGGAACGACCCCGACTACGCGCAGCGCGATCTATTCAACGCCATCAAGGAAGGCAACTTTCCGAAGTGGCGCGTTTCCGTGCAAATCATGCCGGAGAAAGAAGCCGAGACCTATCACATCAATCCGTTCGACCTGACCAAGGTGTGGCCGCACAAGGATTATCCCCTGCACGAAGTCGGCGAACTGGAATTGAATCGCAACCCGGAGAATTATTTCGCGGAAGTAGAGCAGGCGGCGTTTGAGCCGCGCAACATCGTGCCCGGCATGGGCTACTCGCCGGACAAAATGTTGCAGGCGCGGCTGATCTCCTATCCGGACGCGCACCGCTACCGGCTAGGCGTGAACTACGACGTTTTGCCGGTCAACAAGCCGCAATGCCCGTTTCACACTTACAATCGCGACGGCGCCATGCGTTTCGACGGCAATCACGGCGCGGAGCCCAATTATGAGCCGAACAGCTTCGGCGGCCCGACGCAGGACAAAAAGTACACCGAGCGTCCGAAGATGGTCAGCGGCACGGTCGCGCGTCACGATCACCGCAGCGACGCCGACTACTACACACAGCCTGGAAACTTGTTCCGCCTGATGCCTGCCGACGCCAAGCAGCGCCTGATCAGCAACATCGTCGGCAGCCTCGGCAATACGCCTCGACGCATCCAGGAGCTGCAGATCAAGCACTTCTACAAAGCCGATCCGGCCTACGGAACCGGCGTGGCGAAGGGCCTGGGCCTCAACATCGATGCGATCGTCGCGGACAAACAAGCTACAGCGGCGGATTGAAAAAGGCTGTGAATGGTGAGTAGTGAGTAGCTGCCATCACTCACTAGCTTGGCAGTTCCAAACGAGGCGAGCTTTCGCTCGCCTCGTTTTGCTTTTGACGACGCGTTGACACGCCCTCGACAGCAGTTCCGCCGCGCCTAGTACAATGGCTAGCCTATGGCGAAGCTTACCTTTCTGGGTGCCGCGGGCACCGTTACTGGATCGAAGTATCTTGTGGAAGCCGCAGGCAAACGATTGCTGCTGGATTGCGGCATTTTTCAAGGCTCGAACGAACTGAGCGACCGCAACTACAAGCCGTTGTCAGTCGACCCTAAGACCATCGACTACGTGGTTTTGACGCATGCACACCTCGATCACACCGGATGGCTCCCCTGCCTGGTGAAGGCCGGCTATCACAGGCCGATTTACGCGAACCCGGCGACCATCGAGCTGACATCGCTATTGCTGAAAGATTCCGCGCACCTGCAAGAAGAAGACACCCGGCATGCAAAGAAGCATGGCTACAGCCGGCACGCAGACCCGCATGCGTTGTACACACCGGAAGATATCGACCCCGTCTTGAGGCTGATGAAGCCAATCGCGCGAGCAGGCGCTTTCGAAGTGAGTCCTGAGTTTCATTTCGTGGCTTACGACGCCGGGCACATTCTCGGCTCGACCAGCCTGGAGCTCACGATTTCGGAGAACGGCAGGAAAATCGTGGTCGTTTTCTCCGGCGATATCGGGCAATACCATCAGCCGATCTTGAAGAATCCAGCGACACCGGCTTCGAATGCGGATGTGCTGCTCTGCGAATCAACCTATGGCGACCGCGATCATGAGCCCGGCGATCCCAGAGAGGCGCTGGCCACGGTGGTGAACCGCGTCGCAAAACGCGGCGGGTCGATTATCATCCCGGCATTCGCTATCGGGCGGACGCAAACATTTATGTATTACCTGCGGGAGCTGGAGGACCAGCAGAAAATTCCGCGGCTGCCGGTGTATGTGGACAGCCCGATGGCCCTCAGCGCCACGGATTTGTACGTCAAATATCACGAAGATCACGACAAGAATTTTGTGCAGCTGGAAAGCGCCAATGGCGGAAAAGGCGATCCGTTGAACGTGCACGAATTTCATTTGACACGCACGGCGGATCAATCGAAGGCTATCAACAACGTCACGAACCCCTGCATCATTGTTTCGGCGAGCGGGATGGTGTCGGGTGGTCGCGTGCTACATCACCTGGTCCAGCGCTTGCCCGATCCGCGCAATGC
>JBEKWY010000232.1:0-5888 GCA_049512575.1 Candidatus Acidiferrum sp.
ATGCGCACTTCCACTCCCGGCATCTTCCGGATGCGCTCCAGCACATCCAGTCCGCGTCTTCCACGCTGCCGCTTCAGCGCATCGCCGGAGTCAGCCACCAGCTGCAGTTCGTGCAGCACGAATTGCGGCACCACCAGCACGCCGTCAAGAAACTGCGCTTCGCAAATATCCGCGATGCGCCCGTCGATCAGCACGCTGGTATCCAGCAATTTCAGCGCCTCCGGAGCCATCGCCACCGGGGCCGCCGCACTCCGCGCCACCACTCGCTCTCCAATCGTTTCCAAATGCAAATCGCCGGCTTTCTTCGATCCCAGCACCAGTCCGAGATAGGCAAACGCCACGAGCACCGCGCACTCCAGGAAAGATTTTGTAGGTTCAGGCTCGGCGGTCCGCGAAATAATCAGCGTCACCAGCACCGCCGCAAAGATTCCCAGAACCGCGCCGAACGCGCCGCCCAGCAACCCACCCAAAGCCGCCCACCGCAGCCGCAGCTCCGCCAGCAGGATCACCACGGCCGTCAACACTCCCAGCCCCGCCGACATCGCACCGCCCAGGTGAAAAGGCCGTAGCGCGAAACAAATTGCCGCCGCGCAGATCACCAGAAATCCGCGCAAAGCCCACGACTCCAGGCTGGTTCCGTACAGGCGCGACTTGCGCAAAATCACCCGGCCGGATTCAGATGCAGGTGGAGCGCTGGAAAAAGGCGAGGAAACTGCCCGGCGTTCGACTCCAGAATACGCTCGGCTCATGCGACCTCACAGGACTTGCATAATCACTGCAAAATCGGTGCAGCCTTCCCGCAGAGCGTGGGACTCTGGGCCGTTGCGGGATAGAAACTCTAGTTACGTTCCGGAGCCGTATATACTCTATCGGAAGAGTGGCGTCAAGTATTGGCGTTAGGATTTAGACAGCTCGCCGGACTCCCAAGGATGGGATGCGGCAAACCCGCGGAAGGACGGCGCGTGGCCGTCCGATGCGAGGAGAAGAAGCTCTCGGCTTCAAGAAACGTAGAGGCGTGGGACGCGAACGCTGACCGCGCACAGCAGGTCGGAGGTAACCGTGCCGATACCGCGAGCCACCTGGTTGGCCGGGTGGGTGTATTCGCCGTCGACGCCGTAGATGGTGACCACGTCGCCAATCTCCGCTCCGGGAACGTCGGTGGCGTCGATCATGGTTACGTCCATCGACACGATGCCGACGATGGGTGCGAGTTTGCCGCGCACCAGGACGCAGCCGCGGCCGCCGAGTGAGCGATGTACGCCATCGCCGTAACCCGCCGCAAGAACTCCGATGAGGGAAGGCCGCTCGGTTACGAACTTGCCGCCGTAACCGACGCTCGCGCCGGCTGGCACTCGCCGCAGGCTGATGATGCGCGTGCGCAGACTCATCACCGGCTTCAACGGCAATTTTCGCTCGGATTCGGCGCGCATATCGGCGGGATCGTAGCCGGGGTGATAGCCGTACAAAATTACGCCGGGCCGCACCATGTCGGCCCAGGTTTCCGGCCGCGCCGCAATGGCTGCGCTGTTCGCCAAATGCACGATGCCCGGATCAACGCCGAGCGCGCGCAACCGCTCCAGGGCCACGAAGAAATGCTCTTCCTGCTCGCGGGTCTGTTCGCCTTGCGCCGACGGCGCAAATGCCTCCGACGACGCGAAATGCGTCAGCACGCCGCCCAGCTGCAGATGGCGGCACTTCGCAAGTTGCCCCGCGAAGCAGTCCACATCGCCGGGCGCAATGCCCAGGCGATTCATTCCGGTATCCATTTTCAGGTGAAACGAAAATGGCTCGCGTATCGCTCGCTTGGCGGCAGCGCGATTCAAGGGCGCAAGCTGGTCGCAACGATGCACGACCGGCGTGAGGTTGTGCTTCAGCAGATTTTCTTCTTCGCCGGACCAAAAACTGGTCAGCACCAGGATCGGCTTGCGAATGCCGGCTTTGCGAACCTCGATGCCTTCGGACGCGGAGGTCACGCCGAACCAATCCGATCCGGCCTTCTCCAAGATCTTGGCCACTTGCGGCCCGCCGTGGCCATAGCCGTTGCCCTTCACGATCGAGAGCACCAGCCGCGGTGTCTTGCGCTTCTCGTCGGCCGGATTGACGAAGTCGCGGATCGCCCGCAGGTTGTGGGTCAGGGCGGAAGACGAAACCTCGGCCCAAACCGGGCGCCCTTCCACTTTGGCCACCTTGGCGGTCTTGGCGGTCTTTGGTAGTTTCACCGAACTCTTGCCAGACTGCGTCTTCCCGGAGATGGTTTGCGTGTGTGCCATGGTCTTTCCCGAAGAGAAAAATAGTGTACGACATCCGCGCGGCACAGGCCGACTCACCGCGCGGATGCCGCGTGAAAGACAACAGTACGAAATAAAGCAATCGAAGCGCCCGTCCGGGGTTTCGCGCCGCGATATCAGGTGCCTCGTAAGTCATTGAGTACATGACCGTATGCGCGTGGGTAAGATTGGCGAGCTTGCGGCCAGGTGCGTCGACAGTGTCCGCGCTGGCACAGCTTGACGCCGGAGAACCACGGTGAATTTGAGACTGGAGAAACAAGATGCGATCGATTGGTTTTGTGGATTGGTGTCTGATTCGCCGGGCGGGGATGATTCCCGATGTACTACCGTTCTCGCATTGTGGTGCAATGATCTCTCAGGGGCTTTTGTAGGCGTTACTCTAGGCGCGATGGCACAGACCTACTACGAAATATTGGGAGTGGCGGAGAACGCCACGGCGGCGGAGATCGAGGCCGCGTTCAAGGCCAAGGCTCGGGAAGTCCATCCCGACACGGTGCCGGCCGAGAATACCTACATGCGGAAGGTGGCGGCCGAGGCGTTTAAGGATTTGTCGGAAGCGAAGGCGACGCTGCTCGATCCTGCGTCGCGGCAAAAGTACGATGCGGGGCTGGTCTATGTGCGCGGTACGCAACAAAGCCACGCGAGCCCCACCGGAGCGGCTTCGGGAAGCGGGACTTCCTCCGGGCCAACTCCGCCCTCACAAAATTCCACGCAATCCCGAGGCTCCAGAAACTCGCGGGCGCCTGGGCGGTCGGGAACCGCTCCGTGGGGCCAAGGGCGTATGCGTTCGCGAACGGGCCGGTCTGGCACGCAGGCGGCGATCGGTGTCGCGCAGCGGGCGCGAAGAACCGTCGCTCATCTTCCCGAGATCAAGAATTTGAACGGTTTTCTGTTCATGATCCTGGGCGTCGCCACCATTTTCTTTCTCGTGGTATTGGTGTCGAGCGGAAGAGTGCCGCCGTTGTGGCTGGCGATAGTCACGGCGTGCCTGGGGATCCTGTCGTTCATGAACGGGATGCGGCCCAACGCATTCGCGAACAGCAGCGGGCGGACGGCGCTGATCCTCAGCGCGATTCTGGTGGTGATCGCTCTCGCTTCGCTGTGGGTGCTGTCGCCTTCGTATCTCGAAATTGCCCTTGCGCACCGGGCCGAAGCGGCGGCTGCCAAACTTTATAAATCCAAGAACGCGCCGCAACCGCAACCCGCGGCTTCGCACATCGCGGCGGACGGTCCGACGGTTGCGGCGGTTGACGAGAGCGGAGCAGAGGCGGCGTTGCCGACGAAGATCTGGTCGAACTTGAAAGACGGCCAGAATTATCGAACGCGCCTGAACGGCGATGCGTTGTCTCTGGAGGCGATCGGCGGATCGGGAAAAGTCGCCGGGCAGATCACCAGTTGCGAATTTCATCACACGGCCGGCGGTGCGCCAAACTGGGTCGGCATCTGTTCGGAGCGGGCGGCGCAGGGCGACACCGAACGCAAATCCATGGCGTCGCTGAACCAGTTTTCGGATACGCAGCTGGAAGGAAGCACCGGGGACATTCCGGTGTTCTTGATGACGCCGGTTGACGGCGTGCAAATGGCTGCGCCAGCAGCCCCGGTGTCGCCGCAAGTTGCGCCGCCGGTCGGGCCGCCTGCGGAAGGGGAGATCCTGGCGGAGCCCGATTTATCGGGGCTAAGCGACGCGGACAGGGAGTCGATTGAAGGTACGTGCGCGTCCGACAAGCTGACGCAGGGCCCGGAAAAATACAAAGAGTGCGTCCGCAGACAGCTGGATGCATTGAAGCAGGCGCCGAGGCCGGCGGGTCTTTCCAAGCTGAACAGCGGAGATCGCGACAAAGTGGAATTTGCGTGCACGGACGCGAAATTGATGCAAGGACCGGCGGCGTATAACCGGTGCTTGGCGAAGCAGATGGCTAGTTTGAAGAAAAAAAAACAATAACCGTAGGTTAGTTCAGCGGAGACTGAGCTAGTAAAACGCGATGCTTTTCATGGGATAGTGGCGGCGGTTGCGGGTCCAGAGGGTCAGATTGTGGACGGAGGCGGAGGCTGCGATCAGGGCGTCGCCTAGTTCCAGGTGATGGCTTTTTGCGAATTGGCGCAGGAAGTCTCCGGCGCGCTGGCCGATCTGGGCGTCGACGGGGACGCAGTTGATGGCGGCGAAGAGAGATTCGAGGGCTTGCACTTCCGGCGGGCGGGCTCCATGCCAGAGCTCGGCGATTGTGACCGGCGAGCAGAACAGGGCCGTGCTGTTGCGGCTTAACGCTTCCCATCGCGCGAGAAGATCGTGATCTCTCGCACGCAAGACCTCGATCAGGATGTCCGAGTCGATCAGAAGAGCTTTCAACGGGAGATTCTTGCGAGCCGTTTGCCTTTGCGGAGACGGCGTACGTAGGCATCGGTGTCAGACAAATCGCTGCGGTCTTTCCACAGTCCGACTACTGCTTGCATGGCCTCGGTGCGGGCTGCCGGGGAGCTGCCGTATTTTTCGCGGACGGCTTGACGGACGAGTTCGGAGATGGATGTGCGAAGCTGGCGCGAGCGGACGTGCAGGGCCTTCCAGATGTCCTCGTTGAGATAGAGTTGTGTGCGCTTCATGATGTATAGTATACATCACTCAAGGAAAAGAACCCACCCTTGCAAAAACCGCAAGGATGGGCCACCCAGCCCAGCGTCTTAACCAAGAGATTGCTTTTCTCTGGCAAGCGTGAAAAATCTGCTTTGGCTGCGAACAAGACCGTTGAAGAAGCTAACATAGCCTGGCTCCACGGTGCGCGGAGGTAAATCTGGATCCCAACCGCCCTGCCCTTGAAATGACACGCAGATGTAGGGCGAAAGCGACAACAGGAATCCATGCTCCGGGTTTGCAAGAATTTCTTCTAGGTCTATGATCCCTAACTTTGGAGTGTCGGTAGGGAGCCAGACCGGATTGTCGTTCACCTGAATAGCTAAGACAGGGTTGTCGCCTGTTATGAAGTGCTCGCCAACATAGGGAAGCGGCGTGTAAAAGCGGCATTTGGGAGGATTCTTGCTCCAAGCGTTCATCAGGGTCGAAATCTTTCTCCCCATGATCCGAACAAAAGTGTCGGTATCTATGGGGCGCCCCGCCTGCTCTTCGATGCAGTGTTTGTGCGCCAGCGTTCTAACGACTTGACACGCCACAAATCGCACAAGTACCCCCAACTCTTCGCCTGTAATGTTTGAGAATTTATCCGATTCGTTCCTAATTCTTTGACTCAAGGCAGCAAAAGGGGTCTCCACTTCTTTGCTAAAGAGATCTTCGATTCGGTCGTCTTCTACGCCATTCTGTCTTTTTATGTAGAGGCTACGTCGAGTTCCCACAGTAGAAGGATTGCGAAGTTTGGGTGGCTTGTCGGCAGCCTTTACCCAGACCTGCCCGCAAGAATTCGCAAATGCTCGTTGATAGCACTCGGGGAGAAAGTGATGTCTACGTTTGAGGTTTGCCATCTTATATTTCGTGATTCCTGGCAGCGTTCTCCGTTACAAATCATCCGGGCCTAGGTTGCTGAAGGCGTCGGGGGCGGCTTCTTCGAAGCGGGTTAGGCGGCTGCGGAAGACGAATTTTACGTTTTCGGTGGG
>JBEKWY010000233.1:0-5741 GCA_049512575.1 Candidatus Acidiferrum sp.
GGCTTCATGTCGCGCTTTGACCCCGACCGCATTGAGAAATTCATTGCGAGAGGGGAGACGGCATGACTACTGCAATCGTAAAAGCTGAGCCGCTGAGAATTCAGCACCTCGACCATCGGGACGAGCGAGCCGCTCGGCTCCGTGACAATTTTAAGGATTTCATGGTTCAGTCTTTTGCTCTCTTGGGGCAAGTACGGCAAGACTTCCTCGACAAGGGCAAGGATGAGACCATCCTCGGTTGTTCTACGTGGAGAGCGTACTGCCAGAACGTGCTCGGTTATTCCGAATCCCACGTTCGCAACATGCTGGCGAAGTTTGGCAATAACCCCGCCAGTAAGTTCGCCCCAAAGAAACCCCATAAAAAATCGATTCGCCAGATTGCCGACGAAGGCGCTGAACGTCAAGCGGCAATTGAAGTCCAGCAAGCCCGTGACCGTGGGTTCGAGGAAGGTCGTGCAGCCGAGAAGAAGGCGCAGGCAATCCTCGCTGCCACCAAGACGCCGGTCGTACACCCAAATGTTGCCGACCAAACAAGCAGTCTCGCCGACAAGCTGGCGTTCGCCGTCGTTTACCAGTCGCCACAAAACAAGACTACCAACAACATCCATAAGCTAGCGTTGGACTACATAAAACTGCGAGGCATCTGCGAATTCGAACAATCGACCGGTGGCTCAGACAGCAAAAAAACGTAGACAGGTTTCGCACCCTGATATCACGCCGGATCGGAGCGGGGTGCAGCATGGGGCGTCGGCGAAATAGGCGACCGCCGCCGCCCAATCAAAGCAAACGAGGAGTGACAAC
Source organism: Candidatus Acidiferrum sp. (assembly GCA_049512575.1). Classification (GTDB taxonomy): domain Bacteria; phylum Acidobacteriota; class Terriglobia; order Acidiferrales; family UBA7541; genus Acidiferrum. The sequence continues at coordinate 802 of JBEKWY010000233.1, forward strand.
AAATGGAGCGCAAGGAGTACTTGTTGAGCGAATTGCCCGCGGAACTGCGGGCTGAAGTTGAATTCGCCACCTTTGGGATGGGGATGGATATCTTGAATGTTGTCGGTTTCACACGGGATGGCGTCCGCTACCGCATCTACCGCGACGAGCGGATAAAGGCAGCCGCGAAGACTTCCGGCCTCGTCGACCTACAGGACGCACTCAAGGGAGCGGATGTGCCTACGAAGGACGTGGAAGCCGTAATGGGCAAGCTGGGGTTTGATGTCGAAAAACGACGAAAGTACTGGACGGAAATCGCCGAGCGACAGGCTGCGGAGACTCCAAGTAGTGCACGCACCGAGGGTATCAGGGAAGGGAGTCTCGGCAGTGGGTCGCCGAATCGGAGCGGGGTGCGGCAAGGGGCGTCGCCGAAATAGACAATCAACAGATTCCTAGCCCTGAGCGTCGGCGTCACGATCAGATTTGACGAATCTGAGATCGAAAAAAATCATTGCAACAAAATCGAGAATGAGAGGACGAACGAAATGGACTTATTGAAAGATTCACAACAACTCTTGAAAGACCTTGATGGACTTGATTCCGCCCTCCATCTCGACGTGATCGTGGAGCGTGCCGCAGCGTTCGGGCGCAGATGTGTGGACCACGGCGAGCGCGTCAACAGCCTCATCGCCTTGTTCCCGGACGGCGTTGGCTTCCGGCAGACAGGATTCGCAAGTGCCCAGGAAAAAGAGGAAGTCTTCGGCCAGGCCGCGAACTATCTAGCGCAGCGCAACGCCCGGCTGGCGGTGCTCATTTTGGACACATGGTTGAGCGACTCCAATTGGACGGGCCGTCCGTCCGCAGACCCGAACCGGCGCGAGGCGCTTGTCGCCTGGGCCGTCGTTCCTGATGGCAGAGCCGTGTACGGTTCGAGCACGTTCTATAAGCGGAAAGGCGGACGCATTAAGTGGGATAAGGCGGTAGCCAAACCAGTTGACAAGGACTGGCAGAACTTGCTCCGCCCGTGGGTCGTCGCGGTTGCAGGTCGGACCGCCGGCCTTGTGATCCCAACAAAGGCTGATGGCGAGAACCTCAGAATCTTCCCGCCGCTCGACGAGGGCGGGAACGCGAGCAGAGGAGAACGGAACTCATGGGAATGATTTACTACGAGTATACACTCCCAGAAATGCGGGAGGATGAAAACATGGAATCATCACTGAACTCTAAGGAAAAGTTGGACGCCTTTTTGGCGGGGATTGAACGCACATTGCCAGCGGGCGTCTGTATCAGACGATTACTTCCCGAAGAATGGGGTGATGACGATTGCTTTGAAAAGCTTCCGCGCTACTTATTCTCACGCAGCGAAGTGGCGGTGCCCCCGCCGAATCCTGTCGGAATCGACCTCGAACTGCATAGTGGATATGACCCCTTCGTGGTCGCGGTAGAACTGTATGTAAAAATCGATGACCTAGACGAGCGTTGCGCATGGCTTTACTCAGTCAATTTCGTGGTGGACGACTTCCTCACCAAGGAGGAGGTGCGTACGAAGGTCAATCAGGCGGCTTCCATCATCGCCGGATACCGTGATCGGAAGTTCGAGCCCGAGGATCTGCCTGTTGACACGGCGGGAAGACGCCTAACGGAAGATGACTGAACAGGCGAGGCGACGGTGTGCGTCGAGGAAAGATGAAAATTTGTCAATCGGCGAAGCTGGAGGGCTGGATCGAAGGTACCGAGAGACTCACAAGGGAACAAAACCGCAGAAATGGGGCTTCGTCGAAAGTACCCTCAAGATTTTTCCGGCGACCTGAGTATTGTAACTGAGCACGGAGAGTTTCCGTTGACATCCACGTGAACGCTGAGTGGTTGTAGACGAGCCAGGTGGATTCACTGCGGGTGTCTTAGACAAGCTCGAGAGCGCATCGGCCGGAGCCCTACGGGAGCAAAGCCGACCTCCGATACGTCAACTAAAGCGAAAAAAACAAACACAGCAAACACTGAATCGAAAAAATAAAACCATAAAAGGGTTTGTAGGCTGTCCCGAACAACCTAGCTGTAACCGAGGGGCTGCGGCTCAACCAAAGCCCCTCAAAATCACTTCTCTCAAAGGATTGCGTTAATGTCGAACACCCTCATCAAGCTCATAGACGGCATCTCCCCCGCCAAGGTGCGGGCCGCCCTCAAGAAGAAGGGGCGTGCCTACCACAACGTCAAGCCCCTGCTCTACCAGATAGCCGACAAGACTAGTAACGATAACCATACCGCCGGCCGTGGCGCGTGGTGGAACCAAGCCCACCTTGCGTTCTTCACAGGTTTTACCAAACGGTATGTTCAGGAAGCCGAGTACGCCGCAGCAGCCCTCGGGATGCTCAAAGTTTCCTCTGCATTCATGAACTCGAACCACTATGTCCTCGTGGAGGACGCCATCAAGCCGTTCACGGTCGAAATCCGCAGTTTCAATCAGCCCCTAGAGAATCCGGAGACAAGCGATTCCTCGAACACACCTAATGTGGATGGTACACCCAATGTGCTCGGTGCCACACATGATGTGTCCGACGCTGCACATACCGTGTACACGGAAGGCACACAGGGTGTGGACAAACCCAAAGGTGAATCCAAACGCTTAAACCCAAATGGAACAGCAAAAGGATGGATAGATAGACAGATGAATATAGCAAACACAGAGAGCCTCGCTACGCTCGGCTCTACGAGTTGTGATGTTCCTCTTGCAACTACTTCCCAAGACTCTGAGAGTACAAAAAAAGGGAATCAAGTTCCTGTAAGCGGAAAGGAAAAGGGGTCTCCTGCCGGTGAGCAGCCCACCCCCTGTTCCGCCGCCCCCCTCCCAAAGCACGACCCGATGACGTGCCAGCTAAAGCTGACCGCCTGCAAGCTGTGCACTGAGTGGAGCGCGATTGGCAAGAACCAGAAAGACCACGATACCTTGAATTACCTGACCAACCTGATGAAGCGTATCGGCGGGTTTGACAAGAACCGCTGTGGCCGGGCCGCACTCTGGATTTTCAAGAACCACGACCACGAGGATTACACCTACGTAGAAGTCATGGAGTGGCTCGTGGCCGCTTCCAATGCTCCTGACAACCCGCTGTACAAGCCGAAGAAGCTGAACACGGGGATCGGCTTGGTCAAAAATTGGGACTGGGTCGTCGCCCGCTACCGCTCCTACATTGACTCCGCAGACGAGAACGCCCGTACCCAAGCAAAGGGCGATGGCTACAGTAACGTGATTGCGTGGGTCGCAAAGCGTCTGCGAGGCGCTGCAGCGTGAAATTCGCGGTAGATCCGAAATAGTTCGCGGACGATCGCGCACGAGTCAGTATTATTCGACATGATTTGGAGAGAATTGAGTATAGAAAGATAAAAACCAATGAGCAGGTGATATGGAGGACGCAAACATGAATGAAACCCCTGTGCTGGTTAATTACGAACGCGATTATAAGATCCTCGGGGCCTTCACGGACAAGGCATCGGTGGGGGAATACATCGTCTATCAGCAGGCCGGATGTTCGAGATGAACACATGCGACATGGGTGACTGTTCGGAGTCTATCTATGAGCATGGGGTTTGCTTCTACCATTTCTGGTTAATGTCATGCTCAACCAAAGGCTGTGAGACGCCGCCCACTCACACATGGGCCGGAGACAGAGACTACCCCGCTGGCGACGTATGTTATTTCTGCGACGCCTGTTGGCAACAGTTTTTGGTTGATGAGTCCGTTGACGGTGTATTCGGTGGGAGTCTCGGTACTTATCGGGGTTTCATGATGTCGGCGTATTTGTGGGATTTGAAATGGAGAGATTTGAGAAATGAATAACATGACCTGATGGCGGTGAATGGTTCAGAAACTTCTCAAGCCTGCTCGGCCGGCGATTGAAAGATTGTCTGGAGCCTCTTTGCGCAAAATTCAAAATAGTTCGTTCGCGGACGATCCTGCCAGAGTCAGTAACCTGCCAGTAGCCGACGACGATCCTACAACTCCTTAAAAATCAATCCGTTGCTGGGCTAAGTTTTATACAAATTGGGGTGGTAAAATACGATTGGGTATCTTTGACCATATCGTCCGGAAGGCCGCTGGCCCCCCCAGAAGCGAATGAGGTGCCCTGTGATCACAGGAGGCAAGCATGAGCAGCCCATTCAAACATGTCGTCATAAACGGAAACGGTCAGGCTCTGCACATCACGCGGGGGCCTCAGCTAGCGACCGTGACCAAAGTAACCGCCACGAAGACAGTCTCCCAGACGTTACAGATCCCCAGGAGTATCAAGTAATTCTCCCCGCCAAAACTTGCCGAACCCTGCACCTCATCGCAGGTGTCGACGAAAAGAAACGTCTATTCAGCTTCGCCTGCGAAGGCGAGCCTCTAGCTACCTTTCGTTCGTACGGGCTTCCAAGGCGATGCCCTATTTGCAGCGAGGAATGGCCGATTGGTGAGGAGCGTCGAGGCATGCCGCAACCAAAGGAGAGCCTATGCCAATTCAAGACTTCTTGACCGCCCAGGAAGAATGCCGCGTGTGCATGACCAAGTGTAAGGGTGAATGGGAAGGTCTCCTGGCGCTCGTCGAGCAGGCGCCGCAATTCACCGCCGGGGCCTTTGCTCAGTCGGTCGATGACCGGATGCCGAAGCTGCAGCGAGCGACACGGGCGTCCCTTGCGAGACTCTCGATCTTTCTCCAGGTGCTAAATGAAATCGAGAGCGAGAAGCAAGCAACGGAAGGAGGTTAGAGACTTCTCGTCCGAGTCAATGGAATGCGGGTGGGGATAAGCCGCGACTACGCGGATTTGCATAGACGCCGGCGGCGTGACCGGTAGCCTCAAGCAGGAAGATGGTTAGAGTCCCTCACTCAAACCATGCAGCTGTAACCAGCCAGTTCAGGAGAACCGTGCACTCAGTTAAAAACAAACTCATCGGCTCCCAAACGCTGCGTCACCAGCGGCAGCCG
>JBEKWY010000234.1:0-6388 GCA_049512575.1 Candidatus Acidiferrum sp.
CCGCGTTCGAATGTGGAGCCATCGTCAATCCAGACGGCCTGCGCAACCAGGTGATCGGCGCGAACATCATGGGACTTGGCGGCGCGCTGTTTGAGGCGGTGGAATTCGACAATGGCCGCATCACGAATCCGCATTTTGCGGGTTATCGCGTGCCGCGCTTCCGTGATGTCCCTGAAATTGAGGCGGTTCTGCTGGACCGGAAGGATATTCCGTCGGCGGGCGCGGGCGAGACGCCGATTGTGGGAGTTGCGCCGGCCATCGGCAATGCGATTTTCGACGCCACCGGAGTTCGGCTGCGAAGTCTTCCTCTTGTTCCCAAGGGCCTGAAGGCTTAGGCCAAGCTAAAATAAGGAAAAATTGAGGTTTTCTCCTGGCCTGCCCGCGGGGGCTGCACCTGGTTTTCGTTTACAGCATGACTGGCCGGGAGGTCAGTTGTGACCCGGCGCAAGAGACGAAATAATGGGGGTAGCAAAGTGTGTTGTGCGGCTCTCCGGGTCAGATTGCCGGGCGCAAACGATGCTAAATGGCTCGAACAAGAAGACGACAGGCGGCAAGCGCGCTGGCCGGAAGTGGGCGAAACCGCGAGCGGTGCGGCGGTGCCACTTTGTGGCGTCGGTCGAGGTAACCGAATTGCGAACGGGGACGCGGCTTTCGGCGCGAACCTCGGAAGTGGGACTCGGCGGCTGTTATGTGGACGCACTGAATCCCTTTGCCACGGGAACACAGGTGAAGCTGCGGATCGTGCGGGACCAGGGTGCGTTCGAGGCTACGGCAAAAGTGGTTTATTCCGACGCGAGTTTCGGGATGGGGCTGTCGTTCACGGAAATCGCGCCGGAGCAGCGTTTGGTTTTGGAGAATTGGCTGGAAGAGATCGTGCTGCAGCTGCGGCCCGTTGCGCAGTAGTTCCTACCGAAGTGTCTTTCTTAGGGTTTTCGCTCTGACGAGGCCCCGCAGACCTTGCCCGGCTGGCAGGAGTTGCTCTGTCTTAAGCAGGCGGGGAACTTGCGGCAATTCCCTTTTCGAAATGGAAGATCAAATTGGAATTTGTTTATCAGCCGAGAGCTTCGTTGTACACGCATCGAAAACGCTCAAGTCACTGGAGGTTCAAGTATTTCCAATGTTCGGTCGATGGTCTGAATGAGCAATCGCGCCACGTCTGTTGGCAGCTTGCATGCTTCAAGTTCGAAACGAGGCCAACTTTTTCAGACTCGAAGGGGGAACTATGGGAACGCGGGAACAAGTGAGAACGCCGGAGGCGAGAACGGCGATGAAGAGCGCGAGTGCGGCGAGTCCGCATTGGGTGGGCAGTTCTGCAGGAAACGGAGAACGCGCAAAGCAGGATGGCGCAGGAATGGGACCGCGGTTCACGGCCGAGGAGTCGATTTTGCTGCGCAGCCTGGCAAGCGGCAATACGGTGAAAGAGATGGCTGGGCAATTGCGATTACCGCGGGAATCGTTGTTCCGGCTGCTGGGCGATTTGCGGAGGAAGACGGGTGTAGCGGACGATACGGCATTAGCGGTGTGGGTGTTGCGAAATATGGGAAGTTTGGAGCGGCGGGGCGGGAGCGACCGGTAGATTCGGCGGTGGGGCGGCGTTACGGCTCGGTTGCAGTTGAGCTATACTGCCCGCCGAGGTGAATCATGCCGAATCTACAACCGGAACAAGCGATGCTGGCGCTGCACATGGCGCTGCCGACGATTCAGAGGGAGCACTTGACCACTCGCAGCGTGATTGAAGCCATTCCGCTGAACAATGGCGATTACCGGCCGGAGCCCGTGGCGAAGACGGCCCTGGAATTGGCCTGGCACATCGTGGCGGCAGAGCACAGGTTCTACTCGGGTGCGGCCGCTGGGGAACTCGACTTCACACCGCGTCCACGGCCAGACAATCTAAAAAATTCGGCGGATATCGGCACATATTATGGGGAGTCGTTCGCCAAGGATCTGGAAGCGTTGAAGAAAGTGTCCGGCGAGCAGCTGGCGAAGATGATCGATTTTCGCGGGATGTTTCAATTGCCGGCCGTCGGATTTCTCGACCTTGGCTTGCGGCACTCGATTCATCATCGGGGGCAATTGTCGGTGTATTTGAGACCCGCGGGCGGGAAAGTACCGGCGATTTACGGCGAGAGCTATGACTCGGCGGAAGCGAAGAAGACGGCTGGGACGGCTTAGAGTCGATCGAAACTCGAATCGCGAAATTCGAAACTCGAAAGACAACTCGCTGGATTGAATTGAGTGCACGCAAAAGAGGCCGCGACTTTGTCGCGGCCTCTTTTTTCATGCGAGTGCAAGTTTTTGGATGGCTCAACGGTTCCGACTTACGAGCCTACTGTGGTGCTGCGGGCGCGATCCGCTTTGTCCACCGAGGCTTCGCCGGTGGAGGAAACGTCTTCGCCACCGGTGCCCTTGAGGATTTGCTTCGAGCGGGTCACTTCATCCGAAGTGGAGCAATGGACGGAGAGCAGGATGCCCCCCTTCTGGAGGATGCCTTCGTAGCGTTTGGCTTCAAACTCCGGAATGCCCAAGCCGACGAGCGCGCCGGTCAAGCCGCCGACAGTGCCACCGACTCCCATGCCGGCCAGAGTCGCCATGATGGGTCCCGCGGCGATAAGCGGACCCACGCCGGGAATGGCGAGAGCGCCGATTCCGGCCAAGAGCCCCAGCGCTCCGCCTAGAACGGCTCCCGTACCTGCTCCCGCCGTCGCGCCTTCCGGTGCTTTCGTGTTTTTCTCTGTACCGATTTCGCGCGTGCCGAGATTCTCCGGCAGGAGAACAGAAATGTCTCCCGCGGCAAATCCCGCGTTCACCAACGCTTCAGCAGCCTGTTCGGCGCCGTTGCGAGTGGAGTAAATCCCGAAAACTGCGGTTTTCTTGTCGGCCATTTGCGTTTTCTCCTTGTGAATTTTCAACCGTCTGCGGATCCGAACATTGTTAGGACTGCGGTTACGACGGCGCCGGTCAGGACTTCGGCGGCGCTACATGCAAGTGATTCGTCACGTTTCCATCGCCCGCGACGGCGACGGCTTTGGCTTCGATGGCGGCCTTTTCCTCTTCGGAGCGCACCGGTCCGCGTAGGGTCACTTTGCCGTCCTGGCTGATGATCTTGATGTTGTGGGCGTACATGGAAAGCGACTGGTCGTCGTGAAGAGCCATACGAATCTTCTTCGTAAGGTCCCGGTCGGCGGGATTCATTTTTTGCTGGTCGGCAGTGGGGGCGTTTGTGTTCTGGTTGGCCTTGCTATTGTCTGGGGCGGTTTGTTGGTCCTGATGCGACATCATTTTCGCGGGCATGGATGCCCCGAGCAGCAAGCACGAACCCAGCACCAATGCTTCTATTCCAAGTTTTCTGTAAAGCGTCATAGGCTCTCCTAACGCTTGTCACGATAGGCCGAACGGGGAAGCGTGGGTATCGGGCGAAGGGTGTAATCGGGATAGGAAAATCGCGGTAGGTAATGGAAACAAAGCGGGGAGCTATTGCGTTTCTCAGGTTGCGAATGCACGACTAAAGCCGTGGAGCTGAGCCGGTGAGAAAACAGGCAGTATTTTTCGCGACTGTGGTTTCGATTGCGGCGACGGGCCTGTGCGCTTTCGCGGCGGCGCAGGAATCGATTCGCGTGGACGTTAATCTGGTGAACGTCGCGTTTTCGGTGCGCGATGCCGGCGGGGCGCTGGTCAATAACTTGACCAAAGACGATTTCGAGGTGGCGGAAGACACGGTGCCGCAGAAAATCGCGTTCTTTGCAAAGAGCGTGGATGTACCGCTGACCTTGGGGCTGATCGTGGATGCCAGCGGCAGCCAGGAGCACTTCGCGAAGAAACACGAGCATGACCTCGAGGTGTTTCTTAAAGACGTGCTCGGACCGCGAGACCGCGTGTTCCTGGTGGGCTCTGGAAATCACATCCGGCTGGTGAGCGATTTTTCCAGATCAGGCGAGGAGATGATGGGAGCTTGGAAGTTGTACGACAAGGACACGCAACACTTCCCGGAACTCGGTCCAAAGGAGAAGCGCGATTTAGGCACCGCGTTCTATGATTCGATCTATTACCCGGTCACCGAAAAGCTAGCGAACGAAAATGGCAGGCGAGCGCTGCTCTTATTCAGCGATGGTGAGGACAATTCCAGCTCGCACGATATGATGACCGCGATCGAGGCCGCGCAAGGCGCCAACGTGCTGATCTTCGCGATTCGCTATACGGAGAAGGAACACGGAAAATTGACGGCATGAAATCAGTATGGAATGCGGGTGATGGATCGCATCGCGAAGGAAACCGGCGGGATGCATATTGACGCGGAGCAAACCGACCCGCACACCTACTTTCGCCAGATTGCGGAGGAATTGCGAACCTCTTATGAGCTGGGGTATTACCCGGCGAATGCGGGGAAGGATGACACCTTCCACAAGGTTGTCGTGCGGGCCAAGAGAGCCGGATTGACGGTGCGGTCGAAAACGGGCTACTTCTCGCGGTAAAATCTCCGAGGCGATCCAGTTGCACTTTTACGCTCGCGCCGCGGAGGCAATGTTCAGGCGCGAGGCGCGGCAGGGACCGCGTTCAGCAAGACGACCAGCGTGTAAACTCCGAGCATAATTCCGAAGGGCATCTCGGGAAGCGAGATGAGCGCGGCAACAATGGCAAGAAGACGCGCGGCGCGCTGACCGGCCAGCAGTGTGACTCCGCCCAGAATGCCGAGAACGCCGCAGACTGCGGACCAGATGATGACTCCCGTATAGACGAGATGAAAGACGGCCATCAGGGAGAACGGATCGGGCACGCGGGTCAGCAGTGCGCCGAACATGAGCGTCGCCGTGGTCGTGAAGGCAATCAGCCACAGGGTCACCGCCAAACGGAGCACGCCATACGCAATCCAGCATGCGCCGAGAATCCTGGGTTGAGCGCTTGCCAGACTTTGGCTACGGTAGAGAAGCGGTACGTCCGAGGTCATACTTCCTCCTGGAGCGATCCGAGCCTTCTGGTGACTTGCGTGCGGTCATTTCTTGGATCTGGTGCGCCGAGTGACGGCGCGCTTGGCTCGGCCGATGGTGCGACGCGCGGTGCGGGCGACTTTGCTTTTCTTGGCGCCGCTCTTTGCGCTGCGCGCGGCTCGCCGGGCCTTGCGGACGACTTTTTTGCCTTCGCGTTTTACAGTGCCGGTGACATTGTGTCCCGAGAACGCTTCCTTGGCGGCGCCGGCAGCGGCATCCGCCTTGGCGGCGAGCGCACCCAGTGTTGAACCGATGGATTCCGCCACACTGATGAGCATGGCTTGATCCTTTGACTTGTGCGTCCGAGATGTCTTCATGACTGGGCTCCTTTGAGTTGAGTATGAGAAGCGTGTTTCTGCTGCGGCTCTGGAAATCGCAACCGCGACTGGCTCGCATGAACGAACCTAGCGCCACCCATCGCAAAGGTGGCGACGTGCGAACTTGCTAGACGGGTCTGCGGCCCTGGATTACGCGAATCAAGATGACGATGATCGCCAGCACCAGCAGGATATGAACGAATCCACCCAGCGTGTACGAGGTGACCAGGCCCAGCAGCCACAGGATGATCAGGATTACCGCAATCGTCCAAAGCAGATCCATTCTTGCGCTCCTTCGAATAATTTCGCGTGCGACATTCAGCCCCTGGCCCGGTAATACGGAAATGTCTTAGCGGTTAGGACGACGCGTTGCGGGCGTCGCGATAAGCGCCTTCGGCAGTGTCGGCGACCTCACTGACGAAGTCCTTACGAAGTCCTTGGCGTCTCCCATGTTCTTGCGAACCCGGCGAATCACGGTCTTGCCGCGATCCGCCGCATCGTCCAGACCGTCCTGCGCGGTGCCACGAATAAGTTCGCGAGTATCCTCTCCCGATTGCGGGGCGAAAAGAACGCCGAGAGCGGCGCCAGCGCCCAAACCAATGGCAAATGCGGAAAAGACTTGCGGCCATGCGTTGCGACGACGAATCATGACTTTCTCCTGTACCAGCTTCTGCTTGTACTTCTGCTTATGTGTGCTCTTATGCGACCTATACGAGTCGGCGTACGAGTCGGCGCACGATAGCGCGGCGGCCTGTTGGCGAACATCGGGTAAAGGACGTAGCGGCCGCCGCATGTTCGTGTAGAGCTTGGAAGACGCCCGGCAGGAGCAAGCGCCCATCTAGGCCTCATTTCGGGTTACTCCCTTGGAATTCGCGACAATTTGCTGACTTCTCTGGTCGAAGACGAAATAGTCTCCCGGGGTTTTCGAGTGAAGTTCCACTAACCGGACTTTGGCGGTCCGGAGATCGGAAGAGGCTTCCAGCCAGATAAAACTGCCATCGAGATGACGTTTTAGGATATCGAAAGGATCAGCAGGCACTTGTTCCTTTCCCACCTCAGCAATGTAGTTGAGCGGTGGAAGGAGCAGTC
>JBEKWY010000235.1:0-5692 GCA_049512575.1 Candidatus Acidiferrum sp.
CAAGGCGCAGCGGAGGGAAAAAAAGAAAAGGCGGGCAGTGATTCTGCCCGCCTTCTCATATAAACCGACCTTCGCCGGCCAAGCCGAACGCCCAGGAAACCCGGGCGCCCAGGAAAGGTAGCCGCTTACTTGCCGGAGCTTGCCGCCGCCGCAGGCTGTGAATTCGCCTTCGGGATGCTCACGTAGCCGCTGACGGTGTTCTTTCCGACTTTGTTGATGACCATCTCTTCAGGGAAGCGCGCGCCCGAAGTATAGAAGAAGATCGGCTCATTCAGCGCACGGTTCTTCTTCTCGAACTTCTTGTCTTCCACGGTCATGGTCACGGTGAAGCGGTTGCTCTTCTCGTTGACGCCCTTGAGCTCGACGGTCACATTCCCGACCTTGACCGGCTTGTTCTTGCCGTCAACATTGAATTCGACGTAGTCGCGCTCGCCGAGGCGGCGGAGCTGGTCGATTTCATCGTGGTTGCGCGCGATCAGGGTGCCCATCTCGCTGCGCGCCATCTTCAGATCTTCTTTCGTGCTGTTCAGGTCGGTCTGCACGCCGCCAACCTTGGTGTCCACCGTCTTCACGTCATCAGTGGTCGCCTTAGTCGCCAGTTCGGTATGAACCGAGCTGTCCAGCGCGGTCAGCTTTTCCGTCGTCGCGTCGTTCAACTTTGTCGCTTCTTCGCGCGCGGTCTTCAGCTGCCCTTGGGTAATCTTGAGTTTCTTGGTTACAACGGTGAGGTCGCCCTGCAGATCCGCGTTGGCCTTTTCATCTTGCGCCAGACGGTCTTTCAAGGACGAGACATCTTGCTGCACGGCCTGCTCCGACGACTTGATCTGCGCCGTCATCGTTTGCTGCGTGGTATCCAGCTTCGAAGACGCGTTCCAACCGAACCACAAGCCACCGATCGCAATGAGTCCCAACACGATCATCGCGGGAAGGTGCCAAGACGGTGATTCTCGTTCAATGATTTCTGACATATAGAGTCTTTCTCCTCACCCCTGATTGGGCGATATCTATTCTTCTTCCACTAACCGGCCCGTAATACAAAGGGAGCATGCCTCGCACCAAATGGCGGGAATCGCCCAGGAGGAAAACAAGCCTGTAACTTACTGTTGGGCTTGGTCTTGCAAATAGGGAAAACAGATGCTGAAAATTGCCGTGAGTACTAGTCCTGGGAAAGATTACTCGATGGTTTGGTTTTCCCCTGAATTTCGCCGGGAATGCACCCTAGGGAATCTCCACACCCAGGTCCCGCAATCCCTGGATCAAGCCTTCCTTCGACTGGTAATGAATGCCGGCCATGCCCAAGCTCCGGGCGGCCTCGACGTACGCCTGGATATCGTCTATATAGACGGCCTCGCTGGCCTGCACGTTGACGGCGCGTAGGGCCTCTAAGTACACGACCGGGCTGGGTTTGCTGGCACCCACGGCGCACGAATAAATTCGCGCCGGAAAGAACCTGAAGAAGTCGTAGCTAGCTTCCATGTGGGCAACGTGGATGGGGTCAGTATTGGAAAGCAAAGCGAGCCGGTATTTTTTCGAAAGGGTCTCGAACAGGCTGGTGTCCTGGATAGCCTGGGGGTCCAGCACACGGTTCCAGGTTTCCGTGAATTGCTCGAAGCTGGAGCTTATGCCGAAACGCCTGGAAAGGTGCAGGTGCCAGTCGCGGGCGGACATACGGCCGTCCTGCAAATCGGGCCAGCGAGGATCGTTTTCGATGGCGCGCCAAATCTCGTCGGGGGAAAGGGAAAGTCCCGCGGCCAAACCGGTCATCGCGGGGGCGAAGTCAATACGAATCAGAACCCGGCCGATATCAAAGATGACTGCACGCAACTTCCGGGGCGCCATGGTTTTATCGCTTTACCTCCGCCGGGGCGATGCGGCGCGAACGCCAAATGCTGATCACTGCGGGCAGGATCGAGAGCACCGCCACAATCAGGATTACATAGTGTATGCGTTGGCCGATGTTGGGAACATTCCGGCCCAGAAAAAATCCGCCCAGGATCGTGGCGCTCACCCAGCATATGCCTCCGACAATATCGAACATAACGTAGCGCGAATAAGGCATATTCGCCGCACCGGCCACCGGAGGGCAAAAGGTCCGTACGATCGGGACGAACCTCGCCAGAATCACCGCCCGCCCGCCGTATTTTTCGTAGAATTCGTGGGCCCGCTGCAAATGGCTGCGCCGGAACAGCAACGAGTCTTCGCGGCGGTACAGGGCGGGCCCGGCGCCGCGACCGATCCAGTATCCGATCTGATCGCCGACGATGGCGCAAGCCATTACCGGCAATAACAGCCAGCGAAGCGGCAGCACATCCGCGGCGGCAAAGATCCCAGCGGTGATCAGCAGGGAATCACCCGGCAGGAAAAAACCCACGAAAAATCCGGTTTCAATGAAGACGATGCAACAGACCAGGGGAGCGCCGCCCCAGCGGATCAGTTCCTTGAGTCCGTCCGGGTTGTAGAGAGAGCGGAGCAGGTGAACGAGAGATTCGAGCACGCGTCGTTATTCCTTGGAGAAGTGGTAGCGATTGCTGGCGATACAGGTGCGAGCTCGAGAGCGCGCGAACGAACCGCGGTGAAAGCACCGCATCCAATACGGTAACAGAAAAGCGCGAAATCATCGCCGCATTCGTACCAGAGGACGCCAAAAGTGCCAAATACGGCGATCCATGCGTTCAAGCGGCTCATCGCACGGCCTCCGCAACCATCAGCATGCTTTGCAGATCGGTTTCCAGGCCGTCGCGGCCCGCCTCGGCACGCTCCAGATATTTCTGGATGCGGGGCAAAGCCCGGCGAGTCACTTCCGCCCCCGCTTCGATGGCCTCGTCGGCCCGGTCGAAGGCATCCCATGCGAAGGACTGTACGTCGGGCCGCAGCACCAGGTCGGCATGGCGTTCCCAAACTTCCAGCTGATGCTTCTGCGCGGCGCTAACCGCCCGCGTCACTACTTGAAATATGTTGGATGGCGATCCGCGGTCTCCGTCCTGAATCCCCACGGACACGCCCAGCACGAATTCCGCGCCCAGTTTGCGCGCCGCCCGCGTCGGCACCGGCGCTACGAGCCCACCGTCGGCCAGGCACCGCGTGCCGATCTTCACCGGTTCAAACAACCCCGGAAACGCGCAGCTGGCTCGAATGGCATCAACGAGATTGCCATGCGTAAGCACCACCGGTTCGCCGGTATTCAGGTCGGTGGCCACCACCGCCATGGGTATTGGCAGATCCTCAAAATTTTTGGAATCGAAGACTCGCGCGATCAAATCACCGAGCCGCTGGTTACTGGCCAACCCCAGCCGTGAAACCCGCCAGCTGCCAATATCGCGGAACTTCAGCGTCCGGCAGGTGGCGATGATGCGCGCCAACGACGCCCCGCTGGCATAGGCCGCGCCGAGAATGCTGCCCACGCTGGTTCCCGCGATACACGTGATTGGAATGTGGTTTTGTTCGAGGACCTTCAAGACGCCCAGATGCGCGAAGCCCCGCGCAAACCCGCCACCCAAGGCGAGCCCGATTCCAGCCCGGCTGGCCGGGACTGGACCACTGCCCAGCCCGGCTTGGTTATCTCGCATCACGGAGATAAGGATGCCAATTCGCCCCGCCCGAGCCAATGGTTCTGGCGTCCCGCGCGACCAGTACGTTTGTACTTCGCCTGAATCTACGTCGCCTTCGCATGTCCAAGTGCCAAACAGTACGTTCTTACTACTCCGGTACCCTCGCTGTACCATTGGCGGTTTTCGAGCCGTGCGCGATTCTGCTTGCGTCAGGAACGTAGTGCTGAGGGGGCTGAAATGGACAGCGCATACAAGTCATGGGTTGGGCTTCCGGTGGTTCTAAGAGTGGCCCTTGGAGACATCAAGGTGCCGCTGCGGGGCAAGATGCTCAAGGATGGCGGAGATACGATCCGGATGCGGATCGACGGCTGTGACATCGATATCTACAAAACGATGATTTTGGCAGTAGAAGAAGACGCGATGGTGCTGCTCCCAGCTTGAGGAGGCACATATGAACAACCAAGTCCCGAAATACGTGACCCAAGGACGCGCCGCTCTTTTGCTTGGAATCGAGGAAGAGGAGTTGCGGCGCATCTCCAGCGAATCCGGGTTAGGCCATACCGAGAGCGCCGGAGAAGAGAAAGAGACCTTTTTCACCTACGACGAGCTGCGGCAGATTTGCCTGCTCTCGACGCACCAGGTGCACTAACCAAAATTTGAACAAGTTTCCTCCGGCCCCCCTCAAGCAGTAACCCCCAACCCCGGGTCTTCTCCCCCCAGAAGCCCCGGGGTTTCCCTTTTGCGGCGAGTTCAATAGACTTACCGCCGGCTCAATTCCTTGGGGGACTCACGAATGCCTTTCCAGAGGTTCTTGTTCGGCAGGATGTGCGCGGTAGGTCTGAGTGTGCTTCTGGGGATCGCCCTTGCTTACGCTGGGAAGGGTCCCACATCTGGCGAAACGTACGACGTGGTGATCGCCAACGGCCGGGTGATGGATCCCGAATCGGGGCTGGACGCTGTCCGCAATGTGGGCATCCGTGCTGGCAAAGTTGCCGCGATTTCCGAGGGGCCCCTAGCAGGGAAGGTGACTGTTGACGCCAAGGGCCTGGTGGTCGCGCCTGGCTTCATCGATCTCCACGAGCACGGACAAGAACCACGCAATTACCAATTTCAGGCCCACGACGGCGTGACGACGTCGCTGGAGCTGGAGGTCGGCACCGACGATGTCCCCAAATGGTATGCCGCGCGGGAAGGGAAGTCGCTGATCAACTTCGGTGTGAGTGTCGGGCACATTCCCGTACGCATGAAGGTAATGCACGATCCTGGCACCTTCCTCCCGACCGGGGATGCGGCGCGTCGAGCAGCCAGTCCGGAAGAAATCAACGAGATGGTTGCGGCGATGGATCGAGGCTTCCGCCAGGGCGCGCTTGCGGAGGGCATGGGAATCAACTACACCGCTGCGGCGACGCACCAGGAAATCGTGGAGATGTTTCGCGCGGCGGCGAAGTACGGCGGTTCGGTACACGTGCATTTGCGTTATGCGGGGATCAAAGAACCGGCGACAGGATTGACCGGCTTGGAAGAGGTGGTCGCGGCAGCGGCAGAGACCGGAGCGCCACTGCACGTCGTACACGTCACCAGCATGGGATTGAAGTTCACGCCGGACTTGATCGCCATGGTCGAAGGCGCGCAACGCCACGGCCTTGACGTGACCACTGAATGCTATCCCTATACGGCCGGGAGCACCATGCTGCAGTCGGCAATTTTCGATCCCGGCTGGCAAGAGAGCCAGGGGATCACCTACAAGGATCTGCAGTGGGCGGATACGGGGGAGCGGCTGACGGCGGAGAGCTTCGAGAAATATCGCAAGCAGGGTGGAATCGTGGTGATTCACTCGATACCAGAAGAGGCGGCGCGCACCGCGGTAGCGAACCCAATCGTCATGATTGCCAGCGACGGGATGATGATCACCGGGGCGAAGGTGCATCCCCGCGGCCAGGGGACATTTTCGCGCGTGCTGGGACACTACGTTCGCGAAGAAAAAGCACTCGATTTGATGACCGCGCTGCGCAAGATGACGTTGATGCCCGCGCAACGCCTGCAAAAACGCGCCCCCGCGTTCCAGAACAAAGGCCGAATTCGCGTGGGCTCGGATGCCGATATCACCGTGTTCGATGCCAATCGGGTCATCGACAAAGCCACGT
>JBEKWY010000236.1:0-5598 GCA_049512575.1 Candidatus Acidiferrum sp.
CAGCGCCAACTTCGGCAAGAAACATTCCTTTCGCATCGGTCCAGCCATCCCCCTGCGTCGCGCCGGCGCCGACAAACACAGGCCGTGGCGCGCAAAGCGCGATCAGTTCGTGCGAGTCCACCGGCAAATCATTCGGAGTTAGCGGCCCGGCGTATTTTACAAAGTTGCCATCGAACCAGTGATATTCGCCCGCTCCAGCCAGGTTGCCGATCTGCTCGCCAAAATTGCGCCGGTAGAGCTCGGCTCCGCCCGCGCCAGATGAACTGATGTACGCGATCGCAAAACGTGGGTCGTAGGCCATCGTGACCAGCGCCGTCTTCCCATAGCGCGAGTGTCCCTCGATTCCCACTTGCTTGGCGTCCACCGATTTGTCGGTCTCGAAATAATCGAGCGCGCGGCTCGCACCCCAAGCCCAGGCTCGCAACGTGCCCCAATCATCCAGCTTGCGCGGTTGTCCCTTGTTCACCAGTCCGATGATTCCGGTGGTCAAGCCGTCTCCTTTGTCCGCTTGAAAGCTCGTAGGAATAAGCACGGCGGAACCCCAACCCTTCGCCAGAACCTGCTGCTGCCACGTCGGACCTTTCGCCGCAGCCATTTGCGCCGCGATTGCCGGAACGCGCTTCGCCAGCTCCGCCATAAATTCCGGGCTGAAGCTGAGCTCCATCATCACCGGCACAGGTCCGGTCGCATTCGCCGGGGTCGTCAGCGTCAAATCGATGTTCACGGAGATCAGCGGGTACGAAGAATTGTCCACGTGACCGACGAGTTTCTTGGTGACCACGGGCACGTCGCCGTTCTTCTCGCGCGTCGTGCTGACAACTTCCCAAGTCACCTTCGGCGTACTGCGCGGCATGCGCCCATAAATCTCGCGATCGAAATCCTCCACAATTTCAGGCCGCCGCTTGTCCCACCAGGCCTTCGCGCTTTTCACCACCTTGCCGTTCATCAACACCAGCGGGTCGGGAAGCTTGGTGTAAGGAGTCGCCTTCGATTCGTCGTAATTCGCCGCATTCGGCGATTTCGGATCGCCGTCCGCGCCGCGCCGCAGGGAAGTGATGTGCAGCAAATCCATAATGCGCTGGTGATCTTGTTCCGCCGTCAACTGGACGGGACCTGCGGGGCTGTCAGCGCCCTGCGGCAGGGCAGGCCCGGCGCCACTCTTCACGGGTTGCAGGGTCAACGCCAGCAGGGCCGGGAGAAACACCCAACGGATCGGTCGCGGATTCGGCACGGATGCTCCCTCGAATCTGAAAAGTGTATTTTTGCAGAGCCCAGCGAAGTTACAGTTTCTTGTTCACTGCTTCAAGTTGAATGTTGCCGCGTGAACGCGTAGCCAACGATACTTGGGATAGCGGCCCTCGAAAGCAATCGGCGCTTCAGAAAGAATATGAATAGCGACCCTCTTCTTGACCCGGTCCGCAACGCGCTGAATAGCGCGCACGCGCACTTTGCGATCGGCCGTCCTCCGGCTCGGCGCTATCCCGCGGAGGTTTCGCCGTTCGCGGTGATTGACGATACCAGCGAGCCTACGCTGGCGCGGCTCGAAGCGCTGCTGGTGCCCGGCGAGCAGGTCTACATTTTCAACGAACCGCCGGCGCAGATGAACGGGCTCTCCGTCGGCCCGCCGCTGCACACATTCCAGATGCTGGGCCCCGACTATTTCAAGGATGAGGGCCGCAAAGACGAAATCCATCCGATTTTAATGACGCCAGAAAACGCCGGCGAGATGTTCGAACTGATCTCGCTTGCGTTCCCAGGCTTCTACCAGCCACGCACTTACGAAATGGGAACGTACTACGGAATTCGCGTGGATGGAAAACTGGTCGCCATGGCGGGCGAACGCCTGTGCATGACTGGCTATCGCGAAATCAGCGGCGTCTGCACGCATCCTTCGCACACCGGCAAGGGCTACGCGAGGACGCTGATGACTTGCCTGATGCGTGACCATGCCGCCGCCGGCGTCACGTCCTTCCTGCACGTCGGCAAAGCCAACAAGCGCGCCACAACGATCTACGAACGCATGGGATTCCGCATGCTCAGGTCCATCGCGCTGTGGCCCATTTCCCTGGCTCAAAAAGCCTTCTGACGGCGATGCCGCCGCGCTTCGTTCGGCGTGATTCTGTGATAGCTTTTTCCCGACCAAAACGAACCGCCTTCGCTGAGGTGTTTCATGCGCAACGCATCACGTCGCGAATTTCTGAAATCTTCGATTGCTGCAGTCTGCGCGGCAGGTTTTGCCGGCGCCGAACTGCCTTGCGCCGCATCGGCGGAGTTTGCCGCTGTGCCTGCCATTCCGCCGCGCCCTTCGCCGCTCAACATCAAGAAGGGCGTCGTCTTCACCATGGCGCCCGAGAAGCTGAGTTACGCCGAGCGATTCAAAATGATCCGCGACGCCGGCTTTGAAGTCGCGCAGGTTCCTACCGAGCCGGACCAGAGCAAGGCCGAAGAAATCAAGAAAGCTGCCGACGCCGTCAACGTTCACATCGACTCGATCATGAACATGGATCATTGGAAGTATCCGCTGTCGTCCAGCGATCCGGCCGTGGTCGAGACGAGCTTAGTTGGCATGCGCACGTCTTTGCACAACGCCAAGCTTTGGGGCGCGGACACGGTGCTGCTTGTTCCGGCGGTTGTGAACCCGCAGACCTCCTACCTCGACGCATGGACGCGATCGCAAAAGCAGATTCGCACCCTGATCCCGCTCGCCGAAGAATTGAAAGTCGTCATTGCGATGGAGGAAGTGTGGAATAAATTCCTGCTGAGCCCGCTGGAAATGGTTAAGTATATCGACGAGTTTCAGAGTCCCTGGATCAAAGCCTGGTTCGATGTCGGCAACGTCATGCTCTACGGCTTTCCGCAAGACTGGATTCGCACGCTCGATAAGCGCATCGCGAAGGTTCACCTGAAAGATTTCAAACGCAAACCAGACGGCTACGCCTGGGTGAATCTGGGGGATGGCGACGTCGATTGGTCCGCCGTACGCGCCGCCTTCGCGGAGACCGGCTATTCCGGCAGCGTCATCGCCGAACTGCAGCCCGGCGACGAAACCTATTTGCGCGACGTCAGCACTCGCATCGATCGCCTGCTTCTCGGTTGATAAGGCGTCAGGTCTTGCGTTTGGGACGCAGGAGTCCTGCGCCCCTGCGTTCACCGCACGCTTGAAACCGTGCCGTGACGAAGACCCTCGAAGACGAGAGCGCCACTTGTACATTATCCGGTACAGGTGTACTATATAAGGTGCATGATGGAAGAAGGCCAGCCAGCGCGGAAAATTCCCCTGGTCTTTTATCGCTTGCGGCCGGGACGTGAACCGGTGCGGGAGTGGCTGAAAGGATTGCCGGAAGTCGAGCGGCACGCCATCGGAAGGGACCTGTTGCGCGCACAATGGCGGTGGCCTGTTGGCATGCCGCTGTGCCGGCCGTTCGGAGAGGGTTTGTGGGAGATCCGAACCGATCTGCCAACAAGGCGAACGGCGCGCGTGCTGCTTTGTATCTATGAGGAACGCCTCGTGGCGCTCCACGGTTTCATTAAGAAGACCCACAAGACACCGGAAAGTGATTTGGCATTAGCGCGTCAGCGCCAGAAGGAGTTAAGGAGATGAGCAAAAAGCGCAAGAATCGGAAGACACACCTGGGATCGAGCATCGATGACTTCCTTAAGAAAGAGGGGATTTTTGAGGAAGCGCAGGCGCAGGCGATCAAGGAGGTCGTGGCCTGGCAGCTTGACGAAGCCATGAAGAAGCAGAAGATATCGAAGAATAAGATGGCTGCACTTCTAAAGACGAGCCGGACACAGGTGGATCGACTGCTTAATCCGAAACATGATATTACGCTCTCGAGTCTGCAGCGGGCGGCGGCGATGGTCGGCCGGCGGGTGATGATTGAGTTGGTTTGACGGGGCGGGGCCGGATTTGCTTGATGGGCAAGAGTTCCGATTTTCCTGACGGACCTTCTTTCTCGACGTGCTGCTTTCCGTGGAGCGAACTTAGATGAACGAATCGCGGTTGCTTGGGGATATTCGGGGGCAGGAACGGTCACTGGAGAGGGTGCTGGCTTGGCAGCGCGGTGACGGGCGCGGCGCTTTGCTGCGGTCGGCTGGGCTTTTGCGTGAGGCGCGGAAGATTGTGGTTACCGGGATCGGGGCTTCGCTCCATGCGGCATTTCCTTTGCAGTATGAGCTTGCGGCGAAGGGATTCGATTGTTCGATCGTGGAGAGCGGGGAACTGCTGCACTACCAGGAGCGGCTCTGTGCCGGGGCTGTGGTGGTGGTGGTATCGCGGTCGGGGGAGTCGGTCGAGATTGTGAAGTTGTTGGGGCGGCTGAAGGGAGTGGCGTCGCACACGATTGGGATCACGAATGAGGCTGCGAGTGCTCTTGGGCGTGGGGTGGATGTTGCGATGATCGTGGGCAGCTTGGCGGATGAGATGGTGGCGGTGCAGAGCTATACGGGGACTGTGGCGGCGTTGCTGTTGCTAGCGGGAGCGGTTTCTGGGGAGTTTGATGCGCGACAGCAGGAGATCGCCGGGATTTTGCCTCAAATTTCTTCTTTGATTGCGGAACAGCTTGAGCGGATTCCCGAGTGGGATGATTTTTTTCGAGTTGGATCGCCCATTTATCTGTTAGGACGCGGGCCTTCCTACGCTTCGGCGCTGGAAGGAGCTTTGCTGTTCAGCGAGACCGCTAAGGAGCCAGCGGTGGGATTGGCTGGGGGAAGTTTTCGGCATGGGCCGGTGGAGATTGTAGACGCCGGTTTTCGGGCGATCGTGTTCGCAGCGGAAGGGCGGACTCGGGAGCTTAACTTGGGGCTTGCTCGGGATTTGGTGCGGTTTGGGGCGATGGTTCGCGTTGTGGGGCCACTGCGTGATGATGATGGCGGGTTATCGTTTGTTGAGGTGCCCGGGGTTTCTGAGTGGCTCGCGCCTTTGGTGGAGATTGTTCCTGTGCAGTTGGCCGCTTTGCGCTTGGCTTACGTGAAGGGTTTGGAGATTGGGAAGTTCCGGCATGCGCCGCAGGTTACTCGGGATGAGATGAAGTTTTGAGACGAGACGAGAAGAAAAGAGTGTCCTCAGGGGCTGAAGCCCACTTCTTCGGTTCGGAATGTCGGAGCTAAAGCTCCGACCCCTTCACCAACCACCAACTCCGAGTCCTCCGCGTTTCCGACCCGGTAACGAACTCTCGCTCGCTAGAAAATGAGCGGCTTCTAACTGGGAGTTGGCTCCTCTTTGCGGAAGCCGAACCAGAAAATTAGTAGGACGATCGCTGAGCCGACCGCAGGCACCATCCAGATAGAGCGCCAGTTGTGGGTTAGAGCGCCCGTGGAGGTCGACGTCACATAGAGGTCTACTACCCAGCCGGACAAATAAGCTCCCAGGAACATGCCGATGCCGTAGGTGATAAAAGTGATCAGGCCTTGAGCGGCGGCGCGCAGGGCGGTGGGGGCTTTCTGGTCTACATAGACCTGGCCCGTTACGAAGAAGAAGTCGTAGCAAATGCCGTGCAGGACGATGCCCAAGTACAGCATCCAGACCAAGTCGGTGCTGTTGCCGAAGCCGAACATCAGGTAGCGCAGAACCCACGCCAGCATTCCCAGCGACAGCGT